>JAFASF010000229.1 GCA_019244745.1 Solirubrobacterales bacterium | reverse complement strand
GAGGGCGGCGGCGGTAACGCCCAGCGCGAAGGCGGAGATCTGCTCGGCGGGATCGTCGGGGGCCTGCTCAAGAACTGAGCCGCTCTCCGCCGCGTGAGCGCGAATCCGATGATGTTTCCCGCAGGTCATCTCGCGGCCAACCCGCTGCCGCCGGGGATCGTCGGCGCGCTGGGGCTCGGCGGCTACCAGCTGCTGGCCGATATCGCGGGCGTGGGGACGGGGCGGCTCGGGTCCCAAGCGTTCCTGCTCGTCGCGCCAGATCCCGACCCGGCCCTCCCGGATGCCGGCACGCAGATCTCGCTGCACCAGACTCGGCTGCGCGACGAACGCGAGGCTGCGGCTTACATGCAGTTGGCGGCCCAGCTCGGGTACCTGCGGCTCTCGGGATATCGGCTCGCGCCCGACCGGCACGGCCTGCGGAGCAGGATCAACCTGGTCAACCCGGCGACCGGGGCGATCGCGGCGAGGATTCCCGACCGCGCCGGCGGGCGCCTGCTTCGCGGGGGTCCGGGAGCCTCTCAGCTGCTCCTCACCGCCGGCGCGCTCCCGCCGGCCGGACCTCCTCCGGACCTCCAGAGCCCGGAGCTCCTGCATCAGGTGCTGCTGGCACTCGCGCTGCGAGACGAGTCCCTCGGCGGCGCGGAGGCGGCGGCCTTGGCCGACCGGGCGCTCGAGCTCGTGCGCAACCAGCCGGCCATCGATCCCCCGGCTGCGCTCGAGGCCGCGAAGAAGTCTGGGTGATCCGGGGACCCGCCGGTTCGATCACCGAGGAACGACCAGGTGGAGCTGAGGGGACTCGAACCCCTGGCCTCCTCGCTGCCAGCGAGGCGCTCTGCCCAACTGAGCTACAGCCCCGTTGATATCGGAGTCACGGGCTAGGTTAATGCATGCTCGCTGGGCGGGCGAGGCAGGGACCGCGCAAGTAACCTCACGGATATGTCCGAGCGACGGTATGACCCAACGCGAATCGAGCCCAAATGGCAGGAGATCTGGGCTCGCGAACGGACGTGGGAGGTCTCCAACCAGGTTGGCGCAAGTCCCCTAGACCAGCGAGAGAAGGCCTACGTGGTCGAAATGCTCCCGTACCCGAGCGGCGAGCCACACATCGGTCATCTGAAGAACTACGCGCTCGGCGACGCGATTGCCCACTACCACCGACGGATAGGGCAGCGTGTCCTTCATCCCATGGGCTACGACGCGTTTGGGCTGCCGGCTGAGAACTACGCCATCCAGACCGGGGTCCATCCCCGCACGTCCACGGACGAATCGATCGCGGCGTTCCAGCGGGCGTTCCGCCGGTGGGGGATCTCGATCGACTGGTCTCGCGAGCTGGCCACCCATCAGCCGGAGTACTACCGCTGGACCCAGTGGATCTTCCTGAAGCTGTTCGAGCGGGGCCTCGCCTACCGGAAGGAGGCGGCTGTCAACTGGTGCCCGAACGACCAGACGGTGCTCGCCAATGAACAGGTGATCGATGGCCGCTGCGAGCGGTGTGGTCATCTGGTCGAGGTGCGCCAGCTCGAGCAGTGGTTCTTCCGGATCACCGATTACGCCGACCGCTTGCTGGACGACCTCGACACGATCGACTGGCCCGAGCACGTCAAGACGATGCAGCGCAACTGGATCGGCCGCAGCGACGGGGCCGAGGTCACATTCCGATGCGAGGAGCTGGGCATCGACTACCCGGTGTTCACCACCCGTCCCGACACCCTGTTCGGCGCGACGTTCTTCGTCATGGCGCCCGAGCACCCGGATGTCTTCCGGCTGGCGGCCGGCACGCAATACGAGCAGCCGGTACACGAATACGTCAACCGTGCGTTGAGCGAGCCGGTTGAGGATCGCGAGGCCACGGAGAAGCCGAAGACGGGCGAGCCGCTGGGGCGCACGGTCACCAATCCGGTCACCGGCGAACAGATCCCGATGTACGTCTCCGACTACGTGCTGATGGAGTACGGAACGGGCGCGATCATGGCCGTGCCCGCGCACGACCAGCGCGACTATGACTTCGCGGTCGCGTTTGGGTTGCCGATCAGGCCGGTCGTCGCTCCGGCCGAAGGCGAGGCTCCGGCCGGTCAGGCATTCGTCGCCCACACCGCCAACGAGCGGCTGATCAACTCGGACATATTCACGGGCATGAGCGCCGTTGATGGGCAGCAGGCGATCGTCGACTGGCTCGACCGCGAAGGCAAGGGACACCCGTCGGTGAGCTTTCGCCTGCGCGACTGGCTGGTCTCCCGCCAGCGCTACTGGGGTTGTCCGATCCCCATCGTCTACTGCGGCCGCTGCGGGATGGTCCCCGTCCCGGAGCGCGACCTGCCGGTGGAGCTGCCCGAAGTCGACGACTACCAGCCCAGGGGGCGCTCCCCGCTCGCGGCCGCCGAGAACTGGGTCAACGTCAGATGCCCGGAGTGCGGAGGCTCCGCCCGCCGCGAGACCGACACCATGGACACGTTCGTCGATTCCAGCTGGTACTTCCTGCGCTACTGCGATGCGCGCAACGACAAGGCGGCCTGGGACCGGCAGGTGCTCAAGGCATGGATGCCGGTCGACCAGTACATCGGCGGCGTAGAGCACGCGATCCTGCACCTCATGTACGCGCGCTTCTTCATCAAGGCGCTCGCGGACATGCATTACCTCGACGTGCAGGAGCCTTTCCAGGCCCTGTTCACGCAGGGCATGATCCTCGGTCCCGACGGCCACAAGATGTCCAAGTCGCGCGGCAACGTGATCAGCCCGATGCCGATCGTCGACCGCTACGGCGCGGACGCGGCGCGCTGCTACATCCTGTTCATCGGACCTCCGGATCAGGATGCGGCTTGGTCGGAGACCTCGCTCGAGGGCGTGCACCGGTTCCTGGGTAGGCTCTGGCGGCTCGGCTACGAGCTGTCGGGCGACGCCGGCGGCGCCGGAGAGGCCGGCGCGGCCGAGCAACCGGAAAGGCCGAGCGGCGACGCCCTGACCGTGGTGCGCAAGGCGCACTGGGCGATCGACAAAGTCAGCCGCGACCTGACTGGGCGCTTCGCGTTCAACACCGCGATCTCCGCGGTTATGGAGCTGGTGAACGACATCTACCGCTACGCGGGGGCCGATCCGGAGGCGCGGCGCTTCGCCACGGCGACGGCGGCGTCGCTGTTGTTTCCGTTCGCCCCGCACCTGGGCGCCGAGGTGTACGAGATGCTGACGGGCCGCCGCGTCTGGGAGGAGTCGTGGCCGGACGCCGACCCCGACATGCTCGTCACCGACACATTCGAGCTCGTCTGCCAGGTCAACGGCAGGGTGCGCGATCGCGTGCGGGCCCCGAGTGGAGCTCCTCGAGAGGAGCTCGAGCGGCTCTGCCTTGCCGCCCGGGGGGTGCAGACCCACCTCGACGGGCACGAGATCGCGAAGGTAATCGTCGTGCCGGACAAGCTGGTCAACGTCGTCGCCCGGTAGCGGCGCGAGGCGGGCGATGGCATTGGGCACCTACGTCGCGGTCGTCGGCCCCGGGGACGCCAGCGCGGAGCAGATCGCGGCAGCCGAGGCGGTCGGCCAGGGGCTCGCCGAGCACGGTGCGACCGTGGTGTGCGGAGGTCTCGGCGGAGTGATGGCTGCGGCCTGCCGCGGCGCGGCGGCGGCCGGCGGCATGACCGTAGGGATACTCCCCGGGAGCGACCGGGCGGCGGCGAACCACTGGGTGTCGGTGGCGATTGCCACCGGTCTGGGCGAGCTGCGCAACGGTCTGGTCGTCCGGGCCGCCGACGCGGTCGTGGCCGTGGGCGGCGCCTACGGGACGCTGTCCGAGCTCGCGCTGGCGCTGAAAACGGGCGTGCCCATTGTCGGCCTCCACACCTGGGACATCGAGGGGATCGAGCCGGCGGCGTCGCCGGCGGAGGCCGTCGAGCGTGCCCTGGAGGTGGCCCGCGCGCGTCGAGCCTTAAGCCCGCCCGCGTCGAGCGGTAGGCCCGCGAGCGTAGGCTGACCCTTATGGCCACGTTCAAGCCCGCGTACCTAATCCACGGCGACGACCACGGCCGTATCACGGAGCGCCGCGCGCGGCTCCGCGCGCTCGCCGAGGCACAGAGCGGCGCCAGTGGGGTCGAGCTGTTCGAGGGCGAGAGCGCCACGCCCGCCGCGGTGGCGAACGCACTGAACGCCATGACGTTCGCGCTCGGGCGCAGGTTCATCGTGGTCGATGGCGTCGAGCGCTGGAAGGAGAAGGACCTGGAACCGCTCGAGGCTGCGCTCGCCGCGATCGGGCAGGCGGGGACCGACACCACGCTCGCGCTCTTCGGGCGCGAGGATTCGAGGCTGAAGGTCCCCCAGCGGCTCGCGGACGCGGTCCGTAAGGCCGGCGGCGACGTCAGCGCCGAGCAGAGCGTGAAACCATGGGAGTTGCCGAAGTGGGTCATCGCTCGCGGCCGTGAGCTCGGGATCCAGCTGGACGCAGACGGCGCCCGCAGGCTGATCACGCAAGTGGGGGATCGCCAGCAGCGGCTGCTGCGCGAGCTCGAGAAGCTCGCGCTGGCGACCGGGGCGGAGTCCGGGGCCGAGTCCGGGGCCGGCCGGAGCGGTAGGGCGCCCGTGAGCATTGACGCGAGCACGATCGAGGAACTCACCGCGCCGTCCGCCGAACGCCGGGCTTGGTCGCTCGCCGACGCGCTCGTCGCCCGCGACGCCGAGGCCGCCACCCGCACGTACCTCACGCTGCGAGCTCAGGGCGAGCGCGTTTCGGGACTGCTCTACTGGATGGCCCAGCGTGTCCGTCTGGCGCACGAGGTCGCCCAAGCGCTCGAGGCTGGGCAGTCCGAGGCCCAGATCAAACGCAAGCTGCGGATGCCTTCGCGCGCTGCCGCCCGGCTGGTCGCCGACGCCCGCGAGGCGGGCGCTCAGAAGCTGCGGCAGGCGATCGAGCGGATCGCGGACCTCGAGCTCGCGTCGCGGGGCGGAAGCTCGGGCGTGGCGAGCGAGGACACCGAGGCGTTGCGCGCGATCCGCGAGATCGCCGCGTAAACCCACCCGGGCACGTAAAGCCCACCCGGGGCGCGTAAAGCGAGACCTCGATCTAGAACACGTGCAGCACGATCAGGAGCCCCACCACGACCGCCACCAGCAGTAGGGCCGCCAGTCCTCGCCTCACCCAATCCCCGCTGCGGGACGTCGGCATCGCGCGGGTCGCATTACGCATCACGAGCGCCGCACCACGAGCCGACATCGCCTCATCCCGCTCGGCCTGGAGCTGCTGCGTGGTGCTGGCAAGGGCCTCCCGCTCGGCCCAAGCCTGATCGCGCTTGGCGATCGCGGCGTCTCGCTCAATCCACGCCTGCCGGCCGAGGTCGAGCGCCTTGTCGCGCTCCGCGTCCGCCGCGTCCCGTTCCGCCAATGCCGCGTCGCGCTCCTCGCCCGCCGCCGCCCGCGCCGCGGCCGCCGCATCGCGCTCTGCCGCCGCCGCGTCGCGCGCCGCGATCGCGGCGTCGCGCTCGGCGAGTGCACGATCGCGCGCGGCCAGAGCCTGGTCGCGATCGCTCGCGGCCTCCTCGCGTTCTGCAGTCGACCGCGCCAGGGCGGCGGCAGTCGCGTCGCGCTCCGCCCACGCTGCGTCCCGCTCCGCCCACGCCGCGTCTCGCTCCGCCCACGCCGCGTCCCGCTCCGCCGCCGCGGCGTCACGCTCGCCCGCGACGCGGTCGCGATCGAGCGCCGCCTCGTCGCGCTCGGCAAGCACCTGCACGCGCGCGCTCAGCGCGTCGTCGCGCTCGGCGCCCACGCGCTCGAGATCGCGACGCGCACTCGCCACCTCCGCCGTGAGCTGATGGACGTCGCGTTGCAGCCGGGCGATCTCCGACGGCTCGCGACGGCGGGGCGCTTCATCCGAGTCCGCGGTCGTCGTGTCGAGCGGGGCATCCCGTTGCTCACCGTCGCCGCGCCGCGGCCGAGCGCGGGCACGCCGTCCGCCCCGGTGCGCCGGCGGCATTCCCCGCGGCGGGGGCAGCGCGATTGCGATGTCCGGAGCCACCGCCAGCTCGACGTCCTCCACCCCCGCCCCCTCGAACTCCCAAGGGAACGCGGCCGTCCACAGTTCGCCTTCACCGGGCGACCACGGCTTGTGCTCGAGGTCAGCGAGCGATCGCGACCGTTCGCCGTCGCCGGCGAACGTCAGAGTGGGGCGGACGAAGCGCCGCCCCCGGACCCCGAACCAGCGGCCGTTGAGCTCGAGCCGGCCGCTGGGATCGAGCTCGAAGCGCTCCAGCTCGAACGCGACGTCCTTGGCCTGCGGGCGAATCGGCTCGACTGCCTCTGGCATGACCGGGTAGTTGATACCGCATCAGCGGCGAGAGCGCACCTGATCGAGGGCCGCCGCAAGCCGGCTGGCAGCACCGACCGCCCCGTCACCCGGAGTGACCAACCTCTTCCGAGCGCCGGCTAGCCCTCTTGGGAGCCCCGTCGCAACCGGGCGGCGCGCGACTTTTTGCGGGCGCCCGCGTTGCGGTGTATCGCTCCGCGCTTGACGGCCTTGTCGATCGTTTGCATGAGCACCCGGTGCTCGCTGTCCGCCGTGCCGTCGTCGCCCTCGGCAACGGCGCGCTCGAGCCGGCGGAAGTAAGTCTTGATCTTCGAGGTGTAGCGGCGGTTCTCGAGCCGCTCGCGCGCGGCGCGCTGGATCCGCTTCTTCTGAGAGTGGATATTGGCCATGGGAATGCGTAAGCCGCGGACGTTCCGCCGCGGCGCGCCCGTACTATAGCGCCCCCGTGTCAAACGAGACCATGGCTCTGGGCCCCACGCGCCCCCGACGCCGGCTGGGGGTTAGCGCCGCGATCTTCGCCGTCGGGACCGGTCTCTCGCGAATCGCCGGCCTGGCGAGGGAAATCGTGGCAGCCAGTTACTTCGGCACCACCGCCGCGGCGTCGGCGTTTTCGATCGCCTCCCAGATCCCGAACCTGATGTCGGGCCTGTTCGCGCAGGCCGCGCTGTCGGGCGCGTTCGTGCCGGTATTCACCGACCTCCTCCAGCAGGGACGCAAGCGCGAGGCGGTCAAGCTCGCCTCGACCCTGTTCTGGATCATCCTGATCGCGCTGGGAGCGCTCAGCGCGCTCGGAATCATCTTCGCCGGCACGATCATGCCGCTGTTCACGGGCTCGACGTTCACCGTCGCGGACAACGCGCTGACCGCGGTCCTGGCGCAGATCCTGTTCCCGATCGTGGTTCTGCTCGGCCTCACCGGCCTGCTCGTGGGGATCCTCCAGTCCTACGACGAGTTCACCATGGCGGCGCTCGCGCCGGCGATATGGAACCTCGTGATCGTGGCGCTGCTCGTGGTGCTGCACACGCATTTCCACCAGTCGATCTACTCGTACGCGGTCGCCTGGTTGGTCGCGACCGTGGTCCAGATGCTGCTCGTCGCCGGCGCTCTGCAGCGGATCGACTTCCGCCTGAAGTTTGAGCTCGACTGGCGCGACCCCCGGGTCAAGCACGTGCTCGTGCTGATGCTGCCGGTGACCATCGGGCTCGGGATCACGAATCTCGACAGCCTGCTCAACACCGTATTCGGTGCTCTCGTGTCGACTGCGGCACCGCGCGCGATCGATCAGGCCTTTCGCATCTACATGCTGCCGCAGGGCATGTTCAGTGTGGCGGTGGCGACCGTCCTTCTCCCGACGCTCAGCCGGCAGGCCGCGCGGCGCGCGCCCGCGGAGATGCGGCGGACGCTCGGCAATGGGACGAGGCAGATCAACCTGCTGCTGATCCCCGCGACCGCGCTGCTCATCGCCCTTACCACGCCGATCACCCGGCTGGTCTACCAGCGCGGGGCCTTCAACGCCGAGTCAACGCACCTCGTCTCGATCGCACTGTTCTGGTTTGCCTTCAGCCTCCCGTTCGGCGGCCTGAACCTGCTGCTCACCCGCGCGTTCTACGCGCTCCAGCGGCCGTGGATCCCGACGCGCTACGCGGTGATCAACATCGTCGTCGACGTCGTCGTCAGCGTCGCGCTGTACCAGCCGCTGGGCATCGCGGGACTCGTGATCGGCACCGCGGTGGCGAACATCGTGATGACGGCGCAGCTGCTCTACCGTCTGCGCATCGGTTTCAACCGCCGGCTCGAAGGCGCGCAGACGGTCATGATCACCACTCGGATAGTGGTGGCCTCGGCGATCATGGCGGCGGTGGCGTGGGGGGTGTGGGACGGGCTCGATGCCCTGCTGGGGCGGTCGCTGATCGCCCAGCTGATCTCGGTCGGCGGCTCGATCGCGGTCGCCTCGACGCTGTACGGCTGGTTGGTGCTGAGCATGCGGATTCCGGAGGCCCGTCAGATTCAGGCGCTCGTCCGAGACCGGCTGGGCCCCCCGTAACCGCCCGTAACCCCCGCAAACGCGCGTAACCGCGCGTAACCGTGCGGAGCGCCGGAATACCCTTGGAGGTGGACGTTAGCCATGCCCGATCGCGCCCACATCCGCAACTTCTCGGTCATCGCCCACATCGACCACGGCAAGTCGACGCTCGCGGACCGGATTCTCGAGCTGACCCACACGGTCGATCCCCGCGCGATGCGCGCCCAGCTCCTCGACTCTATGGAGCTCGAGCGCGAGCGCGGAATCACGATCAAGGCGCAGGCGGTGCGCGTGTTCTACGAATCCCCGCGCGACGGTGAGACGTATCAGCTGCACCTGATCGACACCCCGGGCCACGTCGACTTCACCTACGAGGTGTCCCGCTCGCTGGCCGCGTGCGAGGGCGCGCTGCTGGTCGTCGATGCCTCACAGGG
>JAFASF010000448.1 GCA_019244745.1 Solirubrobacterales bacterium | reverse complement strand
CCAACTCGCCGCAGAGGCGGTCTGACATCGGCCCACAGCGGTGACACCCTCACCCACAGCGGGCACGCTCCTGATCGCATACCCGCGGGCGAACGTCACGCTGAGCCGGAACACGTTTGAGAAACAGCCTCGATCCAGAGCGAGGCTCGTAACCCGACGCTCGGTTGGGTCCATCCGGGATCACGAACCTCCGGACGTCCGAACTGTGCTCGCCAGCGTGCTGCTGCTTCCCGCCAGCCAGGACCTGAAGCAACAATCGCGGCTAGGTGGCCCCGTGGACGACGAAGCAGTCTGGGATCACCAGTGACGAGGACTCCGGGCGGATCGACTCAGCCCCGCGACGGCGGCGGTGTTGAATTCCGCGTTCCAGACAAAGGTCACACGCTGACCGGGTTCCAGCGTCGGTAGCCCTCCACCTCGATCGCTGAGAAGTGAACGAACAGCACCTCGCCATCGTCGGCCGTGATGCGCCCATAGCCCTTCTCGTCCTTGAATCACCGCACCGTGCTCGCACGACGGTCCCCGTGAGCTCGGTGCGGCGGATGTCGAGATCGTCTGGCACGGTTCATAACCTCGCGACGAACACCGCGAGCGTCCGCGGGACACCGTGTCTGTCGTGCTCGACCCTAGTGGGTTCACGGCGGATCGCTCCGACCCGCTCGGCGACGCGAATTGATGCGAGGTTGTCGATCTCGATATCGAGAACGACCGAGCGCATGCCACCGAGCCCACGTGCCTGCTCCAGCATCGCGAGCACAGCGGCCGTCGCGACACCGCGGCCGCGCGCGTGCGGGAGTACCCAGTAACTTAATTCACCGGCCGGCTTATCGCCGAGCGCGATCGCGTCGCATGTGGTCGCCGGTGATGCTCGGCCCGGCAGTCGCAGCGCGACCTTCCCCAGAAGCTCGTCGTCCTCAGGCCGACAGACCGCCAGCGACGGCCCGCGCCGCCCTTCGCGCTGCCCGGCGATCCAGCGCTCGACCCCGAGGTCGGTGAGATGCGACCACTTGACGATCTCGGGATCCTCGAGCATCGGCGTGATCGCGATCGCATCGGCAGCACGCCACTCACGCAGTCGTATCCTGGCCACCCGCCGAGTCTGCCATCGGGCTGCGGACGCTCCTTTCTTTCACGAAAGGTCGCCCGTCTGGCTGCGCCGACCGACCGTAGCTCGAACTTCTCTTGGGGTCAGCCGGGCTCCGAAGGAGCAGGGGCCGCTCCGTGTTCGCGTTCGTCGGGCCCAGCGCCTCGCAGCTCTCGCCCCCCAGAACCGGACGCGCGACTTTCACCCCATCCGGCGGGAGGGGAGGCGGTGCGAACCCACCGCCCGGTGGGTGGTGGCGGTTAGGGCACCGTGAATGAGAAGCGTCCGACGAGCAGCGCGCCGTGGCCGGTGATCCCGATGCCGAGCAGGGTGCTGGTTTGTCCGTTGGGTCCTAGGTTGGGGACGTAGGTGATTCGCCGGTGTAGGTCGTATGGCACTTGGTGGGGACGTAGAAGTAGCGCGTGATGCGCTGTCCGGCGCGGACACGGACTCCCGTGCTGTTGCCTCGTCCACCACCCGTTAGCCGATCTCTCAGCGAGGTCCGTACGCTGCCTGCAAGTCGACCCTGCCAGTCATCTCGAGTCGGTCAGGGTCATGGTGTCTGCTGAGCGCTGGTGAACATCGGCGCCTCAGCTGTAGCGTCGCCGGCAGGCACGCGGCGCAGGCCTACGATCCGGTCGGCGATCATGTTCTGGAAGCGGTGGACGGGCTCCTCGAAGCGGTAGCACATCGGGCCGCCCGGGAATGGGGTCGTCGCTAGGCCCTCTTGAACGCGTTGCACGATCGCGATGTCCTCGCGGTTGACGGTGTCCCAGAAGGCAGCGAGTCGGTCGATCGCGTCCTGCGCGGAGCGGTCATCGACGGTTTCGGGCTGCGTCAGCAGGTAGGTCGCCTCCTCGGTGACGCCGGCGGCGACCGGCGTCGCGTGGATAAGGAAGAGGTGGTTGGGCAACACGTTGAGCGCCACGTTGGGAAACAGCCAGACGAACCGTGCGCTCAGCGCGTCGTCTTCGCTCAGCCCGGGGAGCGGGTCGAGGGCCTGCCACCCCCCGTCCTCGGTGTCGGGGGCGATCGGGCTCGTGCACATGCCGCTGTACATGCCGGTCCCTTGCCAGCGGTGGTGAGCCTCGAGCGGCGAGACCTTCACGAGGCCGGGGTGGACCCACGGCAGGTGGTAGTACTCCATGAAGTTCTCGGCCACGAGCTTGTAGTTGGCCGCTACGCGGTAGTGGGCCGTGCGGGCAAGCCGCCACTCGTCGAGCCGATAGCCGGCCAGCCGCCCGGGCAGGTCGCCGAGGTGATCGGCGAGCGGCTCGGGCTCTCGATCGAGGTTCACGAGGATGAGGGGGCCAAATGCGGCCACTGCGACGCCCAGCAACCCGTAATCGCGCCGGTCGAAGGCGGGCGCGTGGTCGGTCGCGAATATCGCGCGCTGGTCCTCGGGAATGCCCGAGTCGGTGAACAGCGGGGTACCGACGCAGCGGCCCTCCAGATCGTAGGCCCAGCGATGGTAAGGGCAGCGGACCAATCGCCCCACCCGTCGCTCGCCGGTCTCGAGCAGCCGGGTGCCCCGATGGCGGCAGACGTTGTAGAAGGCGCGCAGCGCGCCGTCGCGGCCGCGGACGACGAGCACCGACCGGCCCGCGACGTCAACGACGAGGACGTCCCCGGGCTCCCGCACCCCGTCGGCGCAGCCCACCGCGACCCAGCCCGAGGCGAACACGCGCTCGCGCTCGACTGCGAAGAACTCCTCGGAAACGTAGGCCTCGCGGATCAGCGTCGTGGCGCTGGCGACCGGCAGACGGGTGCGCTCGTAGATCTCATGGCGGACGTAGCTCTCGGTCGCAATCTCGTGCATGAAAAATCCTTCTCTCGTTGGACCACCTAGTGGGCAGAAATGATCGCTACAAATCAAGGCAGTGTGGTGGTGTGTCCGAGCGAGGAGCCATCTGGACGGCTCGGCTCGGGCCACGAACGGGAAGTCACGCCAGCCTTCCTCACCACGATCGTCGGGAGCGTTATCTAGCCTGGGAGGATGCCCTCGTTCCTCGATCGCCTAGCCGACCGGCATGTGCTGCTCACCGACGGCGCCACCGGTACGAACTTCCAGGGGATGGGTCTCCCGCCGGGTGTGGCCCCCGAGGATTGGGTGTTTGACGTCCCGGATCGAGTGCGGGAGCTGCATGCGCGGTTCGCGCGGGCGGGATCGGAGTTCGCGCTCACGTGCAGCTTCGGTGCCAACTCTGCCCGGCTGGCGGACGGGCCGCTTGCCGGCAGAGTCAGGGAGCTGAACATCCGCGCCGCCGAGCTGGTCAGGGAGGTCGTGGGCGAGGAGGGGCTCGTCGGCGGCTCGATCGGGCCCACCGGTCAGCTCGTAGAGCCATACGGTCCGCTCACCCGCGAGCTGTGCGAGGCGGCCTATGCTGAGCAGGCGCAGGCGCTGGTGGACGGGGGTGTTGACGTGCTGGTGCTCGAGACGTTCTTCGCGCTCGAAGAGGCGTTGTGGGCGGTGGATGGGATCCGCAGCGTGACCAAGCTCCCGCTGATCATCTCGTTCAGCTTCGATCAGGGAACGCGGACGATGATGGGAGTCAGCCCCGCCGATGTGGTTGCCGCTTTCGAGCCGCTGGGCGTGCCGGCGATCGGCGCCAACTGCGGCCGATCGCTGGAGGACAACGACACCGTCGTCCACGAGTTCCTGCAGGCAACGAGCGTTCCCGTCTGGATCAAGCCCAATGCCGGGGTTCCACAGGTGCTCGGTGACACCGTTGTCTACGAGGCGGACCCAGGAACACTCGCCGCCCATGTTGTCGACTACGCGAGGCAGGGGGCTCGGATCGTCGGCGGCTGCTGCGGCACTACCCCCGAGCACATCGAGGCGATCGCACGAGCACTCGGCCGGTAGACGCCGCGCCATCCGCCGGCTAGGGCCCGAGGAGTCGGAAGGTTCTCACGAAGCATGAGTCGTGTTACGGGTTCGCCGGCCTTGCCCCACGAGACTTCTCCTCCTGATCGCCCTAGCCCGGCGTCCGAGCGCCTCGCGTCCGGCTTCTCGTCCCATCTACCACTCCTGCTGACGGCCGCTCCGATCATGCCCACCCACCACCGATGCGCGCTCCACGTGTGGCCAACCTCCAGCGGCGCGAGGTACCGACGTCGCGCGTGGGGTCGCCAATGTAGTCGCCGAACTTCATCCCGAGTCGAACCTGCCGGCATAACCCACCGCGGACGTATACGTGATTCAGCCGATCAAGAGCTCGTCGTCCTTGAGACTCACTTCGTACGTGTGAAGTGGTTTGCTCGCGGGCCCGTTGACCACCGCCGGTCCTCACATTGAACCCGCTGCCATGAAAGTGGTAGACGAGGGTGTCACCGTGAAGCTTCGCGTTCTGTAGCTCAGCACCCGCGTGGGCGACTCACCACGAGCAGTTCCAACCCCGAGCAAAGCGCGAGCGCTGGCCGGTCAATCGGCGCCCATCCGCCAGGCTGATAAGGGAGAATCAGCATCATGCGCGAGCAGGATCCTCGTGTCCCGCCCGAAGTCGAGGAGTATCTGGTCAGCATCAACGCCGGGGCCGGTGCGCTCGGAGGGGCAATCGGAGCGAGCGTCGGCGGGGCGGCACCGGCTACCGGAGGGCACGGAGGCGCTCGTGGAGGCGCCCGGGGGGCGCGCTGGGTGAGGACTGTGGTCGAGGAGCGCGCCGAGGGCAGCCCGGGCGGCCGCGACGATGTGCTCCGGCGCGTGGCCGCCGCATTTCCGCAGGCGCGCCGCCTGGACAGTCTTGATGACCTCGTGCGCCTGGCGGTGCCGATTGGTCGTACGGGCCTTCAGCACATCGTCGTCGACCTCGTCTTGCGCCCGGCAGCTGGAGCGACTGCTGCGCCGGCTACCGAGGTGCGGCTCCGCGCCTACGGCAAAGAAGGCCTTTTCAGCCGCAAGCCGACAGCCGCCACCGTCGACAAGGTGCTGGCCGCCGCCACTGGGTAGGACACGATTCCCCAGTGTCTCCTAAGGCCGGTCGACCCCGAACTCAAGCTTCTCCTTCGGCTCGGCCGGGCTTGGAAGGGGCAGACGCCGCGGTCGCCGCGCTAGGCGACAACCGAGAAGCGGATCCAATGTCATCACCACCTCAGGGCCCTCGGGGTTACGCGATAGGGGAGTCACGCGCGAGTATCGGCGAGCCCTTGCATGGCAGAGCAAAACCGTTTGGGCCTTCCTCGCCGCGTTCCGCGAGCAGCGAGCGCAGGGCGACACCAGCGGCGAGCGCTTTGGCCGGGGGCGTACATCGCCCGGGGAGAGGGCGATGGGAGCGGTTGTGGCTCGCCGTTAGCCGCGTCTTTGCTCACGCGGGCGCGGGGGAGCTGAGTTCTTCGGCTTGCACGCACCCACAGCGCGAAGCCGTCGCTTACGCGACGGGTTCCGGTTGCACGGCCAGGGTCTCGGCCGGGGTGGGGCCGTCCGGCAGGTGGTGGCGTTGCTCGAAGACAGTCGCTCCGTCTCGCTTACGGAGCCAGCGGACGTGCATAGGAATCGAGGCTCGGTGAAACAGGCCGAGTTGAGGGCAGCGCCGGTCGGCCTCCAACGCCAGCTCCCGGACGCGCTCTTCGTTTTCCCCGGTGTCGAGGCTGAGATCGAACTCGACCAGCTCGTACTCGGGCTTGCGGCTCGTGTCCCCGTCGCAGAAACCCCTGATGTCGATCAGCGAACGGATTGTCGTGCGCAAGCCTCCAAGCTGGAAGCCGAGGTCCTGGGCGACGACCGCGATGGTGATCGACGTGCACGTCGCAAGCGCCCCGAGTTGGTAGTGGACCGGCGTCCACCCGCGGCTCTGGCCGCGAAGCGCCGCCGGCTCGCCGATGTCGAAGCCCAGCGGCTCGTCCGCCATACACGAGGACTGCCCCTCCATGAACATCTCGACCATCATCTGCTCACGCGACAGCGTGGTCACGTCGCTCACGCCGATGTGCTCGGGGTACTCAATCGATTCGCGGATCATCTGTCTCTCCCTCCGGGTCGCTCCCACCTTGCTGCTTCGCTCTCCGAAGCGCGCCCCGCCTGACTTTGGGCGCTGGTGCCGTGACGGTGAGGCGTAGCCACCGGGCGGCAGTGTACGCCGCGGCGGCAACCGAGCACTTTCGCAGTTCCGCGCCACCGCGAAATCCCGACAGCATGGCTCGGGCGATTTGCACCTGCCTGTATCGCATTCCACAAAGGCGTGCCTGAATGCTCTCGAGAGCCGCGCTCGATCGCTTCCATTTGGAGTCGGGCAGCCGTTTGACGATCCTGATGGCCCGTTCGTGCTCTGGTTCGAGGTGCCGTGCCTGCAACCCATCCCGGATGGCGTGCTCGGCACCGCCCCTGAGGATCCGGCGGTGCTCGAGGCCGATCGCAGCAGCCTGCGTCTCGCCGTGAGCGACGACTTCTCGACGACCTTCTGCCACGCCCTGGTCGACGAGTACCGCATCATCGTGTGCCCCGAACTGGTCGGCCGCGGCACCGAGCTCTTCACCGCCGATACGGTCCCCGCCCAGCTGCGCCTGCCCGGCGCCGAAGCCCCCGGCCTGCGGTCCTCACCCGCTACGAGCGAGCGGCACGTAGCTGCGTGGCGAGCGACATTGCGGAAGTCTTTCGTTTTGGCATGGGGTGCCTTGCTGTGGCTGGTGAACGTGTGGGATTATTTGCTCGTGGGGACGATGGTTCGGGAGATTCTGATGGGCAGCTTGGGACAGCTTCGGTATGAGCCCGTCGACAAGCGGATTCGGGCGGTGATCGGTGGTCAGGTGGTCATTGACACTGATCGGGCGTTGCTTGTCTGGGAGCCAAAACGGGTCGTTCCGAGCTACGCCATCCCGTCGCGGGCCCTTGACGGAGCTATGAGGACTCGCGACGAGGAGCCGGCCGGAGATTCGGCGTCCTCCGGCGTCGCCGTCGCGCATTTGGGGGATCGCCCGGTCTATGACCCAAGCGTTCCGTTCGTCGTGCACACCACCGAGGGAGCAGTGCTCGACCTGCGCTTCGGTGGCGCCGAACGGCGGGCGGCGGCCTTTCGGCCTGTCGATGATGCCCTGGGCGAGTACGTGATCGTCGACTTCGGCGCCTTCGACGAGTGGTATGAGGAGGACGAGCGCAACATCGCGCATCCCCGCGATCCGTTTCACCGCATCGAGATCGTTCACAGCTCGCGTTCTGTACGCGTCGAGCTCGGCGGGGAGCTGCTGGCAGCGTCGACGCGCCCCTACCTGCTGTTTGAGGCTCCGCTGCCGGTCCGTTACTACCTGCCGCCCGAGGACGTCAGCGATGGGGTCCTCCAACAGAGCCCAACCCGGACGCTCTGCGCTTATAAGGGCCAAGCGTCCTATTGGTCGCTGGAGGACGAAGACGACATCGCCTGGACCTACCGGGAGCCTCTCCGTGAGGCTGCCGAGGTGACCAACCGTATCGCCTTCTTCAATGAGCGGGTGGACCTCGTGGTGGACGGGAGGCGTCTGGATCGTCCAGTCACTCCGTGGTCACGGCGCTAGGCGACCCTGCGGCGTGAGTTGCGCTTTGTGCGCCGGCGAGCCAGCTCGACGGCCTCACCGACGCACACGAGCCACGACTCCAGCTCGCGTGCCCGGGAGCAGTCAAGCCCGGGGATTCACAGGACAGCCTCGCGAGGATGCAAGAGTGGTTGGCCCTCCTCTGGACCGATCCGACGTACGTCGAGCAGTGTCGGCGGCTGGGCGCGCGGTGGCCGCGTGGACGACGAAGCAGCGGTGATCGGAGTGGGCGGGTCGACGCTCCACCAACGGTTCCGCAGGAGAAGGGTCGGCTCGTACGTGGAGGGCTTCCGCAACGTCGGGCGTTTGCAGCAGTCTGGCGACGACGGCGACACGCTCGTTGCTCGTGCGACTCGAGGTCCGGGTACATGGCGGAGCAGGCGTCTGCTCCGTGGCGAGACCTCAGCCCGGCGTTGGTTGCCTTCCACGCTCGGCAGCTAGCACTCGCAGCACTCGACCATCGATCTCCTTGCGCCGGAGTGAGGGTCAGCCGTGCTTGATGCATAGCGCGGGGAGGTCGATGCCATAGACACCATATGTCTGGCATCCGACGCGCGCGGAGAAGAAGTCGTGGCTTGAGAGGTTGCCGAAGGCTGCCAGCGGCGCGGCGTTGCGGGCGAGGTCGAGGTCGAGCTCGCCGTAGGTCAGGTAGCGCTTCGGGCCGGAGAGCGATTCGGCCGCGGCGAGTCGGCGCTGATAGGCGGGATCCTCGAAGCTCGGCGCGATCGCGTTGTCGGAGAGAAGCGGGGTCAGCATCGAGTACGGGTCTGGGTAGTCAGGGAGCCATCCCTCCCAGGCGAGGTCGAACGGTTCGCCGGGCGTCGCGAACTTGGCGGCGAGCGCCGCGAGCGGGAACGTCTTTATCTGGACGCGGAGCCCGAGCGCCGCAAGGTCGGTCTTGACGATCTGCGCCTGCTCTGGGCAGGGCGATAGCTCGCAGGTGTAGAGGACCGCGGTTCTGCCATTGCCGCTGGCTAGCTGTCTGGCCTTCGCGAGGTCGGGCGTCAGCGGGTAGACAGGCGCATCACGGAAGCCGGGCAGCCCGGGCGGCAGGTAGTGGTCGGTTGGATGCTCGGGCAGCGGCTGGTAACCGTCTCCCAGCGCGGCAAGCGCGCGCCTGTCGATCGCGTAGTTGATGGCCTTGCGCAGACGGACATCGCTGAACGGCGGCCGGTGCGTGTTCAGGGCAAAGAAGTCAAGCTGCAAGACGGGGTTCACGAAGTAACGCTGTCTGCCGCCGCGGACCGCGGCGCTGCCGGGCCCGTAGCGCGCGGCGAGCTCTGAGGCCAGCGCGGCGATACCGCGGGCGGTCGAACCGCCGGTGGCAGAGAATGTCCACAGCCCCAGGTTCGTGTAATCGGCGCTGCCGGACTCGACGTCGGTGACAGTGCGCTGGGCGGCGATCCCGACCGCCAGCTCGATCCGCTCGAACCGGTGGGGGCGGCTGCCGTGATAGTTCGGATTGCGCACGAGCACGACCCCCTGGCCGGGGGTGTAGGTCGCAACGTAGTACGGGCCAGCCGCGGGGATCACCCGCACCCCGTTCGGATCGACCGGGGTGTCCGACGGGACCGCGCAGAACGCCGGCTCGGCGATCCGCGACAGGAAGTCCGGCGCCGGGGCGAGCAGGCGGATGGTCAGCGAGTCTCCGCTGGCAATCACGCCGGCAATGTGTCTCGCCCTCCCGGCCATGTAAGCACCGGCGCCCACGACATCGGCGAGATAGTGCGCAAGGGGACTGTGCATCGTGGGATTGAGCGTCCGCTCGATCGTGTCCTTGAACGTCTGCGCCGTGACCGGCTCATTGGACGGCGGCGAGAACCGAAAGCCGGGACGGATCTTGAACGTGTAGGTGCGGCCGTCGGGCGACCGCGTCGGCAGCGACTGCGCGACCTCCGGGATCAGCTGCGAGCCTGCGGGCGTCCCCTTGTCGGGGTAGTTGACGAGCTCCGCGCACGTTGCGTACAGGAGCTGCCCTGAGAGCAGCGAGTACGCGAGCGCCGGGTCCATGTAGTCGACGTCGGTCGGAGATTCGATCCGCAGCGTTCCGCCCGATGCGACACCGCCTGGGATCGATTGCCTATCGACGGTCACCCACGCCCGCCCGTCGGCGATCGTGATCGCCTGCGGGCTGCCCCCGACCGCAATCGTCGCGAGCTCCTTATCTGTCGTCGGGTCGATGCGGGTGACGGTGCCGTCGCCGCTGTTAGCGACCCATAGCGAGCCGGCGCCGACCGCGACGCTGTCCGGCCCGCGGCCAACCTTGATGGTGGTGGTTACCGCGCGCGCGGCGGGATCGATTCGCACTACCGCGCCATCAAGTGAGTCCGCCACCCACACGCCGCCGGCGCCGACCGCGATCCCGCTCGGGGCGCCACCGACCGGGATCGGCGTCAGCAGCCCGGTTGGGTCGACGCGCACCACGTTGTCGGCCTCAGCGTCGCTCACCCACACCGCGCCCTCGCCGACGGCGATTCCCGTCGGGCTGGCGTTCGGATCGATCTGTCCCACAACTCGCCCCGTCGTCCCATCAAGGCGCGTCAGCAGTCCCGAGGACGGGGCGACCCACACGGAGTCTCCTCGGGACGCGACGGCCGCTGGCCCGCGGGGAACGACATTGCCGACGTGCAATGTTGTACTGAGCACATCGAACTGCGGGTCGATGCGGCTAACAGAAACGCTGCTCACGCTCGGGTTCAGACCAGACGCGGCCACCCAGATCCCGTTCGAGCTCGCGGCCACACTCGTCGGCGGGTCCGACACCGAGATCGTGCGCAGCGTCTGCAACGATCTCGCGTCGACGCGCGACACCGTCTGATCGTCTCGGTTCGCGACCCACAACGAACCCGAGCCAAACACGATCGCGTCAGGCCGCGTTCCCACCGGCACCGCACCGACCACGCGATCACTGTGCGTGTCGATCACTGCGACCGAGTTCGGCGCGACCAGCACGGAATTCGAGCTTGACTGCGACAGCATGACCGCGACCACCGACATCGCGGCGAGCAGCAGCGCCCCTCCGATGGCGATCAGCAGCGCCCCGCGGCGCACTCGCCGAGCGGCGGCCGCCCGACTGTCCGCACCGCGTGCGGCCGGCGGATCGAGCGCCGGATCCTGGGTCAGAATCGCCCGCTCGAGCTCCTGAAGCGGCCGCCCAGGCTCAATGCCGAGCTCATCGACGAGCGAACCTCGTGCCTGGCGAAAGCTCGCAAGCGCATCCGCCTGCCGCCCCGAGCGGTATAGAGCGAGCATCAGCTGGCATCGAAGCCGCTCACGCAACGGATGCTCGCGGACGAGCGCCTCGAGCTCCGCGACAAGCTCCGCGTGCTGCCCCAGAGCGAGTTTGGCCTCGATTCGGTCCTCGACGGCCCCTAGCCTGGCCTCCGCAAGGCGCGCGATCTCCGCTTGCGCGAACTGCTCATACGCCAGATCCGCCAGCGGCGGCCCGCGCCAGAGCGCTAAGGCCTCATCCAGCCGACGAACCGCACCGCGCGGATCGCCGGATTGGAGGGCCCGGCGGCTATCCCCCGCGAGGGCATCGAACCGGTCGGCGTCGACTTGCTCGGGCTCGACCGCCAGTATGTATCCCCCCGCGCGGGTGAGAAGCGCCTCGTCCCCGAGCGCCTTGCGCAGCCGCGAGACATACACCTGCACGGTCTTGAGCGCGGTCGCCGGCGGACGCTCACCCCACAGCTCGTCAATCAGCCGGTCCCGACCGACCAGCTGATTGCGGTGCAGCAGCAACAGTGCCAGCAGCGCGCGCTGCCGAGTGCCACCCAGCGCGACCCGCTGACCGGCACGCGCGACCTCGAATGGGCGAGAACTCTGAACTCCAACACCCGCTCCCAAATCGCCCGCGACCAACGGTACCACCGCCGACCCCGCTCGGCTGAAAGCCATTTACCGGCTCGCAACCGCCGGCTGCCGTCCGTTTACCAGCGATCGCCACCGTGTTGGCCACTCGGACGACCCCCCAGCGATCCACGCCGGAAGGAGGCACGCGATGACCACACCACACGAATCACCATGGCCGCGTCGCTCTGCCTGTGGCTCGCAGTTGCGATCCCATCCGCGGCGTCAGCCAGATTCGACCTTAAGTCCAGTTGGCCAGAAACCCCCAACCACTCCTCCAGGACGAGCTCACCGGTCCCGATCGACCAGGCCAACGTTGCCGAACGTAGCCACGCCTCGGGGACGATCGCACCGACGATTGTTCGCATCACCGCGGCGAGCGCCGGTTTTGATTGGGGCCGACGCCGGCATCGGCGCGGCCGGGAGGTTCGCGCTCTCGATGATCGCCCTTGGCGGAGCGCGGGTCGCATTTGACCGCTATCCGCGCCCGGCGACGGCCGCGCTCCGTTAGCGAGTGACAGGAAGATCCGATGCGACGTCGTGCGATACGTCGCCTCCTGGCAAGCGCACTGCTTGTGCTCGCCGGAGGGTGCGGCGCTGTGAGCCACGCGCCGTCAGCCTGGGATCCGCGGCCTTCTGCACTCGCGACCTGGCCAAGCGCGGCGGACTACCAGACCATCAAGACCGCGGTTGCTGTCCGAAACGAGGCGCTGTTTCACGAGCGCGATTGGCGACGCAAATCGTTCGCCGCGTTATTAGCAGCCCGGACGGTCCTGACGGTGCGAATCGCGGCGGGTCGCTGTGCCGCGTACGTCACGGAGCTGTACGGTAACCTGCGCGACCTGATGGACGCCTACCCCGGCGAGGACTGGCTTCCGCTGATCCGGGTCGTGCGACGCGAGCCCCCGCTCGCCGAAGCGTGCCGGCAACCCGCCGGCGGAGCTGCCCGCACAACATCTTGGAGGGGCGCGCCGCGACCGCACCTACGCCTTCCGCGATGGATCCGATCGAGCGCGGCAACGGTCGCCTAACCATCGGCATCTCAACTCGCCGGGCCACTCCACACAGACGAACCTTTCGTTAAGGTTGGGACTCCATTCCTCCACGCGCCACTGAGAGGGCGGCACCGGCCGTGGAACGTGACCAGCCCCGGCCCATGCCGGTGCCTGACCATCGGCTCTCAGAGCTTAGTGCTTCTGGTGAGGCAAGTCCGGCTCGTCGTCGCCCTCGAGCGTGTCCTGCTGCTGGTCCTTCGGGTCGTTGGACTCCAGAGCGTCGGCGTTGCCGCTGACGTCCTCCTTACGACCCTCCTTGTACGCGTGCAAGGAGGTGTCGGGAATCGCATCGTCGCTTGCTTTGGTGTTCCCCTCGCGGTCGGGCATGGCGTCTCCTTTGTCGGACCGCGCTGACCGGGCAGCCGCGTCGGTCGCTCCAAGGGTTACCCGCTGGGCTGAGGCATACGCATCGATTACGTCGGCCCCATCCTTTTTGAGAGCCTAGGTATCGAAAGGAGTGCACCGGGGGCGCGACGAGGCGCCGCGTTGAACCGGTCGCGGATCCGTGCCGCGGCGGTGCGCAAGCCGCCTGATCCTTGCCGCTGCGTCGACGAAGCAGTCGCGAGCGCCAGTAGCTTTGACGTCTCCGCCGCGGAAACGGACGCGTTTGGTGTACGCGCTACTCGTGGCGCGAGGAGTAACCGCCGCTCGTATGCGCTTACGACACGGGCTCGAGCACGAACACCGGGATCTGGCGGTCAGTCTTGGTTTGGTAGTCCGCGTAGTCGGGCCACACCTCGACCGCGCGTTTCCACCACAGCGCCCGCTC
>JAFASF010000405.1 GCA_019244745.1 Solirubrobacterales bacterium | reverse complement strand
GTCGGGACCGCGCCGGGGTAGGTGGGGGCCTCCGTGACGACGACGTCGCCGGGATCCAGCAGCGTCTTGCACACGAGGTCGATCACCTGCTGGCCGCCCGTCGTGACGAGCAGTTCGTCGTGATCGACGGTCATGCCTTCGGCCGACATCACGTCGGCGATGCACTCTTTCAGGAGCGCCAGCCCCTCGGTGGGGCCGTACTGGAGCGCCCGCGCGCACGATTCAGCGGCGACGGTCCGCATGAGCGACGCATAGGAGTCCGGAGGGAACGTCGAGGTATCCGGCAGACCTCCGGCCAGGGAGATGACGTCGTCTCGCTCGGTCAGCGCCATCAGGTCGCGCATCGCCGAGGAGCGCATCACCTGGGTGCGCTCGGCGAACAGGGCCGCGTAGCGCTCTATGTCTCGTGCGGTAGACCGCGCGCGCCTGGAGTGAGGCCGCCCCACGCGGCTCACACCTCCCTCTCGTCTATCGTCACGTCTGCTCACGGTACAGCACGGTGCATCTCGTCTTCGACATCTTCCAGGGGATCGGCGTCGCGGCGGCGGTGGGGATCCGTCCATTCCTGCCCGCGCTGGCGGTCGGCGGGCTCGCCGAGGCCAACGCCGAGATCCATTTCAAGGGCACGGACCTCTCTTTCCTGCAACACGTCCCATTCCTGCTTGCGATGGCGATCTGCGCGGCCCTGCTGCTGCTCGCCGAGCGGCGCCTGACCTCGAAGCAGCTCGAGCGCGGAGTCGTCGGGATCCTGCTCGCCGCAGCCTCGCTGGCACTGGGAGCGCTGTTTTTCGGGGGATCGCTGGCGAGAGGTCACTACCTGGTCTGGCCGGGCATCGTCGGCGGCGTGCTGTGCGCCGCGGTCGGCATCGCGGCGAGCCGGCCGCTCCTCGCGCGCGTGCGCTCGCGGCTCGAAGCGGGGGCGGCGGCCATCGTCCCCCTGTACGCCGAGGCGTTCGCGGTCGTGACCGCGGCCCTCTCGGTGGTCGCACCGCCGGTCGGCCTGGCCTCGCTTTTGTGGCTGCTGTGGCTGCTCCTCGCGGGCCGGCGGCGTGAGGGTCAGAAGTACGCCGGGCTGCGGATCCTCAGGTAGTGGCACGCCGACGCCCTAAATCAACGGACGGCACACGAGCGCGCAGGAAGCTCGTCCTGGTCGTGATCGACGCGCTCAAGCCGGCGATGCTCGACCGGAGCATCGCCAGCGGACGCGCCCCCGCCCTCGAGCTGATCCGCGACCACGGCGTCTACGTCGACGATTGCGTGGCCTCGTTCCCGTCGGTGACCCCGGTCTGCGCGGCGACCATCGCCACCGGCGCGGGACCGGATGGGCATTGGATCCCGAGCATGAACTGGTACCACCGCGAGGAGGGCCGCTATGTCGAGTACGGCTCGAGCTTCTCGGCGAGCCGCCAGTTCGGAGTGTTGCGGTCGCTGACCGACACGGTCTACCGGATGAACGCCGAACACCTGAACAAGGACGTCGAGACCGTGTTCGAGACGCTCGACGACGCGGACCTGCGCACGGCCGGCACCACCTACCTGATCTATCGTGGGCGCCACCAGCACGAGGTGTCCAACGAGACGGCGCTCGCCCGGATCGTCACCTCGACCCTCTTCCGGCGCACCATCGACGGTCCCAAGGAGCTGTTCTACGCCGACCTGTACGCGAGCCGCAAGACCGGATGCCGCGGGCAGCTGGGAATGCCGGGCATCCGCGACCAGCACACCGGCTGCGTCGGCGCCTATCTCGTCGAGCACGACCTGTTCGACTTCATGCTGTTCTCGCTTCCGGACAACGACGCCTGGTCGCACAAGAACGGCCCCCATGCTCAGGTCACCTCGATCGCGGCCGCCGACCGGCAGCTCGAGCGGCTGATGCATGCCGCCGGCGGCGCGGCCGCGTTCCTCGAGCAGTACGCGGTGATCGTCACCTCCGACCACTCGCAGGCCCCGGTCGAGGAACGGATCCGGCTCGATCACGCGTTCGAGGACTTCGAGGTCGCGACTCCGAGCGCACCGCGCCAGGCAGGGGCCGAGGTCGCGCTCAGCCCGGGGCAGCGGGCCGCGATGATCTACGCCCTGGATCCCGAGCGCCGTGAAGAGACGGTGGAGCGCGCGCTTGAGGTGGTGAGCGAGCTCGACGGCGTCGATGTCGTGGTGTGGTTGCCTGACCCCTCCAAGGAAGAGGCCGCGGTCCGCAGCAATCGAGGCGAGCTCCGGTTCTCGCCGGGAGGAGACCTTCAGGACACCCGCGGTGGACGGTGGACCGTCGAGGGAAACCTGAGCACCCTGAGGGCCGAGGTCCAAGATGAGGTGTTCCTGTGCACCGAGTACCCCGACGCGCTCGCGAGGATCTGGTCGGCGTTGAGCTGCCCCACGGCCGGCGACGTTCTGCTCTCCGCGGCTCCCGGCTACGAGTTCGTCGACTGGGGGGGCGCCGATCACGTCGGGGGCGGAAGCCACGGGTCGCTTCACCGCACAGATTCGCTCGGTGCCCTGCTGTGGTGCGGAACCGGGCCGGAGGCGCGCACCGCCCGCAGTCAATGGTCGCTCCGTGACGTCGCCTCGATGGTTCGCGAGCATTTCGGGGTAGGCTCCCCGGGCGCCAAGCGCCGGGCTCGGGTGGCCGACTCTCATTAGCAGCCGGCTGGCCGGTCTGTCACTTACGCCGTTCCTACACCCGCTCGCTACATTGCCCCGATGCCCGAAGAGCTGATGTCCACGGTCGACCTGCCGCAGACGGCCGTCGAGCTTTCGCTTCGGCTCCGCGTGCGTCACGGCATGCGGAGACCTCACAACTGGGTGCAGCTGGTCCGGTTCGTGGCCGTCGGGGCCACCGGCTACGTGGTCAACCTGGCCGTGTTCGCGGCGTGCGTGCACCTGATCGGGATCGACTACCGCGTATCGGCCGTGGTCGCCTTCATCGTCTCGGTTACGAACAACTTCTGGTGGAACCGCCACTGGACGTTCGGCGCCAAGCAAGACCATCCGATCTTCCAGGCCGTACGATTCTTCACGGTGTCGCTAGTGGCGTTCGGGTTCACCTACGTCGTGCTGGTCGCGCTCGTCAGCGGCGTAGGCATGTCGAAAGTGGTCGCGCAGGCGATCGCGATCATGGCGGGAACGCCGTTGTCGTTCCTGGGACAGAAGCTTTGGAGCTTCCGGGCGTAGGCGCACGCTTTCGGCTCAATAAGCAGGCCGCGCTCGCCGCCGCCCTTCTCACCGCGCTCCTGATCGCCGCAGCGCCCGCGGCGCGGGCGGCCACCACGACGACCGTCGATCCGAACACGCCGGTTCTCGTCACCTCCAAAACCACGCCGCCCGTCGGCTACCGGCTGACCGCTGCCGAGGTCGAGCGAATCGCCGCTCGCTCGTCGGTCATCATCGCCGAGCTCCGCCGCCATTCCACGGCCATGCCTTACGAGTACACGAAGGGCCCGGGGCGCTGGCAGGTGAGCTGGTTCGGGACGGGTAAAGACCAGAAGGAGCTGGCGCAGGTCTACGTCGACGACGCCAGCGGGAGGGTCACCGAGGCGTGGACCGGCTTTCAGGTGGCGTGGACGATGGCCCGTGGATACCCGGGTGCGTTCGGGCGGCGGGTCAACGCGCTGTACGTCTGGATCCCGCTGTGCGCGCTGTTCGTGGTGCCGTTCCTGCCGTGGCGGCTGCCGTGGCAGCGGCGTTCCAGGCGCAAAGGCTCATGGTCGCTGCTGCATCTCGACCTGATCGCGCTGCTGGGGTTCTCGATCTCGCTGGCGTTCTTCAACCACGCAAAGATCGGGCTCTCGGTCCCGCTCGCTTACCCGTTCCTGCTCTATCTGCTGGCGCGCATGCTGCTGCTCGCCTTCGGGCGAGGACGCCCCCGCGCGCCGCTTCACCTGTTCGTCCCCGTCTCCTGGCTCGCGATGGCCATCATGATCCTGGTCGGCTTCCGGGTCGGTCTGAACGTCACGAACTCGAACGTCATCGACGTCGGCTACGCCGGGGTGATCGGCGCGGACAAGCTGACCCACGGCAAGCCGCTCTACGGGAACTGGCCCCCCGACAACGCCAACGGAGATACGTACGGCCCGGTCAACTACTA
This sequence comes from Solirubrobacterales bacterium, assembly GCA_019244745.1. Classification (GTDB taxonomy): domain Bacteria; phylum Actinomycetota; class Thermoleophilia; order Solirubrobacterales; family Solirubrobacteraceae; genus Palsa-465. The sequence continues at coordinate 6,715 of JAFASF010000405.1, read as the reverse complement.
CGCCTACGTACCTTTCCGCGCGATCTTCGGCTGGAGTGGGAACTGGGACGACCTTCCCGCGGCCCACGCTGCCGCAATCGCGTTCGATCTGTTGACGCTGTTGGGCCTGTTCTTCCTCGGGAGGCGAATCCGGGGTCCGACGCTCGGGACCGTGCTGGCCTACGCGTGGGCCGCGTACCCGTTCACGCTCTACGCGCTGAGCTCGAACAGCAACGACTCCCTCGTGGCGCTGGTGATCGTGCTCGCGCTGCTGTTCATCACCTCGGCCCCTGCGAGGGGGATCGCGACTGCGCTGGCCGGGTTTACGAAGTTCGCCCCGCTGGCGCTCGGCCCGTTGTTCCTGCGAGGTGTCGGCGAATGGCCGCGCCGGCGGTCGGCGATCGCGTTCTCCGCGGCGTTCGCGGCCACCGCGGTGGTGGTCATGCTGCCGGTGCTGCTCGGCGACGATTTGCGCCCGTTCTGGCACGACAGCGTCGCCTACCAGGCTGGCCGCGGATCGCCGTTCTCGGTGTGGGGGCTATGGGGTGGGCTTGGCTTCGAACAACACCTCGTCCAGGGGGCGGCGGTCGCGCTGGCGATCGCCGTGGCGTTCGTTCCCCGCAGGCGGGACGTGGTCGTGGTCTCGGCGCTGGGCGCCGCGGTGCTGATCGCATTGCAACTCGGGATCACCCACTGGTTCTACCTCTACATACCGTGGTTCTTCCCGATGGTGGCGGTGGCGCTGTTCGCGTTTCATCCCGACCGCCTGGCCACGGCCCTCGAGGAGGCGGTTACGGCCCGCGATGGGATGTCTGGCGGTCCGGATGCGGCCGCGGATGACTTCGCGGATGCGGCACGATCGGCCAGCTCGCGTAGCGCTGCTACGCGTCGCCGTCCGCTCGCACCGCCCCGCTCGTCCCCCGACCGCCCCGATCCCGTCAGACATCCCATCGCGAACCCTTAGCTCACCCCCGGTGCAGGCTCCAGCACCTGCTGTATCGACTCCGCCCGCAGTCGCTCGCGTGCCCTGATCACGACGGCGTTCAGCCACGGATCCTCGCCCGAGGTCTCGAACTTGACCGGCATCTGGGTGACCATGGCCTCCAGAGCCTGCTCGCGCTTGACTCCGATCACGCCGCCCCGCGGGCCGGTCATCCCGACGTCGGTGATGTAGGCCGTGCCCCCGGGCAGGATCCGGGCGTCGGCGGTGGGAACGTGGGTGTGGGTGCCGACCACCGCGGTGACCTGGCCGTCGAGGTGCCAGCCCATCCCGATCTTCTCGCTCGTCGCCTCGGCGTGCATGTCGACGAGCAGGTGGTCGACCTTGCCGGCGAGCGCATGAACGGCCGCGTCGGCTTCCGCGAACGCCGGCCGGCCTGCGCTCATGAACAGGTTGCCCGACAGCGACACCACCCCCAGGCTGACTCCGTCGTGGTTGATCACGCACCAGCCGTGACCGGGTTGGCTTCGCAGGAAGTTGGCGGGACGGACGATCCGCTGCTCGTCGTCGAGATAGGGATAGACCTCCCGGTGGCGGTAGGTGTGGTTGCCGAGCGTGATCGCGTCCACTCCGGCGCCGAGCAGATCCCTCGCGACCTTGGGGGTGATCCCGATGCCGCCCGCCGCGTTCTCGCCGTTGACCACCACGAAGTCGGGCCCGTACTGCTCGCGCAGCGACGGCAGCAGAGCGAGCAGCGTCCGTCTGCCGATGCCGCCGACGATGTCCCCGACGAACAGGATGCTGATCGGTTTGGAGTTGTCCACTTCTCGCGCATACTTCCATTTGCATGCGTTTTAGGCTTTCCAGGCGATCGGACGCCGAGCGTCCGGTCCGCGGGCCGGGCGCCGCGGAGGCCGGCGAGGAGGCAAACGGGCGGCCTGGATCCTCTCCCGGTGTAGCGGCGGGCCCCCCGGTGCCCCCGGTGGTGTTGCCGCGGTGGGTCCAACTGGTGCTGCTGCCGCTCGCGATCCTTGGGCTGTGGGCGCTGGCGCGCGCCGCAGGGCCGGTCCTGCTCATCCTGATCGCTGCGGGCACGATCGCGCTGATCGTCAATCCGCTGGTCAGGATGCTCGAGCGCCGGCGGGTGCCGCGGGGGCTCGCGATCTTCTTGATCTACGTGGGCGGATTCGCCGCTCTCGCCGGGGTGGGAGTGCTGCTGGCGGACCCGATCAGCACGCAGGTCGACCGCTTCGCCAAGGACGTGCCCCACCTCGTCAACAAGGCGAACCACGACCTGGCCAACTTCCAGAACTGGCTGAACCGCCACGGGATTCACGTCCAGATCGAACACCAGGGGCAGACCGCGCTGCAGACGCTCCAGAAGCACGTGCTGAAGAGCTCCGGCAGCGTGGTGTCGTTCTCGCGCGACCTCCTCGGCCAGATCGTGACGATCGGGTTCGACCTGGTGCTCGTGTTCGTGCTCTCGATCTACCTGCTGGTCTACGGCAGACAGATCGGACAGCTCGTCAAGCGCATCATGCCCGAGGGCGACGGAACAGCCGAAGACGACTTCCCGCTGCTGGTCCAGCGGGCGGTGTTCGGCTACGTCCGCGGCCAGTTGCTGTTCAGCCTGATCATGGGCGCCAGCGCCGCCTTCTGTCTGTGGATCTTCGGCGTGCTCGGGATCTTCCCGGCCGGAGAGAACTACGCGGTGTTCTTCGGCGCCTTCTACGGGCTGATGGAGTTCATCCCGTACATCGGCCCGATCATCGGGCCGGCGCCGGCGGTGCTCGTGGCCCTGTTCAACGACCCCATCAGCGCGCTGTGGGTCACGCTCCTGTTCGTCGCTCTGCAACAGCTCGAAGGCCACTTCGTCGCTCCCCAGGTGTTCCGGATCTCGCTCCGGATCAACCCGATCGTGATCATCCTGTCGCTCCTGATCGGCTACCAGCTCTACGGCGTGGCCGGCGCTCTGCTCGCGCTCCCGGTTGCCGCGACGATCCGCCAGACCGTGCTCTACCTGAGGCGACACCTGGTCCTGGAGCCCTGGCGTCCCACTCCCGAGGAGGAGACCGTGCTGCCGGTGCGCCCCGGGCGCTGTCCTGATTGCGGCGCCGAGGCGTCACCCGACGACGCGTACTGCCGTTCGTGTGGAGCCTCGCTGGAGTCGCGCGTGGGAACCCCGGGGTAGGGGGTCCTACCGCTTGGCGACCATGCCGCGGAACATGACGAAGCAGATGAGCGCAACCAGCAGCGCGATCACCGGCAGCGTCGCGCCGATCACGCCCGCGATCGCGAGCACTAGCGACACCACTCCGACGGCGCCGGCGACCCCGCCGGTCACGACCAACCTGTACGCGCGCTGCTCCCGCACCCGTCGCGGCGTGTAGCCGCCCCGCTTCTGAAGATCGGACATTTCTGCCAGCGTATCGGACGCGCCCCGCGGTGCGCGAGTCCGCCGCGCCCAACGCCCGCCGGCGAGCGCCGAGGCGACGATATTCTGACCGTAATGCCCTTTCCCCAGACGCGCCTGCGCCGACTGCGTGCCACCCGTGCGCTCCGCGGCCTGGTACGCGAGACCCACCTGGCGCCAGGCGACCTCGTCTATCCGATGTTCGTCGCCCACGGGATCGACCGCCGCGAGCCGATCGCGGCGATGCCCGGTGTCGACCGGCTCTCGATCGCCCACGCGGTCACAGAGGCAGGCGAGGCGGCATCGCTCGGGATCCCCGCGGTGCTCCTGTTCGGCCTCCCCGCCTCGAAAGACGAGGAGGGCTCGGGGGCGTGGGACGAAGAGGGGATCGTCCAGCTCGCCACCCGCGCGATCAAGGAGGCGCACCCCGAGCTCATCCTGATCACCGACCTCTGTCTGTGCGAGTACACGAGCCACGGCCACTGCGGGGTCGTCCGGGACGCTGGGAACGGTCTCACGGTCGACAACGACGCCACCCTCGAGCTCCTCACCCGCACCGCGACATCCCAGGCTCGCGCCGGCGCCGACGTGATCGCTCCCAGCGACATGATGGACGGGCGCGTGGGAGCGGTCAGAGGCGCGCTCGACGATGACGGTCATACCCACACGCCAATCCTCGCCTACTCGGCAAAGTTCGCCTCCGCGTTCTACGGCCCGTTCCGCGAGGCGGCCGACTCCGCCCCCGCGTTCGGCGACCGGCGCAGCTACCAGATGGACCCGGCGAACGCCAACGAGGCGGTGCGCGAGGCCCGGCTGGACGTCGAGGAGGGAGCCGACATCGTGATGGTCAAGCCGGCGCTGCCGTACCTCGATCTGATCCGGCGGATCAAGGACGAGACGTCGATGCCCCTCGCCGCGTACAACGTGTCCGGCGAGTACGCGATGGTCAAGGCCGGGGCCGCGGCCGGTTATCTCGACGAGCGGGCTACCGTGCTCGAGGCGCTGACCTGCATCCGCCGCGCCGGCGCCGACGTCGTGATCACCTACCACGCAAAGGAGGCGGCACGATGGCTTCAGTAGAGCCCGCCCGGACCTCGGGAGCCTACGGACCCAAGCTCCGCAGCCGCAAGCACGGCGCGGCGATCCCCCTCGACGACCTCGACAAGCGTCTGCTCAACCTGATGCAGGGCGCCTTCCCGATCGCACCCCAACCCTACGCGCACGTCGCCGCCGAGGCCGGCATCGCCGAGCAGGAGGCGATGGCGCGGGTGAAGCACCTGCTCGAGGCGCGGATCATCCGCCAGGTCACGCCGATCTTCGACACGCGCGCGCTCGGATACTCCTCGATGCTCGTCGCCGCCAAGGTCGATCCCGAGAATCCCTGGCGCGCGGCGCGAATCATCAACGAGCACCCCGGCGTTTCGCACAACTACCTGCGCAACCACGCGTTCAACATCTGGTTCACGATCGCCACCGAGCCCGATTCCCCGCTTGGCCTCGACCGCACGCTCGAAGTCCTGGGTGCGGCGGCCGGCGCCGATTCGATCCGCCAGCTGCCGACCCTCAAGCTGTTCAAGATCCGCATGGACCTCGAGATGGAGGGCGACACCAAGGCCCTGGCCACCGCGGCCGAGGCGGTGGCGCCGGCCGAGACCGAACGTCAACCCTACGACGAGTTCGACATCGAGGTGATCCGCGCGCTGCAGGGCGACATGCCCGTCGTCTCCGAGCCCTACGCGCCGGCGGCCGAGAAGCTCGGGATCGACCAGCAGCGGCTGCTCGACCATCTCGAGGGCATGCGCGAGCGGCGCCTGCTGCGCCGCGTCGCGGCGATCCTCTATCACCGCCGCGCCGGGTTCAGCGCCAACGGCATGGGGGTCTGGAAGGTCGCCGACGAGCGCATCATGGAGCTCGGCCCCCGAATGGCCGCCTTCCGCGGGATCTCCCACTGCTACCAGCGGCCCACCTACAGGGATTGGCCGTACTCGATCTTCACCATGGCCCATGGGCGCTCGAAGGAGGAGTGCGACGCGATCCTCGACTCGATCGCCGACGCCACCGGAGTCCACGAGCGCGCGACGCTCTACTCCTCCACGGAGTTCAAGAAGATCCGGCTGCTCTACTTCACCGAGGACTTCCGGGCCTGGGAACGCAAGTACGCCGGCGTGTGAGCACGACCCCGATCACCACCCGGTCCAGCGAGCTCTACCAGCGGGCCCTCGACCTCATGCCGGGAGGGGTCAATTCCCCCGTCCGGGCCATGCGCGCGATCGGACGCGACCCGATCTTCGTGGCTCGCGGAGAGGGCTCCACGATCGTCGACGCCGACGGCAACGAATACATCGATTGGGTGTCCTCGTGGGGCCCGCTGATCCTCGGCCACGCTCACCCGGCGGTCATCGATGCGATCGTGGAGACCGCGATGAACGGCACCACGTTCGGAGCGCCTACCGAACGCGAGGTCAAGCTCGCGGATGAGGTGGCGGGCCGGGTGCCCTCGGTGCAGATGCTGCGGATGACCTCCTCGGGGACCGAGGCCACGATGAGCGCGATCAGGCTGGCGCGGGCGGTCACCGGCCGCGAATTGGTGCTCAAGTTCGCCGGCGCCTACCACGGCCACGTCGATGGGCTGCTGGCCCAGGCCGGATCCGGGCTGGCGACGCTCGGCATCCCGGCCAGTCCCGGCGTGACTCGCGCCGCCGCAGAGGGGACCGTGATCGTGCCGTGGAACGACCGGGAAGCGGTGATCGCCGCCACCGAGGGCCACGAGCTGGCGGCGATCCTGGTCGAGCCGGTGCCCGCGAACATGGGGGTGGTGCCGCCCGAGGACGGGTTCCTGGAGCTGCTGCGCGAGCGCGCCGACCGGACCGGTGCCATGCTCGTGTTCGACGAGGTGATCACCGGCTTTCGGGTGGCGTCCGGCGGAGCCCAGGAGCGCTTCGGAGTGCGGCCCGATCTGACGATCCTCGGCAAGATCATCGGAGGCGGACTACCCGCGGCCGCGTTCGGCGGCCCTGCCATCCTGATGGAGCGGATCGCGCCCGCCGGCGACGTCTATCAGGCCGGAACGCTGTCGGGAAACCCGCTGGCGATGGCTGCCGGCCTGACCACGCTCGACCTGCTCGACGCCGCGGCCTACGAGCGACTCGGCTCGGTAACGCGTGCGCTTGCAGATGGCCTCGACCGCGCCGCCAGAGGTGCCGGTGCCGCGGTCCGAGTCCAGAGCGTGACCGGGCTCGTCACCCCGTTCTTCACCTCCGCGGCCGTCCGCGACTACGAGGGAGCGGCCGGGTGCGACCTGGACGCCTACGGCGCCTTTAGCCGGGCGCTGCTCGAGCGCGGGGTGTATCCGCCCGCCTCGCAGTTCGAGGCGTGGTTCCCGT
>JAFASF010000383.1 GCA_019244745.1 Solirubrobacterales bacterium | reverse complement strand
AAGGCGGGAAAGCTCGCTCAGCCGGCCGCGTCGCAAGCTCCCCGGACGAGCTGCGCGTGCTTGGTCAGAGCGTGCTGCCCGATGACAAGGTGATCCTCGAGAGCACCGGCAACGCGCTCGAGATCGCCCGTGTGCTCGAGCCGTTCGTGAGCGAGGTGGTGATCGCGAACCCGATGTACGTCCGCGCGATCAGCCACGCGAAGGTCAAGAACGACCAGTTCGACGCTCGCACCCTCGCTGAACTGCTCGCCGCCGATCTCGTCCCAAGGGTGTGGATCGGCGATGAACGCACACGCGTGCTGCGCCGGCTCACGTCCCGGCGCATCCAGCTGGTACGTCAGCGCACCCGCCCGAAGAACGAGATCTCGGCGGTGCTTGTGCGCAACCTTAAGGGTCGCTCCCCGATGAGCGACCTGTTCGGCAAACGCGGCCGCCAGTGGCTCGCCGAGCTCCAACTGCCCGACGATGAGCGCGACACCGTCGAGGCGTGCCTGCGCCAGATCGATTTCCTCACCGCCGAGATCGCGCACGTCGACTGCCGACTCGCCGAGCAAGCCCTCCAAAGCCCGGAGATCAAACGGCTGATGACGATCCCCGGGATCGACGTCACGACCGCCGCGACCCTGATCGCTGCGATCGGCGACATCCACCGCTTCCCGTCCGCCAAGAAGCTGGTCGGCTACCTCGGCATCGACCCTCGGGTCCGGCAGTCCGGCCAAAGCCACGCTCGCCAAGGACGAATCTCCAAACAAGGCTCCTCCAACTGCAGGCACGTCCTCGGCGAAGCGGCCTGGTCAGCAGTCAAGACCCCCGGTCCGCTGCGCGCGTTCTACCAACGCGTCCGCGCCCGACGCGGCGCGCAGGTCGCGATCACCGCGACCGCCCGCAAACTCGCCTGCCTCTGCGGGCAGCTACTCACCACCGAACAGGACTACGCATTCAAACGCCAGACCACCGTCGACCGCAAACTCCGCGCGCTCGAACTCCGCGCCGGCGCGCCCACGAGGCACGGCACCCAGCAGACCAAGGGCACGCCCACGATCAAGCAGCGGACCCTTCAAGAACGCCAACTCACCGAACAAGCCGAACTCGCCTACCAACGACTGATCCAGGACTGGCAAGCCACAGCCACGAGCCGAAATGGTGCGGGCGCCGCACCGGGGCGCGCATCACAACGGCCGTCAAGCGGCACAGCAGCGCGGCAGGGAACAGCCCCAGAACCTGCGCTTTAGCTCGGTCACCCGCACCACCCCAAACCATCCCACGGCGAAACGAATCCGTCCACCCAACCCTTGACTTTCATGCGTAGGAGAGGCGAAGGCAGTCGCCCGCCGGCGGCCGGCGCCGACGAGCGCAAAAGCGACGAGGGACTCGCTGGCGCATCGACCGGCGGACGAGCGTTCGCGCGTGAGGACGATCCTCCATCGACGTCTGCAGACGCCGCGCCGCTGACCGCGCGATCGGCAACGAGCGCTCTCCGTCTCCGAGAAGCCGGGTCCAGGCTCTCGTCCTGCCGGTCTACTAGGACGACGGCTGCGGCCGCTCGCGAGAGGTGTCCGGGCTTCCAGCGTCGCCTCCGGCAGGGTACTCCCCGGCGGGAGAGGGCCCGTCCGGGCCCGTCTCCCGCCGGGGAGGGGATGATTTGCGGTTCAAGAGGAATCGCCCGAACATCAAGAACATCCTGGGGCACGGCAAACCGGCGGCCGCGGACCCTCACGCGGCCGCGGACGAGCAGAACCACGCCGCGGGCGCGTCTTCCCAAGCGCCGCCTGACCAGCGTGCCACCGCTCGATCTCCCGCCGCAGCCACAGGCTGGGCCGCCCGCGGCCTAGGTCAAGGACCGGCCGCGGCATGTCCGGATAACGCCGCATGTACAGGCTCACTGTGTTGCGGTGGGAGAGCCCGAGGATCCGCGCGACGTCATGCGCGTCAATGAGGTCTTCGAGGGCTACGCGACGGGGCACACTGCGAGCCTAGCCGCTTTGCCGGACGCGCTGTTTACGCGTGTGATCAGTTCCGTCCGGGCCAGCATGTAGCCTACACGTGCAAAACAAAACAAGGCGACCCCGGCGATGCTTGCGACACCCCGGGGTCTGGCCGAGACCTTGTGGGAGGTCCCGACAATGCAAGCGTACGCAAGTGCGGAGACGGCGCCAGCCGCCGAACCGCGCCTCGTTGATCGTGATCCGACGATCTCTGGCAGCACAACGCAGGCGGCGAAGCCCAACGCTGTTATCGACGAGCTGGTGGCGCAACTAGCCGATCTCGTCGCCGCGAAAGTCATCGACCGGCTCGCGCGGCAGGAGACCACCGCCGACGAGTGGCTTGACACGCGCGGTGCCTCCGAGTACCTCGGAATCCACCGCGACAGCCTTCGTCGCCTGGCTGCTGAGCGAGCGATTCCTGCGGAGCAGGCAGGCGCCGGGTGCAAGCTGTTCTTCCGCCGGTCGGATCTGGACGCCTGGCAGCGTCGAGGGCCGGCGCGGGTGGTCGGCATTCGGAGCAGGCAGAATGGCTGATCCGTCATCAGCACCACGACGTGTGCGCGTAGAGCGCGCCATCTACCGCCGTTCGACAGGCGTCTTCGAGGTTTGCTTCAAGGACGAGAGCGGTCGGCTGCGCTGGCGAACCGTCGACGGCGGGATCCTCGCTGCCCGCAAGCTTCGAGACGATCTTGCTGCTCGCCGGGCTCGTGGGGAGAGCGTCGCTTCCAATCCCAAGCTGCGATTTGGCGAGGCTGCCGATCGGTGGCTCAACGGGCCGGTGCTCGACCTTCGAGAGACAACGCAGGTGAAGTACCGAAGCATCGTGAATGGCCACCTTCGTCCGCGGTTCGACGCCAGACGACTCGATGCCATCGCCGCCGACGATGTGGCACGGCTGGTTCGGGAACTGCGCGCCGACGGCAAAAGCGAGGCGACGATCGCGGTCGCCGTCGCGGTCATTGGAAGGATCTACAAGTTCGCCGCTCGGCGGCTGGGATGGAACGGAACGATCCCTACGACATTGATGCTCGCCTCCGAGCGTCCGAAGATCTCGCAGGCCAAGCGCCGTCCGATCTTCATCGGCGAACAGCTCGAGCAGACGATCGCCGCGGCGCACGAACCCTTCCGGACGCTGTTTGCCGTGGCCGCGCTCACCGGCGCCCGGGTCTCGGAGCTGTGCGGACTGACGTGGGGCGAGGTGCGGATCGACGATCTCGAGGAGGCCGAAATCGAGTTCGGATGGCAGGTCGACCGGCATGGCAACCGGCGACCGCCGAAGACCGACGGCTCCGCACGAACTGTTGCGATCCCCCGAGAACTCGCGGTCGTGCTCGGCCGGCACAAGCTCGCAGCGAGGTACTGCGCGCCCGCCGACTTCGTACTCGCGGCGCGAACCGGCAGGCCCTGCAACAGCGGCATGTCGCACGTGCTCTCAGACACGCGCAGGGGAGGGCGACGGACGCAGCGGGATATCCAACCTCCCCGGTCCTTCATGAGTTGGACGCCGACGGCAGACCTGTCGAAGTTCCGCGCGGAGTGCTGCCTTCGATGCACTCGTTCAGGCACACCGTCGCCTCTCGCGCACTGCTCGCGGGTGAAAGCATCGACGAGGTGGCATTTTTGCTCGGCCACAGGGATGGCACGGTGACGCGAACTGTCTACGTGCCAGAGGTTGCCGACGCTCGCCGGCGAGCCCTCCGCCGGTCACGGATGGCGGCCGAGTACGCGGGCGCACTCCGCGTAGCGCTCGACGGGGAGCAGGGCTCAGATTGAGCCAGTGCGCCGGCGCGCCATCAACCGGGGCCACCACCGCAGCCATGCTGGTGCGTCTGCGCCGCCGGCGTGGGCCCCTCAGCCTTGGTCACTCGCTTGTCGCCAGGTCGGCTTGACGCGGAGATACCCTAGATGTGTGGCGAGTGACCGCGCTAAACGTGGCCTTCAGTCGATTGAGCTCAATGATGAACGGGTGAGGGCTGCTCTCGTCCGGCTCGATGAGATGAGCGACGCCGAGATGCGTGAGCTGGTGCAAGGCGAGCCTCCGATCTTCGTCGACGCCGCCGAGGGCATTATCGCTCGTCGCCGGTCGGGTGACGGCCCGAGCTAAACGACCGATCCGGTTGCCAGATTCAGGGTGTGCCCAAGCCCTGGTCAAGCGAAATCGCCGCTGCCCTACGTCGCGATCGCCAGGAATTGCTGGTTGCATTCGTCGCCTTGCGCGCTCAGTTGCGCGAGGCCGATCCTGAGGAGTTCGATGGCGGCGAAGACGAGCGGTCCCGACTGCTTCAGGACACCGAGCATGACTATGCGGCGCTTGTATCCGCTGGGGCGGAGGCCGCACGCTTAGAGTCGATACTTGAGCGCGCAGACCGGGAAGCCACCGCGCGAGAGGTCGACCTGGAGGCGATCTTGGTCAGGCAGCTACGCGAACTCGTCGCCGCGGTCGCTGCTCGTCTCCCGGCTCCGTGAAGCAACGGCGGCGCGGCAGCTCGCTGATGGAAACCCTTTGGAAACCGCAGCCCGCACGAAACGCCTCACAGCGGCCTGCATCTAAACCACCAACGCCCGTATTTTCAGCATAAATCGGGATTCGCAGGACGCCCGACAGACCCCGCGGGGTCATGGTAAGGAAGGGGTCGTCGGTTCGAGTCCGACAGAGGGCTCTCTTGGTTGGCGGGGGCTTGGGGCTTCGTGCCGGTTCGGCGGTGATCCGGCGGGAGGCGCGTATGGAAACGACCTGGAAAACCTCGCCGTTCGCAGCGGCGTGGTTCTGCTCGTTGGCGGCCGCGGGGTCCGCGGCCGCCGGTTTGCCGTCCCCCAGGATGTTCTTGATGTTCGGGCGATTCCTCTTGAACCGCAAATCATCCACTCCCCGGCGGGAGACGGGCCCGGATGGGCCGTCTTCCGACGGGGAGTACCCTCTCGGAGGCGAGGCTGGAAGCACGAACAGCTCTCGCGAGCGGCCGCAGGCGTCCTCCTGGTAGACCGGCAGGACGAGAGCCTGGACCCGGCTTCTCGGAGACCGAGAGCGCTCGTTTGCCGATCGCGCGATGAGCGGCGCGGCGTCTGCAGACCTCGATGCGACGATCGTCCTCACGCGCGAGCGCTCGTCCGCCGGTCGATGCGCCAGCGAGTCCCTCGTCGCCAAGGCGATTCCGCCGCCGACGACGCCCAAATGATGAAAGCGATCGCGTCGCAGAGCACCAGCTGGACGATCGAGCTTCTCGCGAAGCGATCGTACGACGCGAAGCGGAAGCCGGTTTGAAGTGGTCGTCCGCTACAACGCCGTCTACTGGACGAATGCTGAAGCCGAGCTCACCAACCCATAGCGGCGTCACGCGGGAAGCGCACCGCTGGTGATGAGCGCCCACGGCGGCGAGTTTTGTTCCTACGTCCCTGAGCTGACTACGAGTAGTGCGCTGGAGCGTGTCTGTGCTCCGCCCAGTTCTCCGGGTCGTGCCCGAAGAGGATCAGTGCCCGGGTATCGTGGGCGACACCACGAAGCCGCTCGAGCGATCGGGCTGCCTGGTCGCGGGAGAAGAGCGCCCGTAGCGGAGCCTTCCTCTCCCACTGGGCGCGGTTGTCTGTCGCGTCGGCGGTGAGCAGCACAGGCCCGACACCGTCCAGCCGCAACAGCACCGACATGTGACCGGCGGAATGCCCCGGCGTCTCGAGCAGGCGAACCCGGCCGTCCCCGTACAGGTCATGTTCGCCGTTCACGAGCTTCCATGGGATCTCGGGGTTTGCATAATCCTCGGGCCGGTAGCCGGAGGTAACGGGGGGATCCGCGCCGCGGGCAGCCTCGAGCTCGCGGGCGTGGACGAGGACGGTCGCGTCTGGGAAGTGACCCAACGCGCCCGTATGGTCGATGTGCAGGTGGGTCTGCACCAGGTACCGAACCGAATCGGGCTCTATTCCGAGCCGCCCCAGCTGGGCAGCGCAATGCTGCTGCTCCGACATGCGGACGTCCCACTCGTCGGCCACCGGCCCCCAGTACGCGCGGGCGTCACGTGCCACCTCCAAGGGGTTGCCGCCGTCGACGATGACGTTTCCTTCCGGGTGGCGTATGAAAAAGAA
>JAFASF010000439.1 GCA_019244745.1 Solirubrobacterales bacterium | reverse complement strand
CGGCGTCCGGGTGCTGGACAAGCAGATCTCGCGTCCGCGCGAATCGCGAGCGATCGCGATCCATGCTCGCGCGCTCGAGATGTTCCACCAGCTCGGGATCGCCGACGAGTTCCTCGAGCTCGGCTCCCGGCTCGATGGGATGCTCCTCCATACCCCGCGCCGGCGCCCAATGCGGGTGCGGCTTGACCGGATCGACTCGCCGTATCCATTCGTGCTCACGCTGCGCCAGGACGAGACCCAGAGGATCCTCGACCAGCACTTGCAGGACCTAGGGGTGGAGATCGAGCGCGGGAGCCGCGTCCTCGATGTGATCGAGGACGGCGAGTCGGCCGAGCTGAAGGTCGCGCGTGGCGGCGAGCGAAGCGAGGAGACGGTGAGGGCCGATTGGGTCGTGGGGTGCGACGGCGCCCACTCGATCGTCCGCCGACACCTGGGGGTGCAGTTCGACGGCGAGGATTACGGCCAGGACTGGTTGATGGCCGAGGTCGACGTCGACTGGCCGCTGAGGAGTGACCACTTCCACGTCTTCTCCTACACGGCTGCGCCACTGGTCGCATTTCCGCTCCCGCCGGAGCGCTGGAGGGTGTTCCTGCCACAGGTCCCCAACCGTTCCGGTGAGCGCCCGCCCCCCGACATGGCGGAGATCGAGCGACTGGTTGCGCAGCGCGGCCCCGCGGGCATGCGGCTCACCGACCCGAGCCTGTTGGCAACCTTCCGCTGCTATAAGCGGGCCACCCGTACCGTGCGCCGCGGGCGCCTGCTCATCGCGGGCGACGCCGCGCACATCCACACTCCCGCGGGCGGCCAGGGCATGAACACCGGCTTGCTCGATGCCTTCAACCTAGGCTGGAAGTTGGCGCTCGTAACCCGCGGGCAATCGCCGCCCGCTCTACTGGACACCTACGAAGCCGAGCGAGTGCCCATCGCCGCCGGCGTGCTCTCGCTGACCCATGCCCTGGTCAGGACGTTCACGATCGCATCGCCACGCAAGCGCTGGCTCCGTGACCGCGTGCTGCCGACCGCGATGGCTATGCCCACCGTGGAGCGTCGCTACACCGCGCGACTGTCGCAGCTCTCGCACAACTACCGAGGCGGCCCGCTCGGAGCGGGAGAGCCCGGTCCGAGCCGGGAGCGGATCATCGCCGGCGATCGGCTCCCCAACGTGTCCGGCCTGCAACGCGCGGGCAAATCACTCTGCACGCTCGATCTACTTCGTTCCTCAAAGCACACCCTGCTCGTCCTCACCGGAAACCGAGCAGACGCCGCTGGCAGGGCCGCTGATGCGATTGCGCGGCTCGCGCGATGGGACGACCTCCTCGAGATCATCCCGATGGACGGACCAGGGAGATCCTCCGACCCCCGGTCGGTCACCGACCCCGGCCTGCGTGCCCATCGCCGGTACGGCACGTTGCACGGCCAGCTCCTGCTCGTGCGTCCCGACGGATACCTCGGGTGCCGTGCACCCTTGCACCGTCCCGACGTCCCCGAGCGGTATATGCAGCAGCTGACGAGCGCCCCGGGTCAGCACGCGGGCATCCGCGGCGAGGGGTCGGTGGTGCGGCCGCCGGCGGTCCTCGCGGGTTGACCTACGGCGGCGTTCGGGAGGGCTAGCGCCGCCCGGTCACCCAGGCATCGATGTCCCGGTGACCGAGCGCTCGGGCGACGGACACGCGATGGCGGCCGTCCACGACGTAATAGCCCTCGGGTCGCTTGCGCACGACGATCGGAGGAAGCGCATGACCCTTGCGGTGCGCCAGCGCGATTTGCTCCCAACGCCACCGCAGGGTTTCCGAGGCGGGCCGAAAACTGGCGTCGAACTGCGCCGTGGGCTCCACCGTGCCGACGATCGAGTCGAGCGGCACCACTTCCAGGCGGGTCACTCCCCCGTTGCCGGCCTCGGAGTCCGTGAGCGTCAGCGGGCAGGCGCAGCCCCGCTTTCGGGTGAACCAGCGAGCGACGCGCATCGCTCGGTGGCCGCGACGGGCACGACGAAAGTCGGCCTGCGCGTCGAGAATCGGCAGCCCGGTGGCGCGGGCATTGAATGAAGAGAACACTTTCGTACGTGCCGGCCCGTGCCTCCGATCGGCACCGGCGACGGCTTGAAATCGTTCGGGGGTTGGCTGGTCCAACCTAGTCCATCGCAGCCGTGTTGACATCGGGCATCTTCCGCCTCTTTGCCCTCAGTTCCGGCCGTCGAGCACTTAACCCGACGCCGCACGGGACCGGAACCGGACGCCGCAGGCAGACCCTCCAAACCGGACGCCGCAAGCGACCCTCCCAACCGGACGCCGCAAGCAGACCCTGCAAACCGGACGACGCGGGTGAACCACCTAGATCGCGGACTCGATCCGCTCTGGGGTACGCGTCTGCGTGCTGACGCGCCACTAAGGCCACTATGTATCGTGTAACGATATCGTGATACGATAGATGCATGTATGCGCCTCGTTCACCATTCGGAAGCGAGGCGCAGGAACGGACCTTTGCTCTGAATCTGTCCAATCAAGGAGGTCAAGTCATGTCAGAGATCCGGAAGAGATATCCCTTCCTCGCGATGGGGACCCTGCTCGGGGGCGGCTTCCTAGTCGTCGCGATGTTCGCGTTCTCGGCCGCGGCTGCCGCGTGGCTCGGATTCGCCGTCAGCATCGCGCTGGTGCTATTCGGGTTGGCGATGGCCCTTTCGGGTGCCCGCGGGGTCGGGATCGGGGAGCGGATCGTCGTTGCCGCGCTCGGACTGGTTATGTGCGTGATCGCGAGCTGGACGATCATCGCCTCGCTGGTGTTCGCGCCCCCTACGGCACGCTGGTTGATCTTCGCCAGTGCCTGCGCGTACGTCGCGCTGTCGATGGCCAGCCTGGTGATTCGCGAGGTCAACACCGAGCGGGTCGTCCACCATCTCGAGGTGCTCCAGCAGGAGCCGGTAGCCACACACTGACGGACCAGCAGCCGACGGGCGGGCACGCACACGACGGCGTGCCCGTCGGGCGTCGATCCCCCACGTCATGGTCTGAAGCGAGGTTCACGTTGATATGTCCTGGACAATGGTTGTGCTGATCCCGCTGGGCTTCGCAGCCGTCGCGCTCGGCGCGTGCCTTCTGCTGTCAACCTGGTGCTTGCGCCGTACCCCGCCGGAGCTGCGGGGAGATTGGTGGCCGCAGTTTGAGAGCGAGTTCCGCGCCTACGCGGAGCGTGCCGCCAGCGCCGCCAGCCGCACCAAGGGCCGCACGCGCGACGGGAAATCACCGCCCGCTGACCCGCGTGCGCTTCAGTGATTGATCGACCCAGGCGATCGATGAGGCTGGCCCGAGCTCAAGGGTTGCGGCGTGCGCGTAAGCTGGCGCGGGATGGCCATCGATGTGCGCACCAGGCGCGTCTATGACCCGCCCCGGGCGGACGACGGTTACCGAGTGCTCATCGACCGCGTCTGGCCGCGGGGCGTAGCCCGCACCCGCGCGAACCTCGATGACTGGATGCGCGACATCGCGCCAAGCACCGAGCTGCGGCAATGGTTCAACCACGACCCCGCCCGCTTCAAGCAATTTCGCACCCGGTACCGCAGAGAGCTTCGGGACCACGCGAGTCAGCTTGACGAGTTGCAACGGCGGGCGAGCGAAGGCCCGGTGACGCTCCTCTACTCCGCGCGCGACCAAGAGCACAACAACGCGGTCGTGCTCGCCGAACTGCTTCGCGAGCGCTGAGCCGGCGACGATCCTCGCATCAGGAAAGGACGTCCGCGAGTTCTTCATGGCCTCCGACGCGCGCCCATCCGAGCGCGTTGCCGCCGTGAAGGCTGTCGAGGATGAGCGGGTCTGCGCCGAGCTCGAGCAGTGCGATGACGGCTTCGCGCCTCCCCGCCTGGGCGGCGAGGTGGATGGCGGTGACGCCCTCGCCGTGGCTCGGGCCACCGAACGTTCCGCGCTGGTTTGGGTCGGCCCCCAGCTCGGCGAGCGCGCGGATCGAGTCGGCGTGGCCATTCACCGCCGCCCAGGTGAGCGGGGTGCCGCGGTACGGGTCCGCGTCGACTCGCGCGCCCAGCTCGACCAGGAGCCGTATTGCTTCGACGCGATTCGACTTCGCCGCCCAGACGAGCGCCTCGTCGAGGACCTCTTGCGGGTCGTCGGATGGCTGCCAGGCGGGGAAACCGCCGTGGGGCCGGTAGAACCGGCGGTGCGCGCCCGCCTGGGGCGTGTCGACGAGCTCGCTGATCAGCTCAACGTCGCCGAGGCCGGCGGCAACGCGCAGATTGCGGGGGTCGCGGCCGAGTAGCTGGACGACCTCGCGGTGACCCCAGAAGAGCGCCGCGACGAGCGGCGTGCCGCCGTCGCCGCGAGCTGATAGGTCAGTGCGCGCACCCCCGGCGAGCATCAGCCTGGCCAGGTCGCAGTCGTTCGAATAGCCGGCTTGGTGCAGCTTTGTCCAGCCGTAGTCGTTGCCGCGGTTCGGATCGGCACCTCGCTCGAGCAGGAGCGACACGATCGATTGGTCGTTCGCCATCCCAAGAAGGTCGTTGCCGTTCGTCCCCCGCTGCACGACAAGATCGGGAAACCGGTCGAGGAGGTCGACGAGGCGCTGGCGGTCGTTCGACTCGGCTGCCCTGTAGGCAAGTACGAACGGCGTTGGCGGCTCCTCGCCACTCTTCATCGCCTCAACGTAGTGGCGAAGCTCGCGCCAGCTCGAGAAGCCGTGCCGCGCCGCGAGGTCACGGCGGCCCTCAGCGACGCTTACGCCCATTACTGATGCGATTCCGTTGGCCCGGCCCTCGTAGTAGTCGAGGTCGACGTGGAATGGCTGCTCGAGCGAAAGGCGTTCGACGTAAGTTTTGAGCTTCGGCCAGCTCGCAAATCCAAGCTCGCGCGCGAGCTCTAACTGCGCGTCCGCGAGCGTCAGGTCGTCTCCCGCCGCGCGACGCTCGCGCAAACGTTCTTTCGCCTGCTTTCGCAGCTGCTCGAGGTTGAGCTGAAGCGTCACGGTAGCTCCCTTCCGTCGCGCCGCCGCGTCCGCGAGTTTATTCCGACCACGCACTGAATCGGGGCGACCAAACCCCCGCGGCGGAGATCCCCCAAAGGAGGGATTTCCCGCAGCCGACTGATCGAGGTACCCTCGGCCTTGATGTCGAGCGAGCATGCCAGCTCCCGCTGCCGTGAGCGGATCTCAAGGCTCGCTGACTCGTCGCTGGATTCCGCCGGTTTGCGTCACGAGGCGGCACGCGAGCTGCAGCGTGCCATCGGCTTTGACCTCTGGTGCTGGGGACTTGCCGACCCGACTTCGCTGATCCCTTACGGCGGCGTCGCCTCGCTGTCCCCGACGGAGGTCGTCGTGCGGGTTCTGCCCAGGCTGCTCGCGCTCGAGCAGCAGGATCAGACGCTTGCCCGGCATGAGGTGGCGCGGTCTCGCCGGCCCGTCTACACCTTGAGCGAGGCGACAGCCGGGGAGCTCGAACGCTGCCGTCGCTGGGCCGAATGCCTCGGCCCGCTTGGCCTCGGCGACCTCGCTGTGGGCGCCTGCCGCGACGGGAGCGGATGCTGGGGCTGGCTCGAGGCCTACCGGGCGAGCGACAACGCTCCGTTCTCCGCGGAGGAGACGGCGCTGCTGGCCGAGGTAGTGCCGGCGCTTGGCGACGCACTTCGCCGCCGCGCGATCGGCCGCGAGCCGCTCGTCGAGCGGCGACCCCCAGGAGTCTTGATCCTCGACGAGAACATGCGCGCGACGAGCTGGACGTCGAGCGCCCGGGAGTGGATCGGCGTTCTGCCGGGACGGATCCACGGGAGCCTCGGGTTGCTGCCGAGCGTCGTTTACGCCGTCGCGGGTCGCGCGAGCGCGCCCTTCGGTTCGGCGGCAGCTCGTCTCGGCGCCCGCGCGGGCGCCAGGACCGACGCCGGAAGCTGGGCGGTCCTCGAGGGGGAACGGCTGCATGGCGCCAAGCGCGGGCACGTTGCGATCACGATCCGTTCCGCCAACCCCGAGGAGGCGCTGGAGCTCCTCGCTCGCATCCACCGCCTCACCGCTCGCGAGCGCGAGCTGGCACACCTCGTCGTCGGCGGGCTCGCGACGGCGCGTATCGCCGAGCGCCTGGTGATTTCCACGCACACCGTCAAGGACCACCTGAAGGCGATCTTCGAGAAGACCGGCGCTCGAAGCCGGGGCGAGCTGGTTGCCCGCATCCACGGGGTCGATCCTGTCGACGGTCGGGCGGTACGCGCGCCCGCGCGGTTGCCGAGTACGGAATAGGCGCGCGTGTCGCGCGTCTTAAGCCGTGACAAAGATCACATGTCGGGTCAACGATTAGTCGGTTGGATTGAAGTTGTACGGCCCGAACGATGTCCGGGACCGGATCAGCATCCTTGTCACCCCAATCGCTATGAGGAGTAGGTGCGTGACGCACGGGTATACATCCGTAGCAACGACCGTGTCGCCCCCGCGGGTCGGCCTGCGCCACGGCGGAAGCGTGCCTTCGGCCGTGCCCGCGTTGGGGACTGAGCGCCTCCTAGACGCGATCATCTGCTGAGGCGTGATGGTGGAGGTGGAGTACCGTCTCCTGGGTCCCGTCGAGGCGCTGGTGGGAGGACGCTCCGCAGCGTTGGGCGGCGCGCGGCAGCGGACGTTGCTTGCGGCGCTGCTTCTTCGTGCGGGTCGCGTGGTCGCAGCGGACACGCTGGTGGACCTGGTGTGGGGAGAGGCTCCGCCGCGGACGGCGATGACCGCGTTGCATGGGTTGGTGTCGAAGCTGCGCCGGGTGCTTGGCGGCCGCGATTGCTCTACGTCGACGCTTGTGTCTCGCGCCCCTGGGTATGTACTGGAGGTTCCGCCGGGGGGCCTCGACCTGTGGGAGTGCGAGCGGCTGGTCGACGAGGCCGGGCGGGCGCTGTCGGGCGGAGAGCCGGAGCGGGCGGCGGCTTGCTTCGCACGGGCACTGTCGCTGTGGCGGGGTCCCGCCTTGGGGGGGGCGACGGCGGGGACTCTCGCGCTGCTTGAGGTGCCGCGGCTTGAGGAGCTGCGGCTGGCTTGCATCGAGGGGCGAGTGGAGGCGGAGCTAGCGCTTGGCCGGCACGCCGAGCTCGCGCCGGAGCTTGGGTCGCTGGTGGCCGAGCATCCATTCCGCGAGCGGCTCCGGGGGCAGCATATGCTGGCGCTGTACCGGCTCGGTCGTCGGGCGGCGGCGCTTGAGAGCTACCGCGCCGCCCGCGGCAGGTTGGTCGAGGAGCTTGGTCTGGAGCCGGGACCAGCGCTGAGGGAGCTTGAGCGGGCGATCTTGGCGGACGATCCGTCATTGCTGGCGGGCGGGCTGCCGCGCGGGCCGGTGGTGGTGCCCGAGCAGCTGCCCCCGGACGTGGGCGACTTCACCGGGCGAGAGCGGGTGCTTGCGAGCCTCCGTGACGTGCTGGCCACAGGCGCGGGAGGAGAGGAGCGAAGCGGAGCGCCGGCGGTAGTGGCGGTATCGGGCAAGCCGGGAGTGGGCAAGAGTGCGCTGGCCGTGCACGCGGCTCACAGGGTGCGGCATCTGTTCTCTGACGGTCAGTTGTTCGTGTCGCTGCGCGGCATCGAGGCGGATCGAGTGGATCCTGCCGGTGTGCTCGAGGAGTGGCTGCGCGCGCTGGGGGCGGGGGTGGAGGAGATCCCCCGCGCCCTGGAAGCTCGGGCGCGCGCGTATCGCGCCCGCCTGTCTGGGCGACGGGTGCTGGTGGTGCTCGACGACGCCGGCGACGAGGCGCAGGTCCGTCCGCTGCTTCCCGGCTGCGGGGAGTGCGCGGTGCTGCTGACCAGCCGGCGCCGACTCGCCGGATTGGAAGGTGTGCGTTTTCTAGCCCTGGAGCCGCTCGAGGGCTCCGAAGCGGTTGAGTTGCTGGCTCGCGTGGCTGGTCACGAGCGAGTCGCGGCCGAACCGGTCGCCGCGGAGCTGATCGCTGAGCGGTGTGGACGGTTGCCGCTGGCGGTGCGGGTCGCGGGCGCGCGGCTGATGGCACGCGATCACTGGCCGCTCGGGATGCTTGCGGCGCGGCTCGAGGACGCAGGTCGTCGCTTGGACGAGCTGCGGGTGGGCGACCTTGAGGTGCGTGCGAGCGTCGGGCTCTCCTATCGTGCACTCGATGACTGCGACCGCCGAGCGTTGCGGCTGCTGGCCCTCCTTGACGGACCGGCGTTCGCGCCCTGGCTGGCTGCCGGCGTGCTCGACGCGACGCTTCTCGAAGCGCAGGAGACGCTCGAGCGCCTGGTCGAGCAGCAGCTGCTCGACGTCGCCGGTTGCGATCAACAGGGGCAGGTGCGCTACCGCTTCCACGACGTGCTGGCTGATTTCGCGCGGGAGCGCCTCGCCGAGGAGGAGACGGGTCAAAGCCGGCGGGACGCGCTGGCGCGCGCGTACGGCGCCTGCCTGGCAATGACCGACTGGCTGCTGAGCGGGATCGCGAGCATGGTCCCGGCAGCGAGCAGTCGTCGGGCCCCGCGCTGGCGGCCGGCGGACTGGGGGCCGAGCGATCGGGAGGAGCGGTCGGTGTTCGCGTGGTTTGACGCCGAGCGAGCGGTGCTGGTCGAGATGGTCCAGCGCGTCTCCAGGGTGCCTGGAATGCCGGCATGGGAGCTCGCGGCTAGCCTTGGCTGCGGGTTCGATCAGAACATGCATTGGGGCGACTGGCGCCGCGTGCTTGACGCGGCCCTACAGGCCGCCGAGCGGGACGGAGACCGTCACGGCCGCGCCGTCTGCCTGCGCGCATTCGGTCACTACCACAACGAGCGTGGTGAGCACGAGCGGGCCGCCGGGTGCTTCGAGGCGGCGCTCGATGAGCTGGACGAACTCAACGACGACCACGAGCTCGTCGCCGCGCTCGTAGGTCTGGCCGATGCGCACTGGAGCCGGGGTCATCCCACCGCCGCAACCGGGCTGCTCCGACGCGCGCTCGAGGTGCTGCGCGACCTTGGCGATGCCGGAAGGGAGGCGTGGGCGCTCTACATGCTCGCCCTGGCGACCACGAGCCTCGGGCGGCTTGGCGAAGCCCAGGCGCTGCATCGCAAGGCGATCGAGCGATATCGCCGCGTCGGGTATCGGCGCGGCGAGGCGTACGCGTCTCATGGCCTCGGAACCGCGCTCCTAGAGGCAGGGAACGCCGCAGAGGCGGCGGCGCTCTATGAGCGCGCCCAGCAACTGGCGCGCGACGCAGGCGACGACACATTCGGCGCACTTCGCTACGGGCTCGGGTTCGCCCGCCGGGATCAGGGACGACTCGAGGAGGCGACGCGCGAGCTGCGGGCGGCGCTGGCAATCTCGCGCGACCTCCACTACAAGCGCGGCCAGGTGTATGCGCTGCACGGGCTGGGCACCACGGCCCACCGCCGCACTCGGATCGACGAAGCGGTGGCGGAGCTTCAGCGCGCGCACGCGCTTGCACGGGAGATGGGAGACCAGAGGATGACGGCCCGGATCCTGCGAGCGATCGGTGAGGTCCGACTCGACCAGCGACGGAGCGCAGAAGCGATCTCGATTCTCCGAACCGCGGTCGAGATCGCGAGCCACAACGAGCTGCGGCTGATCGAAGCAAACACGCGCGCGAGTCTGGCCCGTGCACTGCTAGCGGATGGAGCAGACGAGGACGCCGCCGATGAGCTGGAGCGCTCAGAATTGATCAAGAGGGAGCTCGAACTCGATGCTGGCGGCACGCTGCTTGTTGCAGGGTCGCGTTAGTCAGATGTTAGCCGGGCGTCAGCGAGCCTTGGAAAGCTCGCGGGTCGATGTCCGAGGCCGCCGTCATACGGTCACAGCGGGCGCGCGAGGGAGCACCCCGCGTGCTCGAGCCGACGACGCTGCCCGCGCATTCGGCGCGGCTCTATCGCGCGGCGTACGCGCTGTGCGGTTCGCGCGATGACGCCGAGGATCTGGTGCAGGAGACCTACGCGCGAGTCCTGCGCCGCCCGCGGCTGCTGAGGCGAGGTGATGACATCGTGTACCTCCTCCGGGTGTTGCGCAACACCTGGATCAGCTCATCCCGGGCGGCGGCCACACGGCCGACGACCGATGGCGCGGTTGATATTGAGCTGTTCGCCGACCACCGCCACGGCGAGGCCGAGCTGACGCTGGAGCTGAAGGCGATCTATGCGGCTATCCGAACACTGACCGAGCCGCTGCGGGAAACGATCACGGCGGTCGACATCGCCGGTCTGACCTACAGGGAGGCAGCGCGCGCGCTCGGCACCAAGCCAGGCACGATCATGAGCCGCCTGTTTCGAGCGCGCGAGGAGGTCGCAGGCCAGGTCGATCCAACCGTCGGGGCTACGCGGTGAGCGACCGTCAGCTCGAGACTCTGCTCGCGCTGACGGAGCGACGCGCGGTGCCTGGGCAAGAGCGTGCGATCGCGCGCGAACTGCGGAGCGATCCTGCTCTGGCGCGGTCGCTCGACCGCCAACGGCGCGTCCTCGACGCGCTGCAGGCGGGCGGGCCCGCGCCACCCGAATCGCTTGGCATCCGACTGCGCGACATCGCGTGCTTGCCGCCGGCGCGTCGGCGGCCTTCTCCGCTTACGACGACCCGAAGGTCGCTCTCGCTTGTCGCTGCCGCGACCGTCGCAGCAGCGCTGGCCGTGATCTCGATCGCCGGCTGGCCCGGTGGTGGCGGGACGTCGCTGCCGAGCGCCATGCAGGTGAGCGCGGTTTGGGTGCTGCCGGACGGTCGCGCGGCGGTCGCCGCGGCGCCCGAGACTCCGGCGCAGCTTGACGTGAGCTACCACGGGATCGTGTTCCCGAACTTCCACGACCGCGAAGGCTGGCACCCGGTGGGTGTGCGCCGCGACCGGATTGGCGGCGTGACGACGGTGACCGTGTTCTATGCCACGGGCGATCGCCGCGCCTCCTATACCGTGGTCCCGGGCACCGGCCTCGCGGTGCCATCGGGAGCCAGCCGACTGCGGGTAGCGGGGTTGTCGCTGCGCGAGTTTCGCAGCGGCGATCGGTGGATCGTCACGTTCGAGCACGCCGGCGCTACGTGCGTGCTGACCGCGGCCGCGCCGCGCGAGAGAGCTTGGCTCGTGCGACTCGCGACCTGGCACGGCGGCCCGACCACGACGCCGGCATAGACGCATCATGGTCTTCATCCCGCCCACCCGCGGCGTGCGCCGAGCCCAGGAGCTGTGGTACTTCGCCAACGAGGCGATCGGAATGCTCGTGTTCGAGCGCCACCCGCCGAGCCCTCTTCTGCGGCGCCTGCTTCGCATGCCGGTCTGGCTGTTTCGCGCGCGGCTTGGCTGGCTGCTCGACCGCCAGGTGCTGCTGCTGACGACGATCGGGCGCCGCAGCGGCCTTCCGCGCACCACCCCGGTCGGATACCTCCACGACCCCGTGGCCGACGTTTACTACCTGACCGCCGGGTGGGGCGGTGCCGTCAACTGGCTGGCCAACGTGCGCGCCTGCCCGCGCGTGCGGATAAGAGTCCGTGGCCGCGAACGCGGCGCGGAGGCTGCCCCGGCCTCACGCGAGGACGCGCTCGCGGTGCTCGCGTCCTATACCGAGCGCAACCCGTTCGCGCGGCGCATCTGGTCGCGCTGGATCGGAGTGAAGTTTGACGGCACCCCGGAGAGCTACGAGCGGGTGCGAGCACAGTTCCCGACGGTGGCCGTGACGCCCAGCGCCAGAGCTGACTGACATCAGGCGAACACACCCGGACTATCCACCCGGGGAAGTCCCGCCGTGTCAGGCCGCCCGTGTTCAGGCGGCGGCCACGACATGGTCGCCAACCTGGGGTGCTCCTCCCCGCCAGCGTTGTTGGCATCTGCGCGTTATCCAGCCGTTAGCGGCGTGTCAGCGGCGGCAGTGATGCTGACCTGACTCCCGCTGTCGACAGAAGGAGACCGCTCGTGCACACGCCGACACCTGCCGGCGCGTCATCGCCTACGGACGATGTTCGGACTCGTTCGCTCGAGTTGGACCGCGCGCTGCACCCGGCGCGCGCGCCGCGGCTTGGTCATGTCGCGCTGCCGGCGCGGCGTCCGGTCGAGCTGGCGGGCTTCTACCGCGAGCTGCTCGGCCTCGAGCTCGTACGTACCGCCGACAACGACCTGGGCGGCACGATGGCGCTGCTCAGCGGCGCCCCGCGCGAGGAGGATCACGAACTCGTGTTCCTCACGCGGCCGGAGGCGGCGCACGTGGCGCTCCGCGTGCGCCGAGCGGCCGACCTCGCGCGCATCCATGATCGCCTGCGAGAGCGCAACGTCGAGGTGATCACCGCCCTCGACGTCGGGCACGCGCTCAGCGTGTTCATCCGCGACCCCGAAGGCAACATCGTCGAGCTCTATTGCGCCACCGGCCGCCCTCGTC
>JAFASF010000342.1 GCA_019244745.1 Solirubrobacterales bacterium | reverse complement strand
CCGCCACGCGCCACGTGCCCTCGTCGCAGACGAGGTCGACCTCCCGCGCCCGGACCAGGTGCGCGGTGTCGACGTTGATCAGGCTGTGGTCGAGGAGGTCGGAGCGCAACAGCAATTCGCTCGGCCGGCGCTCGAACTGGGCGAGGTCGAGCTTGGTGGTGGCGGTCCGGGCGGCTACCGGCTCGAGGCGTTCGATCCGGTCGATCGGCACGAACAGCTCGCGTCCGCCGATGCGAGCCTCCAGGCCGATGACCGGTGGCGGTCCGTCGTCCTCACCGAGGCGCGCCACCACGTCCTCCACCTCACCCAAGCGCTCGCCCGCGGAGTCCAGCAACGGACTCCCGACAATCGAAGAGAGGTGGACGATCGCTTCGGCCATCAGCAACCGATGCCGGTAAGCCTAGCGCCGGAGATTTGACCGGTCGGCGGACAGCGGATGCCGAGGGGGCGGCGCTCAGATGTCGAGGATGCGCGCGGCGAGCACCGCCGCGTTGCGCGCGTTGTCCACCCCGACGCACGCCACCGGCACTCCCGGTGGCATCTGCGTGATCGAGAGCAGCGCGTCGAGTCCTCCGGCGACCGAGGTGCGGGAGGTCAGGGGCACGCCGATCACCGGCAGATCGGAGTGTGCCGCCACCACCCCGGGCAGGGCGGCAGACAGTCCGGCGCCGGCAATGATCACGCGCAGGCCGCGGAGCCGGGCGTTGCGCGCGTAGTCGGCGACCTTGTCCGGCTCGCGGTGGGCCGACATCACCCTCGTCTCCGAGCGGATACCTCGCTCGGCCAGCTCCTTCTCGGCCGCTTCCATCGCCTCCATGTCGCTCTTGGAGCCCATGACGATCCCGACCACGGGCGCGTCGACCTCGAGCTCCTCGAACTCGGGGACGGGTTCGACGTATGTCCGCGGCTCTGGCTCGCTCATTTCAGATGCGCGATGTCACGCCTCAGTTGCCTGCCCTCGAACTCGACCATGTCGGCGGCAGCATATGCGGCCGCCCGGGCGTCAGCGGCAGTGGGCCCCAGTCCGGTCACGCTGAGCACCCGTCCGCCGGCGGTGACGATCGAACCATTTTGGCCGCGGGCGGTGCCCGCGTGCGTGACGTAGACATCGGACGGGACGGCCTCCAGACCGCTGATCACGTCACCGCGCGAGGAGCTCTCGGGGTAGCCGGCGCTGGCCAGGACCACGGTCACCGCCGTCTCGGGCGTCCACGCGAGGCTCACCCCCGACAGGGCGCCGGGCACCATGGCCTTGTCGATCAGCTCCAGGAGGTCCGATCGTAGCCGCGGCAGGATCGCCTGCGTCTCGGGGTCGCCGAACCGAACATTGAACTCGAGCACCTTGGGACCGGTCGCGGTCATCATCAGGCCGGCGTAGAGGACGCCTCGGAAGGTGATCCCGCGCTGCGCGAGCTCGTCGAGCACGGGCTGGTGAACGGCCCACGTCAGCTCCGCCGCCCGATCAGCGTCCACGCCCGGCACCGGCGAGTAGGACCCCATCCCGCCGGTGTTCGGCCCCTCATCGCCGTCGAAGATCCGCTTGTAGTCCTGCGCCGAGGCCAGCGGCAGCGCGACCTCGCCGTCGCACAGGGCCAACAACGACAGCTCCTCGCCCACCAGGTGCTCCTCGATCACCACCCGCTCGGTTCCGAACTCGTGGTCGATGAGGAGGCGGCGGACCGCCTCGCGCGCCTGTGCCTCGTCCGCGGCGACCGTCACTCCTTTGCCGGCAGCGAGGCCGTCGGCCTTGAGCACGGCCGGGTAGCCGTCGATCGCCTCGAGGGCCTCCGCGGGATCGGAGACCACCTCGTAGCGGGCGGTGGGCACGCCGGCAGCGTCCATGATCTCCTTACAGAAGGCCTTCGACCCCTCGAGCCGGGCGGCCGCCGCGGTCGGACCGAAGCACCGCACGCCGCCGGCGGCGAGCGCGTCGGTGAGTCCGGCGACGAGCGGAGCCTCGGGCCCGACCACGACCACGTCGACCTCCTCATCGCGCGAGGTGCGCACAAGACCATCGATGTCCTCGGCCGCGACATCGAGGATGCGCGCTTCCGCGCCGATCCCGGCATTACCGGGAGCGCATAGCACCTCGGGCATGCGCGGCGAGCGGTTCAGCGCCTGGACGAGCGCGTGCTCGCGAGCCCCTGCGCCCACGACGAGGACGCGCTTGGAATCGTCCCTAGATCGAGCCAATGAAGTCGTCGATCGGGATCGCGGTCAGCGTCTCGTACTTGGCGGTGCCGCGCGATCCGAGCTCCAGCGACACGCGCGCGATCGTCTTTTCGTCCGGAGCCTCGACGACGTTGATGAAGTCGAAGTGGCCGAGCGTCGCCCACTGCGCCTTGACCGTAGCCCCGAGCTGCTCGACCTCCCGGTTGACCTCCTTGATCCGCGTGGGGTTGTTCTTCACGGTCTGCACGCCTTCGGGTGTGAGCGTCGAGAGCAAGATGTACGTGGTCACGGCTGCCTCCTTCGGTTGCTGGCGCGGAGGCGTCGGTTCTATCACTCTTGCCGCCGAACCTCCGGGCTTCTCCGTTAGCGCCATGCTGCCGGCGCCGGCCACGCGGGCCGGCGCCGGCAAGGCAAACCGCTTAGGCAGCGCTCGCGGTCCGTTCCCGCGCCGGCTCGAGCATGATCTCACCCTCGGCGGCGTCCACCAGCACGGTGTCGCCGGGGACGAAGCGCCCCTCGAGGATCGCGAGTGCCAGCGGGTCGACGAGTCGCTTCTGGATCACTCGCTTGAGCGGACGCGCGCCGTACGTCGGGTCGTAGCCGAGGTTGCCGAGCAGGGTCCGCGCGTCGTCGCTCAGCTCGACCTCGATGTCGCGCTCGGTCCGCACCCGCTCGATGAGCTTGGCCACCTGGAGATCGACGATCTGGCCGATCTGCGCGCGGCTCAGGGGCTCGAACTCGACGATGTCGTCCAACCGGTTGATGAACTCGGGCTTGAAGGTGGCGTCGACCGCCGCGCGTCGAGACTGGCCCACCCCCCCAATGTTCGAGGTCATGATCAACACGGTGTTCTTGAACGACACCGTGCGGCCCTGGCCATCGGTCAGGCGCCCGTCGTCCATCACCTGCAGAAGCGTGTTGAACACATCGGAGTGGGCCTTCTCGATCTCGTCGAGCAGGACCACCGAGTAGGGCCGGCGCCGAACGGCTTCGGTCAGCTGGCCGCCCTCCTCGTAACCGACGTATCCGGGCGGCGCGCCCACGAGCCGCGAGACCGTGTGCTTCTCCATGTACTCGGACATGTCGATGCGAACCATCGCGTCCTGGGTGTCGAACATGAACTCGGCCAGCGCGCGTGCCAGCTCGGTCTTGCCGACGCCGGTCGGGCCGAGGAACAGGAACGTGCCGATCGGCCGGTCGGGGTCCTGGAGGCCGGCGCGCGAGCGGCGCAGCGCGCTCGAGACCGCCGACACGGCCTCGTCCTGGCCCACCACTCGCCGATGCAGGCGCTCCTCCATGTGCACCAGCTTCTCGATCTCGCCCTCCATGAGGCGCGAGACCGGAATCCCCGTCCACTTGGCGACCACCTCGGCGACGTCCTCTGAGTCGACATCGAACTTCAGGTAGCGCGGCCCGCTCCCTGCCTCGGCCGCCGCCTCGGCACTCTCGGCCGCCTCGAGCTGCTTCTCGAGCTCGGGAATCGTGCCGTACTGGAGCTCGGCGGCACGACCGAGATCGGACTCGCGCTGCGCGCGCTCGAGCTCGGTCTTGGCCTGGTCGAGCTGCTCCTGCAGCCGCGACACCGCGCCGATCGTCTCCTTCTCGCGCTGCCACTCGGCGTGCATCGCGGCGGAGCGCTCGCGCTCCTCGGCCAGCGCGCGCTCGAGCTGCTCGCGGCGGGCGGCGGTACCGGGATCGTCGTCGTCCTCGTCGGCACCAAGCGACTGAAGCTCGATCTCGAGCTGCATGATGTGCCGGTCGACCTCGTCGATCTCGGTCGGCTTGGAGTCGATCTCCATGCGAATCCGCGAGGCCGCCTCATCGACCAGGTCGATCGCCTTGTCGGGGAGGAAGCGGTCCGCGATGTAGCGGTGGCTCAGGGTGGCCGCCGCCACCAGGGCGGAGTCCTGGATGCGCACGTTGTGGTGGACCTGGTAGCGCTCCTTGAGCCCGCGCAGGATCGCGATCGTGTCCTCCACCGTCGGCTCGTCGACGTACACGGGCTGGAACCTGCGCTCGAGCGCCGCGTCCTTCTCGATGTGCTTGCGGTATTCGTCGAGCGTGGTCGCGCCGATGCACCGCAGCTCACCGCGGGCCAGCATCGGCTTGAGCATGTTGCCGGCGTCGACCGCGCCCTCGGCGGCGCCGGCGCCGACGATCGTGTGGAGCTCATCGATGAACACGATGATCTGGCCCTGGGCGTCTGAGATCTCCTTGAGCACCGCCTTGAGCCGGTCTTCGAACTCGCCCCGGTACTTGGAGCCGGCGACCATCGCTCCGATGTCGAGCGACATCAGCCGGCGGTCGCGCAGGCCCTCGGGAACGTCGCCGTCGACGATCCGCTGCGCTAGCCCCTCGACGATCGCCGTCTTGCCGACGCCCGGCTCGCCGATCAGCACCGGATTGTTCTTGGTGCGCCGCGACAGGACCTGGATCACGCGCCGGATCTCATCGTCGCGGCCGATCACGGGGTCGAGCTTGCCCTGGCCGGCGGCGTCGGTCAGGTCGCGGGCGAAGCGCTCCAGCGCCTGAAACTTCTCCTCGGGATTCTGGTCGGTGACGCGGTGGCTCCCGCGGACCTCGGCCAGCGCCTTGAGCAGCGCGTCGCGGGATGCGCCCGCAGCGCGCAGGGCCTCGCCGGCCTTGCCCGGGTGGGCGGCGATCGCGAGCACCAGGTGTTCGGTTGAGATGTACTCGTCCTTGAGCTCGCGCATCTCGTCCTCGGCCTTCCGGAGCACCTGCACGAGCTCGCTCGAGCCCCCGGCCGGGTCGCCGGCGGCGCCGCCGGTGAGCTTGGGAAGGGAGTCGAGCGCGGGGGTCAGCGTCTGCCTCACGGCGGCCGGATCGACGCCGAGCTTGCGCAGCACGGCGGGGACGACGCCCTCCTGCTGCTCGAGCAAAACGGCAAGCAGATGCTCGGGGGTGGTCTGTGGGTTGCGGCGGTCGTCGGCCAGCCGCTGGGCGGCCTGAAACGCCTCTTGGGCCTTGATCGTCAAACGGTCTGGTTGCATATGGTTTCCTGGGTCGTAAGCGAGAAATCTAAGTCTGTGTGACTTAGATTATGGCAGCTTTTCCGCGAAGCTGGCTATCAATTTCGGTCCCGTGCCTGTGCCCGGGGCGATCGGGGCGATCGGGCGTGCGCGGGTGAACGCGGCCGACCCCGGATTTGTGAGGAGCTGCCAACGGCGAATACGTGCGGGGTCACCCGGGGTGACCTGGTCGCTCTAGTACGCCATATACGCGTACTGGAGCGTCCAGGTCCGTGGCTCCTCGGTCCCGCTCGCGCGAGCTTGTGATCCACCCACTGCTTCCGGGGGCAGCACGAGGCGGATGGCGGCCGGCCCACGTCCGCGCGAGCGCGAGGCTCCCACCATCGGCGAATCCGCAGGATCGCCGGCTGGCTCGCGATCGGGGAAGCGAAGTGGATACCCAGCACCGCGAATTGCACGACTTACCGCACCCCGAACCGCTTGCTCGGGCCGCTCTCCACTATCCGCCTCCCGGAGCCGCTCGCAAACACCACCCCGGAGACCGTCGCCACCACCCGCACTCGCCGGGCCAGCGCCGACCGGACCGCCCGCAGCTGCCCCGGGGTGAACGGCAGGGGGATCGTCTTGGCGCCCGCGCGGGTCAGGATGTACGCCCGCGACTCGATCTTGAACGGCCGCGTACGGCCGATCTGCACCTCGGCGTAGGCGCCCATCCGGCACGCGTCGCCGCACGACACCCTCGCGAACACGGCCCGGCGTTGCAGGGGTCGCTGGCCCTTGGGTATCGACACCGAGATCGTGGGCGGCCGCGTTGCCAGCGCCACGGCGGCAAAGCTCGCGAGGTCGACGCTCCCCCATCCCGACGCGCGGTCGTATCCGGCCCCGGCGTTGCAGCACCCGAGCGATTGGCCGTTGCCGGGTATGTACGGGCCGACGTCGTTCCCGAATTCGGTGACGTCGGAGAACACCTGCCGGCGCATGGCCGGAGAGCGGCCCAACTCGTAGAGCATCGGGTTCACGAACCCGAGCTGCTCGCGGCCGTGCATCCGCAGCTCCTGGTCGACGATCGCGAGCCCGCCCGCCAGCAGTGGCGTCGCCGCGCTCGTGCCGCCGACCGGGACCCACGGATTCGTGTTGCCGTTGCCGACGCAGTCGCTGGGGGCGGTGCAGTACACCGCGTATCCCGGCGCGATGTCCGAAAGCATCGCCACGTCGGGCACGAAGCGGGCGTTGCGAGGCACGGTCCCGGTCTGGTATGCGGGGCGCTGGAACAGCTCGCTCGTGCCCCCGCCACCCGCGGCGCCGGGAGAGGCCGAAGTGTCGTTCCACACCAACTGCGACTCGATCTGGTTGCCGGGGCCGAGGATCAGGTTCGTCCCACCGACCCCCGTGACCCATGGCGAGGACGCCGGGTAGTTGACGGCCAGGCGGTCCACCGGAGTGCCGCTGAACGTCGTGCAGTCGGCCGAGCCCTGGTCTCCGCTGGCGGCCAGGAACGTGATTCCGCTCGCCGCCGCCATCTGCAGGGCGGCTTCGGTCGTCTGGATGCCGTCGAGACCGACCGCGGCGGCGACGTCCGGCTCACACAGGCCCAGCGAAGCCGAGATCACCTCCGGCTTGAAGCCTCGGTTCTGGAGGGGTGCGGTGAGCGCCTCGAGCGTGTTGGCCGCGGTCGCGCTGGCCTCGTAGACGTCGATCTCCTTGAGGTCCGGGGCGGCCGCGTCTAGGACCTCGAGATCGAGCGTCGACTCGCCGCCCGGTGGCAGCGGGTGACTCACTCCCACGCCAAATCCATGCAGCGCGGGGATCCCGAGGCCGAAGCAGCTCGCGAACATCTTGATGTCGGAGTAGGCGAAGCCATCGACCTCGATCAGCGCGACCCGCTCGCCCTGCCCACGCAAACCCGCGTTCTGTAACGGGGAGTAGTCGTACGCGGTCAGGTACTGATTCGGGGTAAAGCCGCCGGCGGCCGCCCCACCCGTGCAGCCGGTCGGCACACCGCTGAGCCCGCGGGCCGAGGTTGGCTGTGAGGTCGTGTGGGCAACCGCCCCTGCTCTCGCGACGTTGATCGCCGCCCTCCGACCCACGCGCACGACGCTCCTCGCCGCCCCCCGACCCACGCGCACGACGCTCCTGGCCGAAGACTGGGCAGTGAGGGGGCGGGTGTCGAGTCCGATCACGGTGGTGACCGCGCCCTGGAGCGGCACCGGCAGGCGTGCCGGCGCCGCGGGGGCGGTGAAGCGCGCGCCTCGCGCGGTTCGGAACAGCGCGATAGGCGCTCCGAACACGCGCGTCGCGAGCCGCACGCTCATCGTCGCTTGGGCGAACAGCCCAGTGGCGTCGATCTTCACCGCCGAGGCGCCGACCGCTCGCAGATAGCGGACCACGCGGGCGCGCGTTTGCGCGGCAGCGCCAAAGCGTCGGGCGAGCGCGCCCACCGACTCGTACTGACCGAACTCGGGCGACCCGGGGGTGGTCACGGCGGTGGCGAACCGCTCGAGGCCGTCCAGGTCGGCCGGCAACGGCAGGACCAGCTGTAACCGTTGCGCGGCAGGCGCCGGCCCCACGCGCGTGATCGAGGCCTTCGGCCCGGGCGCCGCGAGCGCGCCCCCGGCCACGCAACCGCTGAAGACGGCCACAGCGAGGCCGGTAGCTGTCAATTGACGCACGGGGACCCGGATCGTTGCACAAGGCCCGCGCCGCAGCGGCGCTATCTGGCCTGAGTCGGCTCGCCCTCGAGCGCCGCGCTCAGGCGCGGGAAGAGCTTGGCCACGCTGGGGTAGATCTCGCGATACACCTCGAAAAGTCGGCTGTAGAGCTCCGCGCGGCGATCGTCCGGCTCGTACGTCGGGCCCTCCCCGGACATCGCCGCGGCGGCATCGGCGATCGAGTCGAACCATCCGATCGCCGCGGCGGCGTGCATGCCGGCGCCGAGGCTCGTCGTCTCCACTTCGCGGCAGGCGGTCACCGTTCGAAGCGTCGCGTCGGCGATGATCTGGCACCACAGCGAGCTGCGCGATCCGCCGCCGACCGCGAGGAAGAGGTCGATGGCCTGATCGAGTGCGGACGCCACACCGTCGGTCATCATCCGCTGCTCGAACGCGATGCCCTCGAGGATCGCGCGGAAGATGTGAGCCTTGCCGTGATGTCCGCGGAACCCGAGGATCACGCCGCGCGCGTAGTCGTCCCAGTACGGGGTCTGCGATTGGTTCCAGTAGGGCACCGCGAGCAGCCCGTCGGCGCCGGGCTCCAGCCGCGCGGCGGCGGCCTCGAGCAGTTCCTCGTCGGACAGCTCGAGCCCGAGGCGCGCCGCGTCGGTGCCGGCGAGCTTGTTTACGAACCAGGACACGGTGTAGGTGCCGCCCTGGAGCAGCGTCTCGAGCGTGTAGGTCTCCGGTAGTGGGCCGCTGAGGGTGCGGAACTCGCGTCCCCAGGCGTACGCGTCGCTGTAGGTCCCCGAGACCACCGCGGTGCCCAGGTTGAGGTACGCCCTGCCGGGCGTGGTGACGTTCGCTCCGAGACCGGCCGACTGCCCGTCGCCCGCTCCCCCGACCACGGGGATGCCGGCGGGGAGCCCGAGCTCCTGCGCGACGTCCGAGCGCAGCTCCCCCATGACGGCACCGGGAGCACCGAGTTCACAGAGCTGAGCGCGCTCGAGCCCCACATGGCCGAGCACCTCCTCCGACCATTCGAACGTCTTCATGTCGAGGAGCCCGAGCGGGTCGGCGCACGCCCACGTGGTCCGCCACTCGCCCGTCAGGCGCTCGACGAGGAACGCGTGGACGTCCACCACTCTGGCCGTGCGCTCGAGCACGTCCGGCTCGTGCTCGCGCAGCCACAGGAGCTTGTAGAGCGCGGGGGTGGTGTCCGGCGGCTTGCCCGTGATCTCGTGAAGCAGCTCGCTGCCGCACTCCTCGACTTCTTTCACCGCACGCGCGTCGAGCCACAGGATCGCCGGGCGCAGCGGGGTGCCTTCCGCGTCCAGGCAGGCGAATGACTCGCGCTGGTGGGTTAGCCCGATCGCCTCTATCTCCGAGGCGTTCACGCCCCCCGCCGCCTGCCGCAGGGCGCCGGCGGTGGAGCGCCACCAGTCCTCGGCGTCTTGCTCGTGCCACCCGGGCTGTGGGATGACTAGGTCGAGTTCCCGTTTCCCCTCGCACACTGCGCGACCGTCTCGATCCCACACCACCGCCTTGGTCGCGGTCGTCGAGCTGTCTACTCCGATGACGTAGGTCACACCTGTCCCTCCTCGGCTTGCGTTTAGGGTGCCCCACGCCGCGACGTCGCTAACGCTTGCCGCTACGTGGCAGCCTCTGGAAGGGTGAGTGAGCTGACACGGGTACCTGACCGGTTATACGCGGGGTACGTCTTCGACCTCGACGGAACGATCTACCTCGGCTCGGAGTTGTTGCCCGGGGCGGAGCGGCTCGTGCGCGCGCTGCGCGACATGGAGCGCAAGGTCGTGTTCGTCTCGAACAACCCCACCCGCGATCCGGAGGAGTACGCGGGCAAGCTCTCCGATCTGGGTCTTCCGACGCCGGCGTCGGACGTGATCAACACGGTCGTCACGACGACCGATTGGCTGTGCGCCAATGCTCCGGATGCGACCGTGTTCCCGGTTAGCGAGGAGCCGCTCAAGCGCGCCCTGCGCCAGCGCGGCATCCGCATCTCGGAGGACGCGGCTGAGATCGACATCGTGATCGCCTCCTACGACCGGCAGTTCGCCTACCGCAAGCTCCAGATCGCGTTCGACGCCATCCGCGGCCCCCGTCGCGCGCGGCTGATCGCGACCAATCCCGACCGGTTCTGCCCGTTTCCGGACGGGCGGGGTGAACCCGACGCCGCGTCGATCACCGCGGCTATCGAGGCCTGTACCGGCGTGAGCTGCGAGCTTCATTTCGGCAAGCCGGGGCCAGTGATGCTCCACGCGATCGCCGAGGCGCTGGAGCTGAGCCCCGAGGACTGCGTTCTGACCGGGGATCGGTTGACGACCGACATCCGCGCCGCGCGCGAGGCGTCGATGGCCTCGGCGCTCGTCCTTACCGGGGAGACCGATTCAGAATCGCTGTCGGACATCGCGGAGGACGAACGGCCCGATTACATACTGGACCGCATCGACCGCCTGGTGCCGGACGATCGGTGGGAAGACCTCGGCTGGTCAGATTGACTCCGATCGCTCGCCGCGAAACTCGGCGTCGATCTCCTTGATCTTCTCGACCTTCTCGGTGGAGCCGCCGCCCTGGAACTCGGACTCGAGCCAGTGGTCGAGCACCTTCTCGGCCGCCTCGGGGGCGATGACGCGCGACCCCATGGCGAGCACCTGGGCGTCGTTGGACTTGCGGGCGCGTTCGGCCGAATACGAATCGTGGGCGGTCACGGCGCGCACGCCGGGGATCTTGTTGGCGGTGATCGCCATGCCCAGCCCGGTGCCGCAGACCAGGAGCGCGCGGTCGTGCTCGCGGTTTGAGACCGCCTCCGCCACGCGCGAGGCCACGTCCGGGTAATCCTGCTCGGTGCCGTTGCCGTAGTCCGTGACCTCGTAGCCGTGTTCCTGGAGATATTTGGCGAGGTGCTCCTTGAGCGGCGCCCCGGCCTCATCGGCGCCGACGGCGATTGGCTGCATGTTGTCCTCCTTCTCGCTTTCTCTCCTCATGCCTCCACGGATTCCTCCTCCGCGACCTTCTCGGCCACGCGGTGGATCAGGGGTCGCAGCGCGGGGTACGCGTCCGCGTAGGCGTCGACAAAGAACGCGTAGCGCTCGTGAACTCCCGGATCGGGATCGATGGTGTGGGATTCGTGGACCATCGCCTCGGCCGCGTCCGCGACGCCGGGGAACAACTCGGCGCCGACCGCGGCCAGGATGGCGCCCCCGAGCACGACCGCGTCGCCGACTTCGGTGAACGTGATCGGTACACCGCTGACGTCGGCGTGCATCTGCATGAGCTGCGGGCTGTTGGCAAAGCCGCCGGCCGCCACGAACTTCTCGACCTCGAAGCCGGCGTCCCGCATGGCCCGCAGGATGTGTGTGGTCCCGTAGCAGACCCCCTCCTGGATGGCCCGGTAGACGTGCTCGGGCGTGTGGTGAAGGCTCAGCCCCCAGACGATCCCGCGCGCCAGCGGGTCGGTGTAGGGAGTTCGGTTCCCCTGCCAGTACTCGTTGACGATCAGACCGTCGGAGCCGGGGGAGATCGAGGCGGCGCGCTCGTTGAGGACGTCATAGACACTTGCTCCGCGGCGCTCGGCCTCCTGCAGCGCATCGCCGCAGAAGTGCTGCGCGAACCACTTCAAGACCGATCCGGTCGATACCTGGCCTCCCTCTACCGTGTACTGACTGGGGACCACGGCGTCGGTGTACGCCCCGAAGAACCCTTCCCCGCTGATCGGGTGGTCGCTCTGGCCGACGAGGCAGTGGGAGGAGCCGGTGATGAGCGCCATACGGCCGGGCTTCACCACGCCCAGGCCGATCTGACCGAGCCAGGCGTCACCGCCGCCTTGTGCGACCGGCGTGCCGGGCTTCAGGCCGAGCTCGCCGGCCGCCTCCTGCGAGAGCCCCTCGACCGGCGTGCCGAGGTCGAGTACCTCTGGCGGCAGCTTCTCGAAGGCGTCCTCGAGCCCGACTTCCTCATAAAGCGAAACCGGCCACCCGCCGCTGTCGCGGTCGTGAAAGCCGCGGGCTGCGGCGGTGTTGATGTTGGCCGTCATCCGGCCGGTGAGCCGAAACGTCGCCCAATCCGGAGCGTCGACGATGTACTTCGCGGCGTGGTAAGTGTCGGGCTCGCGCTCCTTCAGCCACAGCAGCTTCGACGGCAGCCACTCGGCCGAAACGCGTCCCCCGCCGGTGTATTTCAACGCGGGATGCTCGCGATCTCCGATCCGACGCGCCTGATCGGCAGCCCGTACATCCATCCACATGATCGCCGGGCGCAGTGGGCGGCCCGAGTCGTCGAGCGCGATGACGGTGCAGGTGGTCGCGTCCGCGCAGAGCCCGGCGATCGCCTCACCGTCCACTCCCGCCGCTTCAATTGCCTTGCCGACCGATTGGGCCAGCGCCGACCACCACTCATCGGGGTCCTGCTCGGCCCACCCCGGTCGCGGATGCTCGAGCCCGTACGGGGTGGCCTCGGCAGCCAGCAGGCGGCCGGCGGGGTCAAACACGCCAGCACGACAGCTCTCGGTGCCCAAGTCGATCCCGAGCAGGTAAGCCTGGTGACCGTCCGAGGACGAGCTCATGGTTGGTACCTCCTTCTCCGCCGGGAGGTGCGCCGCCGAGCGCCGCTGTCGGTCGGTTTCCGCCTCCCCGGCGCGGGGCACTGTCCCAACATGACGGGGTTGGCTGCCACAAGAGGAGATCTACCCGTTCTCACCGGCGGCAACAAACCTGGGATCCCCCGATGAGCAGGGTGGCGATTCTCGGCTCCGGGGTGATGGGAAGCGCGCTGACCGTGCCGCTCGCCGACAACGGCCACGACGTGCGCCTCGTCGGCACCCATTTGGACCGCGACATCATCGACAGCGTCAAGGCGAGTCACGCGCACCCTGGCCTGGATGCGGAGGTGCCGGCGTGCGTCAGGGCCTATCAGCTGGAGGAGGCGCCCGATGCCTTCGCCGGCGCGGAGATCGTGTTGAGCGGCGTCAACTCGTTCGGCGTGCGCTGGGCAAGCGGACAACTCGCACACCTGCTCCCGGACGGGGCGCTGGTGATCGCCATCGCCAAGGGGCTCGAGGCCGAGGAGGACGGCAACCTGCGAATCCTGCCCGACGTACTCGCCGGGTCCTGGTCGCAGTCGCAGCGGGATGTCAGCCCCGTATCGGCGATCACCGGCCCATCGATCGCCGGCGAGGTCGCCGCCCGCCGCGACACGTGCGTGGTCTTCGCGGGCCGCGACCGAGCGGCGCTCGACCGCCTCGCCGCGACGTTCCGCACCGACAGCTATCGGATCTGGACTTCGACCGACCTGGTCGGCTGCGAGGTGTGCGCGGCGATGAAGAACTGCTACGCGCTCGCGGTGGGGATCGCGGAGGGGGTGCTCGAGGCTCGCGGAGCCTCGGATGGCTCGGATCGAATGCACAACTACGAGGCGGCGCTGTTCGCTCAGGGTGCCGTCGAGATGAGACAGATGGCGGCGTTGCTCGGCGGGAGCGCGGAGACGAGCGCCTGGCTCCCCGGCGTCGGCGACATGTACGTCACGAGCACGGGCGGACGGAACGTCCGCGTGGGCAGGCTCCTGGGCGCCGGAATGTCGTTCGGCGAAGCATCGGCGGAGCTGGGGCACCCCACGCTCGAGGGCGCGGCGGCGATCCGCGAGATCGGCGGGGCGCTCCCCAAGCTCCACGAGCGCGGGATCGTGGCGCCGGGAGGCTTCCCGCTGCTTCGCCACCTCTACGAGGTGATCGCGCTCGAGCGACCGGTCGAGATGCCGTGGAGCTCGTTCTTCGGCGGCGAGTCGGGCGGGGGTTCGGCGGCGGGCTTCGCGCGTGCCCGCGTCGGTTCGGGCGCAGGGAGGAGCGAAGGTGACTGACGCTCAGTACATGATGGGGATCGACTTCGGGACGGAAGGCGTGAGGGTCGGCATCTTCGACGGCGACGGATCGCCGGTGGGCTTCAGCTCGTCCACATACGGGACCGACCATCCCCATTCCGGCTGGGCCGAGCAGGACCCCGACGAGTGGTGGTCGGCGCTGGGTGAGGCGGTGCCGGCCGCGCTGCGCGACGGCGATATCACGGGCGGGCATATCGCCGGCATCTCGGTCGATGCGACGGCCTCGACGGTTCTTGCCGTCGACGCCGACGGGCGGCCGCTTCGCCCGGCGATCCTGTGGATGGATGTCCGGGCGGCCGAGCAGGCCGAGCGCGTGTCGGCGACGAACGATCCGGCTTTGAAATACAGCGGCGGGGGAAACGTGTCGGCAGAGTTCGGTCTGCCGAAGGCGCTGTGGCTCAGAGACCACGAGCCCGAGAGCTACGACGCTACGTCGCATATTCTCGACTGCGCCGATTGGGTGACCCAGCGGCTCACCGGAGAGCACACGGCTTCGATCAACACGACGACGTGCATGTACTACTTCGACCGCGACGAAGGCGGGTGGCCGCGGGGGCTCTACGAAAAGCTCGAGGCCACCGATCTCCTCGACAAGCTCCCGCAGGAGCAGGACGTCGTGGACGTCGGACAGCCCGTCGGTGGCCTGCGCCGCGAGGTGGCCGAGGAGCTCGGCCTGAGGCCCGACACCCCGGTCGCTGAGGGCAGCGTCGACGCCTACGCCGGGGCGCTCGGGCTGGGCGTGGTCGAACCTGGGACGCTGGCGCTGATCACGGGTTCCTCCCACGTGGTGATCGCGCAGTCCGCCGAGCCGGTGCACGACCCCGGATTCTGGGGTGCCTACACCCACGCGATGATCCCCGGGCTGTACACGATCGAGGCCGGGCAGGCCTCCACCGGCTCCGTCGTGGCGTGGTTCAAGAACCAGCTCGCAGACGGTGTGCTACCGGTGGCGGAGCAGCGCGGCGTCGATCCCTACGACATCCTCGGCGAAATGGCGTCGGAGGTTCCCGTCGGCTCGGAAGGACTGCTCGTGCTCGACTACTTCCAGGGCAACCGCTCGCCTCATACCGATCCCCACGCCCGCGGCGCCATCTCCGGGCTGTCGCTGAGCCACGGCCTCGGGCACCTGTTCCGCGCCGTCATCGAGGGCATCTGCTACGGCACCGAGGACATCCTCAGCACCCTGCGCGACAACGGCTACGTCCCGAAGATGAACGTCGTGTCCGGTGGCCCGGCCAAAAGCGAGCTGTGGATGCAGATCCATGCCGACGTCTCGAACGTCCCGATCACGTTCACCGAGGTGAGCGAGGGCCCGGTGCTCGGTGCGGCCATCCAAGCCGCGGTCGCGGCCGACATCTACCCGGATCTCCCGACGGCGGCGAAGAGCATGGTGCGCTTCGGGCGGACGATCGAGCCGGACGCGGAACGCCACGAGGAGTATCGGTTCTGGGTGGAGCGCTACCGGGAGCTCTACCGGGGCATCCGGGACGTGCAGCACGACGTGGTCGAGCACCTGCGGGCGAGCGCCCGCGAGCCAGCGCGATGAGAGGTCCGTGCCGTGGATGAACGTCACATCGCCGAGGCGCTTCGCGAGGCGACCGACACGCAACAGGTGGTGATCGGCGACGGCGTCCTCGAGTCGGTCGCGGACGTGTTCGCGAGGAGCTTCGAAGACAGCGCGGCCGTGGTGGTCGCGGATGAGAACACGTGGCAGGTGGCGGGCGAGGCGGTCAATAGGTCGCTGCGGACGAGCGGGCGCGAGGTGCTGGAGGCGTTCGTATTTCCCGGCCAGCCCACGCTCCACGCGGAGTACGAGAACATCGAGGCGCTGACGGGGTCGCTGCGCGGGCATCGGGCCATCCCGGTGGCGGTCGGCTCGGGGACCATCAACGACATCGCCAAGCGCGCGGCGCATGAGTGCGATCGGCCGTACATGAGCGTCGCCACCGCGGCCTCGATGGACGGCTACACATCGTTCGGCGCCTCGATCACCAAGGACGGCTTCAAGCGGACGATGGAGTGCTCGGCCCCACGGGCGCTCGTGGCCGATGTGGCCGTGCTGTTGGAGGCGCCGGCGCGCATGACCTCGTCTGGCTATGCCGACCTGCTGGCCAAGATCACCGCCGGCGCGGATTGGCTCCTCGCCGACGCGCTCGAGGTCGAACCGATCAAGCCCACGGCGTGGTCATTGGTCCAGGAGCCGTTGCGCGAGGCCACCGGACGTCCGGCTGATCTGCATGGGGGCGACCCGCAGGCAATGGAGGGACTGATCGAGGGCCTGGTCATGTCCGGCTTGGCGATGCAGGCCACGTCCTCGTCCCGGCCCGCCTCCGGCGCCGAGCACCAGTTCAGCCACCTCTGGGAGATGGAGGGATTCGGAGAGAGTCCAGAGCACGGAGAGCCGCCGCTTTCACACGGCTTCAAGGT
Source organism: Solirubrobacterales bacterium (assembly GCA_019244745.1). GTDB lineage: Bacteria > Actinomycetota > Thermoleophilia > Solirubrobacterales > Solirubrobacteraceae > Palsa-465. Next base: position 4,456 of record JAFASF010000342.1, on the reverse strand, counting down.
CGGGCTGGGCACGGTGTCGATCGCCGCCCTATACGAGCGGGTGCTGTCCCGCGACCTCGCCGGGCTGGATGTCCCGGCCGCCGTTCGCGCCTGGCCACCGTGGGAGGACGTCGAGCAGCAGATCCGCAGCGCGCTCGCTCCCGCCGGCCTCGACGACGCCGCCGTCAAGGAGGCCCGCGCCAAGTACATCGACGGCGATGAGCTCGCCCGGCGGCTCGAGCTGCTCAGCGGGCGCTGGCCCGATCTCCGCAATCGGGTCCGCGAGCAGCTGCTCCCGGCCCGTCAGGTGCGAGCGCAATTGAGGGACGCCCACTGCCCAACCACGCCCACGGAGATCGGGCTCAGCAGCGAGCGCTTCAAGGAGACCTACCGCAGGGCCCAGATGATCCGCCGGCGCTACACGGTCCTCGATCTTGCCAACGAGACAGGGGTGCTCGACGATTGCGTCGAAGAGCTGTTTGGGGAGGACGGGTTCTGGGCCGAGATCAGCTCGCGGGCCGCTTCACCTTGATCTTGAACGGCTTCAGATCGGCCGAGCGCACGATCTCCCCCCCCTTGACGTAGGGCACGACCTCGGCCCGCAGCTCGCGGCGTAGCTTCTCCAGACGCTCCACTTCGGCCTTGAGCTCCTCGGCGCGCTTCTCGAGCGCCGCGACCTTGCGCGTCACCGACTCGAGCTGCTGCTCGAGCTCGAAGACGCGCTCGACGCCGGCGAGGTTCATCCCCAGCTCGGCCGTCATCTCCTGGATCCGGCGGAGCCGCGCCACATCCTTGTGCGAGTACAGGCGCGTGCCCTTGGGGGAGCGCTGGGGGTCGATCAGCCCGCGCGCCTCGTACATCCGCAACGTCTGCGGGTGCATGTCCGCGAGCTCCGCCGCCACCGAGATCATGAACACGCCGCGGTCGGAGGACACCTCCACTCGCGTGGTGCTCCGGCTTCGTCGTACCGCCATCCGCGCCTCTGCTCCGCTTATGAGCGCCCGCCGCCGCCCGCCTGCGCTCGCGCGAACAGCTCGGAGCGCGGGTTTCCGTTGATGACTCTCGAGAGCTGTTCGATCGCGTCGGACTGCTCGGGCGAGAGCGTGTCGGGGACGTCGATCACGAAGCGGTAGCGGATGTCGCCGCGCCCCTTGTCGCCAAGCCGCGGCGGGCCCTCCCCGCGCAGTCGCTGGATCGTGCCGTGCTTTGTGCCGGGGGCGACGCGAAGGCGCTTTGATCCGTTCAGAGTCGGCACCTCGACGACCGCGCCCTGGACCGCCTCCGGAATCGTCAGCGGCACCTCGACCTCGAGGTTGTCGCCGACCCGCTTGAACACGGGCGAGTCTGAAACGCGCGTGATCACGTACAGGTCGCCGGGCTCGGCACCGTGCAGCCCGGACTCGCCCTTGCCTGGCAGCCGGATGCGGCTGCCCTCGCGGACGCCGGCGGGGATGTTGACCCGCAGCCGCTTGACCGTCCGCTGCGCGCCCGTCCCGCCGCACGTCGGGCACGGATCCTCGATGATCGTGCCCGAGCCGTGGCAGTTGGAGCACGGCTGCGAGATCGAGAAGATGCCCTGGCTCTGAGCCTCGACACCGCGGCCCTCGCAGACCGGGCAGATCTTCGGCGTCGTGCCGGGCTTGGCGCCGGTTCCGTTGCAGGTCGGACACGCCTGCGAGGTCGGCACGGCGAGTGAAACCTTGGCGCCGCCTACGGCCTGATCGAAGCTCAGCGAAACCTCGGTCTCCAGGTCGCGACCCCTCTGTTGCGGCCGCCCGCCGCGCACGCCGCCGCGGCCGCCCGTGCCGCCGCCACCGCCGAACAGGTTCGACAGGATGTCGCCGAAGTTGCCCGTGAACGAGCCCGGATCGAAGCCTCCGGGCGTGCCGAAGCCACCGAACGGACCGGTGCCGCGGTCATATGCCTTGCGCTTCTCGGGATCCGAGAGCACGTCGTGGGCCTGGGAGATCTCCTTGAAGCGCTCCTCGGCCTTCTTGTCGCCCCCGTTCTGGTCCGGGTGGTACTTGCGCGCGAGCTTGCGATATGCCTTCTTGATCTCAGCGTCGGAGGCGTTCTTACCGACCCCGAGGATCTTGTAATAGTCGGGTCTTCCAGCCATCTAGCGCCTCCGTCATCCTGCTACGACTACGCGCGCCGGGCGGATCACGGCGTCTCCGATGCGGTAGCCGCGCTGGTAGACCTCGACGACCGTTCCGGGCTCGGCTCCCTCCACCGGCTGTTGCGCCACGGCCTCGTGACACTGGGGATCGAACCGCTCGCCCACCGGCGAGTAGCTCTCGATCCCGACCCTGTTCAGCGCCGCGATCACATCGGCGTGCACGAGCTTGATCCCGGACACGAGCGTCTCGGCGCCGTTGCTGCCGGTCTCGGCCGCCACCAGAGCGCGGTCGAGGTTGTCGACCGCGGGTAGCAGCTCGAGCGCCAGCCGGGTCACGCCGCGCTCCTGCGCGGCCGCGGCCTCGCGGGCGGCCCGCTTGCGGTAGTTCTCGAAGTCGGCCTTGGTCCGCTGGGCGAGCTCGAGGTACGCGTCGGCCTTCTCTGCCTTGGCCGCGAGCTCCTCGAGATCGCGCTCGAGCTGTTGTTCGTGGTCGAGCTCGGCCTCCGGCGCACCGGCATCGCCGGCCGCGCCGGCCTCGTCTGTCTTCGCGCCGGCAGCTTCCCGGCCCTCTCCCGCCGGCGCACCGGAATCAGGTGCGCCGTGGGATGTGGTGGCCCCGCCACGCTCCGTCGCCACGGCAGGGTCGGCTGGCGCCGGCGGCTGACCAGCCACCGGCGCCTCAGGCTCGCCCGGCGCGACCGCTGGAGCGGGTTGCTTGCGGTCGGGGGTCATCGCTTACTTGCCTTCGTCCACGACCTCGGCGTCGACCACGTCCTCCTCCTCGGCGCCGGCGCCGTTGGTCTGGGCGCCCGCACCATCGGTGGCCCCGGCCGCAGCCTGCTCCTGGGCCCGCTGGTACATGGCCTCCGAGATCTTGTGGAACGAGGACTGGAGCGCCTCGGTCTTGGAGTTGATCTCTTCGCTGCTCTCGCTGGTCAGCGAGTCGCGCACCGCCTTGATCGCGCTCTCGATCTCCTCCTTGGAGGAGGCGTCGACCGCGTCTCCGAGGTCCTTGAGCTGGCGCTCGGCCTGGTAGGCGGCGTTCTCGCCGTTGTTGCGAGCCTCCGCGAGCTCGCGCTGGCGGCGGTCCTCCTCCGCGTGCGACTCGGCGTCGGAGACCATCCGCTTGATCTCAGCCTCCGACAGACCCGAGCCGGACCTGATCTCGATCTTCTGCTCCTTCTGCGTACCGAGGTCCTTGGCCGACACGTTGAGGATCCCGTTGGCGTCGATATCGAATGCGACCTCGATCTGCGGGATGCCGCGCGGAGCCGGCGGGATGCCGGTCAGCTGGAACTTGCCCAGCGACTTGTTGTACATCGCCATCTCGCGCTCACCCTGGAGCACGTGGATCTCGACCGACGGCTGGTTGTCCTCGGCAGTGGAGAAGATCTCCGACTTGCGGGTCGGGATCGTGGTGTTGCGCTCGATCAGCTTGGTCATGACGCCGCCCTTGGTCTCGATCCCCAGCGTCAGCGGGGTCACGTCGAGCAGCAGCACGTCCTTGACGTCGCCCGCGAGCACGCCGGCCTGAATCGCGGCGCCAACGGCCACGACCTCATCCGGGTTCACGCCGCGGTGCGGCTCCTTGCCGGTCAGCTCCTTGACCTTCTCCTGCACGGCGGGCATGCGGGTCATACCGCCGACCAGGACCACGTGGTCGATCTTCTCGACGCCCTTCTCCTTGGCGTCATCGAGCGCCTGGCGGACCGGGGCGACCGTGCGATCGAGCAGATCCGAGGTGAGCTCGCCGAGCTTCGCGCGCGTCAGGCGCGTGTCGAGGTGCTTCGGCCCACTCGCGTCCGCCGTGATGAACGGCAGGTTGATCTGCGTCTCCTGCGTCGTCGAGAGCTCGATCTTGGCCTTCTCGGCGGCCTCGTAGAGGCGCTGCAGGGCCATCGGGTCGGCGCTCAGGTCAATCCCCTGGGACTTGCGGAACTCGGCCACCAGCCAGTCGACGACCGCCTTGTCGAAGTTGTCGCCACCGAGGTGGTTGTCGCCCGAGGTCGCCTTGACCTCGAACACGCCGTCGCCGATCTCGAGCACCGACACGTCGAACGTGCCGCCACCGAGGTCGAACACCAGGATCGTCTGATCGGACTCCTTGTCGAGCCCGTAGGCGAGCGACGCCGCGGTCGGCTCGTTGATGATCCGCTTGACGTCGAGGCCCGCGATCTTGCCGGCGTCCTTGGTCGCCTGGCGCTGGTCGTCGTTGAAGTACGCGGGAACGGTGATCACCGCGCTGTCGACGGTCTCGCCCAGGTACGCCTCGGCGTCGGTCTTCAGCTTCTGGAGGATCATCGCGCTGATCTCGGGCGGCGAGTACTGCTTGCCGCCGGCCTCGACGCGCGCGTCGCC
>JAFASF010000325.1 GCA_019244745.1 Solirubrobacterales bacterium | reverse complement strand
TTCACCAGCAGCCAGTACAGGCTGTGCAGCGACGCGAAGCTCGCCTCAGCGGCCGGTGGCGGCTGCTCGTCGAGTACGAACAGCCGCGCCGCCGGACCGGCCGCGCCGGCAAACAGATCGCCACGCCCAGAGGCTTCGGTGATAACGGGGTCGAGCAGCTGGCGCACCACCCCGAACGCAAACGGCTGCTCGAGCTCTGAGCCCTTCGCGGCCAGGGCCAACACGCCCGCTCGCTCCGCCAAGGCCCGCGCCTCGCGCGTCAGCTCGGTCTTGCCCACCCCGGCCGGCCCCTCGACCAGGATGAGCGTGCCCTCACCGGCGCTGGCGCGCTCCAGTCCCTCATGCAGCACCTCGAGCTCGCGCTCGCGTTCCACCAGCGCCGGCGCCCGAATCGACGTCACACGGTGACGATACACCGCGCTCGAGCGTCCGGGCCCGGATGAAAAAGACTGGGGAAAACGTTGGGGGATCCTCCCTTGTTGACCTACCGGCGACCCCACATCATCCGGTCGGTGAACAGCGTGACTGAGCTCAACAAGAACAGGGTGCGCCTGTTCGTCGAGGCGGTCTGGAACCAGGGACACCTCGAGCTGATCGACGAGCTGGTGGCCGCCGACTACATCGGCCGCATCCCTTGCTTACCAAGCGGCATCCTCGGCCCGCCGGGCGTGCGCGAGCTCATCTCCAGCCACCGCCGCGCCTATCCCAACCTGCACCTCAAGATCGAGGACCAGATCGCCGAGGAGGACCTCGTCGTGATGCGCTGGCAAGCCACCGCCGCGCCCCCGGAGGCCAAAGGCGCCCGTTCCTCCCCCGGCGACGCTCAGTGCTACGAGGGCATCTCGATCATCCGATTGTTGGCCGGTAAGCAAGTCGACACCCATACCGAGCTGCACAAGCTTCATCCCGCTTCAGGCCAGCCCGCCCGCGCGACCCATCTGGATCGCGCCGACAGCCTCTCGGCGGCCGAAACCAACCCATAACCCGGAGGAGCAATGTTTGCCACCCTGTCAAGGAGCGTGATCGCCCACCCGTGGCGGACGATCGCCGTTTGGCTGGTCGCCGCCGGTCTGGTGATCGCGCTGTCGCCCAGCCTCTCGACCTACACCACCAGCAACCAGCAAGCCTTCCTGCCGGGCTCATTTGAGTCGGTCAAGGCCCAGAACGTTGGTAACAAGTACTTCCCCGCCCAGTCGGGGGCCACCGGAAGCATCGTCGTCTCGCGCAACGATGGCGGCAAGCTCACCTCGGGCGATCAGCAAAAAGTCCAGGGGCTGGTCAGCAGCTTGAGCAACGACAAGATCCCCGGCGTCACCGCGGTCAAGCTCAGCTCCAATTCGCTGGCTCCCAACGGCAAGGTGATGGCGCCCTCGGTGGTGTTTGCCGGCCAGCCGGGGGACAGCAAGGTCAACTCGGCGGTCGACACCGTGCGATCTAAGACCAGCTCCTATCTGGCTGGGAGCGGCCTGAAGAACGGGCTGACGGGCAACGCGGCGATCTCCGTCGATACCACCAACGCCTACGACCACGCCAACACCATCATCACCATCGCCACGATCGTGTTGATCGTGGGCCTGCTGGGAATCATCTTCCGCAGCCCGCTGATCTCGCTGCTGCCGATCCTGGTGATCGGGATCGTCCACTCGGCCGCGGTCGGCATCACCGCCGATCTAGCGTCCCTGTTTGGGTTTCAGGTGTCAAACAGCGTCGCGCCGATCCTGGTGGTGGTGCTGTTCGGTGTCGGCACCGACTACATCGTGTTCCTGCTCTTCCGCTATCGCGAGCGCCTGCGCCACGGCGCTTCGCACCACGACGCGCTGCGGTTCGCCTCCTCGAAGGTCGGGGTGGTGATCGCCTCCTCGGCGCTCACCGTCATCGGCGCGTTCGCCGCGTTGTTGTTGGCCAAGCTGGGATCGTTGCAGACGCTCGCGCCGGCGTTGATCGTGGCTGTGGCCTCGATGCTGCTCACCGGGCTCACCCTGGTGCCGGCCCTGTTCATCCTGCTGGGCTCCCGCCTGTTTTGGCCCCTGGGCCCCGGTCAGCCGGCCCAGAACAGCGTGTTCGCCAAGGAGGGTCGGTTCGTCGCCCGGCACCCCGGCCTGCTCGCCGGCTGTCTAGCGATCGTGCTGGGCGGCCTCACCGCCGCCGCCAGCGGTTACAGCCCCACCTACAACACGCTCTCAGAACTCCCGGCCAGCACCGCCTCGCAAGTGGCCTACAACACCCTGGCCAGCGCCTTCCCCGCCGGCTCGCTGAGCCCTACCCAGGTGTACACGACGAGCTCTAAGCCGCTGGCCCAAAGCGACCTGCAGACCCTGAGTAGCAATCTGAGCAAGGCCAAGGGGGTCGCGCAGGTCGCGCCCCCCACCCTCAGCTCCGACAACAAAGCCGCCCTCACCACCGTGATCCTCAAGGACGACCCCTACTCGAACCAAGCCCTCGACAACGTCAAGGGACCGGTACGCAATGCCGCTCACAGCTCGGCGCCCGCCGACCAGGTACTTGTGGGCGGCCAGACCTCAACCTTCGTCGACATTCGCGCCCAGCTGCGCGCCGACACCAAACTCGTGTTCCCAGTTGCCGTGGGGATCATCCTGGTGATCCTGGCGATCCTGCTCCAGGCGCTCGTTGCCCCGCTCAACCTGCTCGTCGGAGTCGCGCTCGCGTTCGGCGCCACGCTAGGAGCATCGGTGATCGTTTTTCTTGACCTGCTCGGCTTCGACGGCATCGACTTCAGTTTGCCGATGACGCTATACCTGTTTGTGGTCGCGATCGGCACCGACTACAACATCCTCATGGCATCGAGGTTGCGCGAGGAGTTCATGAACGGCTACTCGGCTACAGACGCCACGCGGATCGCGATCACCAACGACGCCCCCACCGTCGCCGCCGCCGGGATCATCCTCGCCCTCACCTTCGGGTCGCTGATGCTTGCCGGGCTGGACAACCTCACCGAGCTCGGGTTCGGCGTCCTCACCGGCATCCTGATCGCCGGCTTCGTCATGGCCCCCGTGATGATCCCTGCGCTCTCGACGCTCGAGGGACGCCTATTCTGGTGGCCGCGCCACGCGCGACCACCAGCCGTCCCGCGCACCTCCGAGCCAGAACCCGAGCCGGCGACCGCCGCCCAAACCGCCTGATGCACGCGCCGGCCGGAAAGTCTGGCCGGAATCGCCCAGACGATCAGACTTTCCGGCCGCGTGCACAATTTCAGGGCCGCCGCTGGTCGCCGCGGCAACGCCAAACCAACCAAGCCGAGACGGTCCACCCTCAGAGCCGGCACCGACCTCAGCCCAACCTCAATCGTGGATCCCAACCTCGGCGGAGCCAACATGCCCGGGACCGTCCTCCGTCACACGATCGTGCCGACCGGCCACAACACCCTTGAGGGGACGCGCGCCGGCACCCAGAGTGACTCGGATAGAAGCGAATGTCAGGCCCACGATCGAAGCCGCTGATACCGGTCGTGGGAGCGGCAGCATCGATATGTCTGCCGCAAGCGGACACCAAACGCGCGCAACCCTCGCATGACCAACGACCAGCATCTCGAAGGAGCCAACGCGGTCCCGCCGCGCCACTCGCGCCGCGTACGCGCAGCCGCGAAGGTTCCCCGCGAACTCGTCCGGATCGCCTACCGAGACCCCGAGCACGTCTGTGAGCGGATGACCTTGTACGCCTGCCAAAGGTTGGCGGCACCGGCACGCGCCTGGGCTCAGAGGACCAGAGAAGCACACCCGGAAGCCGACCTTCGCGAGCTGGCGGACGGCCTGGGGGTGCAGTCGGCGCGGATCGCCCGGATCGAGGGTGCGGTCGCCGGAACGCCCTTCTACGTGGCGCTGATTCCCGGCTACCTGAACTACCTATGGCAGGAGCTGCGGATGACTCTGCGGCTCGCCGCGCTCCACGGACGCGACCCCGCGACGCTTACCACCGCCGCGGAAGCACTCTGGCTTCGGGGCGTCTACCCGAGCGTCCAATCCGCCGAAGCGGGACTGGTGGCCTTGCAGACCGCCGGCCTACCGCCCAAGCCGCGGCGGCGACGATCCCCACGGGTGTGGATCCGCAGCGGCCGCCTCCTCCTGGTCTTCGGCGGCTTCCTCTCCCCGCCCAGCGGCCGCCAACGCGAGGGGCTACTGTCGTGGTGGCGGGATGCGCTCGGGCTGGTCGCCGGCGCCGTCGCGTGGATGCTCACCTGGTTCTTCCCGGCCACATTCATGATCGCGATGGCCTGGGGCTGCCACTCCCACGCCCGACGAGTGTTTCGCACCGCCGCCGACCACTACGACGGCAAGACAACGCCGTCGACCACCCGAGGCCAGCGAGCGGTAGGCCTTGGTCACTACAGCAAGCGCGAGCTCTGCCACGGCGCCGCCTTCAGCCTGTCAATCATGGCGCCGATCGGCTTTCTCGTCTACGCCACCTACATACGGCAGCGCGCAGGTATCAACACCATCGGGGCGCTAGGCATCCTGGTCGCCGCGTCGCTGGTAATCGCAGCCAGCATGTACGGCCGCCGCTAACCACAGCCAGCCTAACGCTCGGCCCAACCCAAGCGTGCAACGCCCAGACAACACCGCGACATGCAGACTTTGGTGGCGCACTGCCCGCTTTCGGTGGAAGGGCGCAAGCGGCCGCTCGAAGAGTTCAACCAACTCGTCCTCCGGCTGCCACTCCGCGCCCCCCGTCGTCGAGCCATTTTCTCCAGCAGGTTGGCGCGATCTTTGGGGCTCGCGTCCGGGATGTCTCTGTCCGTTGCCTCCTGCCGGTTCTGCTCCCACTCGGCGGACCAATCCGGGTTGACCTGGCGAAGAGCGCCGAGCGTGAAGGTCGCACTGGCGAAGTAATCAGGATCGAATCTCTCCGCGAGCGACCAGAACATTCGTTTTCAGCGATGTCATTGGTTCCCGGGAGGATGAGGTTCCCGCTTCCGCCCCAGAGCCGGCTCTGCGCGGCGAGCACCAGTTCGTACAACTGCGCCCACGGCATATCGCTCGGCAACGAAATGAACACCCCAACTCGAGGCGGTCGTCGTGAAAGGGTTACGGAGAGCGGCTGCTCCGGCTGCGAGCGGTCGATGACCATCCGGTAGACAATACGAACGGGCTCCTAACAGCGGCTGCCGATCGCACGGCGCAGGGGTCATCATTGGCGATAGCCCGATGCGTCGCCCGGACCGTTTGGGCGTTCTGGTTGCGCTCGCTCGCTATCGTGCGCTCAGCCCAAGCCTCGAGCCCTTCAACACCACCGTCGTGGAAAGCTTGCTCGGCTTCGCGGGCCGCCTTTTGCTCCTATGCGACTTCGGCCGCCCGACGCAATCGGAGAATTGCCACCGGCCATCGATCGCGGATGTTCGCACCGACGACATCAACCAAGATGCGATCGCCCATCAGTACAAGGCCGAGCTTCATCGCTTCCTGCAGATATTCGCTAAGGCTGCGAGCCAAATCGTCGTGCTCGGCCGGTGAAAGCATGCTGTAGATCTCGCCACAGTCATGCGCTTCCCCGAGCAGAGCCCTGGCGGCCTCGTGCTCCATTTCGCTTTCAAGCTCGTCACAGTCGAACACGTACAGAAGTGCCGGTCCGACGATATTGAGGAGCTGCCTGCCCCCGATCACTGCGTGGAGCATGACGGCAGGAGGGATGGCGAGCTGGAGCCCATCGCCCCGAGCGTCCGCGGTACGAAAGGTCATCTTGCGGAGGTCTCGCGGTCGCGCTGGAGCTCCCGCGAGACTGCTCCGTTTAGCCCAACCCGGTCAAGGTCGCGA
>JAFASF010000274.1 GCA_019244745.1 Solirubrobacterales bacterium | reverse complement strand
GTAGCGATGGCGTACATGTCGCGCGCCCTCGGCGTCATCGTTCGCGACGTCGTCCTCACGCCCGAGGAGATCCGCGGTCTGACCGCCGGGCTGCTCGTCTCCCATCAGCCGCCGCTCGACGCATCGCTTTCAGCGAATGGCTCGCCGAGAACGGCCCCTCCCTCGGCCGCTCGTACGCGAACGAACTCCAGCGCCACTTCTGAACCCCTGCACTGGGAGCGTGGGCAATATCTACCGGATAGCGACAGTTATTGCCCACGGTCCCTCGTCGCCGGCCCGGCTGGCTAGCGTCATTCTTCCTCCCTATGCGGTTTGCGATCTCAATTCCCCAGCACGTCGGCGATGAGCGCTTCGACCCCAGCGCGTTTCGCGCTTATCTACGCCGAGCCGAGCAGCTCGGCTTCCACAGCGCCTGGACCCAGGAGGGCATTCTCGGCCCTGCGTCCAATCTGGCCCCGATCGAGACCATGGCCTATGCGGCCGCGAGCACGAATCGGCTGCGGCTGGGCTGCGCGGTGTTCGTTACGCCGCTACACAGCCCGATCCACCTGGCCAAGAGCCTCAGCACGCTCGACCAGCTGAGTGGAGGCCGCCTCGAGGTGGGCGTCGGCACCGGAGGCCGAGGCAGGATGTTCTCCGCCTTCGGTGTCGATGACCGCATCGTGGGTCGCTTCAGCGAAGGTCTCGCGCTCATGAAGGCGTGCTGGACGGAGTCCCGGATCACGTTTCAGGGGCGCTTCTGGCAGCTCGACGGGGCCGCGATGGAGCCCAAGCCGCTCCAGAAGCCCCACCCGCCGATCTGGGTCGGCGGCAACCACCCCGCCGCGCTCCGGCGCGCGGTCCGGGTCGGCGCCGGCTTCTTCGGCGCCGGCTCGACCACGACCGCGCGGTTCGCCGAGCAGGTGGAGGTCGTTCGCGAGGCACTCCGGGAAAGCCGACGAGACCCCGATAACTTCGCGATCGCCAAGCGCGTCTACATCGCCGTCGACGACCGGCCGGCGCGAGCCCGAGAGGAGATGGAGGCCGCGCTGCGCCGTCACTACGGTCGCGAGGGGATGGCTGCAGTGGCGGTCACGGGTACGCCTGAGGAGTGCGTGCGAGGGTTGCGCGAGGTGTCGGCCGCCGGCGCCGAGCTGATCCAGCTGAACCCCATGTTCGATGACGCGCAGCAGATGGAGCGCCTCGCCGCCGAGGTCCTCCCAGCGCTGGCCTGACGATCATCCGGGCCTCGCTACGGTCTTCTCCGTGCGTCTCACAGGATGACCAGCGGCGGCGTTCCATTGACGGACCCGTGAGATGACCCCGGCCAATGTCAGGAGCTCACCCGCTCGGGACGAGCGCTTGCTCGCCGTGTGCGCCGCGCTCGTCACGGTCGGCGTGTGGGCCTCGGCGTTCATCGGGATCCGCTCGGCCGGGAGAGAGCTGGCGCCGGGCGCGCTCGCGCTCGCGCGGTTGCTCGTCGGGAGCATCGCGCTCGGTGCGTTCGTGCTCGCCCGGCGGGAACGACTGCCGAGGGGGCGCGCGCTGGCGGGCACCGTGGTCTGCGGCGCGCTCTGGTTCGGGCTCTACAACGTGGCGCTGAACGCGGCCGAGCGCCGCGTCGATGCCGGGATCGCGGCGATGCTGGTCAACGTCGGCCCGATCCTGATCGCGATTCTGGCCGGGCTGGTCCTCCAGGAGGGCTTCCCACCCAGGTTGCTCGTGGGGTGCATCGTCTCGTTCGCCGGCGTCGCGGTCATCGGGATCGCGATCTCGCGCCATGGGATCGGGCAGACCTGGGGCGCGGTCCTGTGCGTGGTCGCCGCGCTGGCCTACGCCGGCGGCGTCGTCGCCCAGAAACCCGTCTTGCGGCGCCACTCGGGCCTGGCCGTCACGTGGCTTGCCTGCACGATCGGGGCGGTGGCATGCCTCCCGTACGCTCCGACGCTCGCGCACCAGCTCGGTCGCGCAAGCGGCGCCGCGATCGCCTGGACGATTTATCTGGGGATGGTGCCGACCGCGATCGGATTCGCGCTCTGGGCGTACGCGCTGGCGCGGACGAGCGCCGGGCGCATGGGATCGACCACCTACCTGGTGCCTCCGCTCGCCGTGCTGATGGGCTGGGCCATCCTCGGCGAGGTCCCGCCCCTGCTGGCACTGCCCGGGGGTGTCCTCTGCCTGGCGGGCGTCGCACTGTCGCGGCTCCCACGAAGGCGGGCGCGGAAGCCATCGCCGGCGGAGGTCGCGCTGGACACGGCCGCCGGCGGGTGAGGCCGAGCGCGGTAAGGTCCTCGCGACCATGACCGGCGCCGTCAACGTGAGCGAACAGCGTGAAGCAGCGGAGCTCGCCGTCGAGCTGGGTGCTCGCGGCGTGGTCGGGGTTGCGGTCTCCTACGTCGACAACAGCGGCATCGCGCGAGCCAAGACGGTGCCGGTGCGGCGGCTCCAGGACGCCGCGGGGCACGGGATCGGGATGTCCCCAGTCTTCGACGTGATGATGTATGACGACTCGATCACGGCGAGCCCCAGCTCGACCGGCCCGGTCGGCGACCTGCGTCTGTTCCCGGATCTCGAGCGGCTGGTCGTGCTCGCGGGTCAGCCCGGTTGGGCGTGGGCGCCGCTGGACCGCCGGACGCAGGACGGCGAGCCGCACCCGGGTTGCCAGCGCACGTTCGCCCGGCGGATGCTCGAGCGGACCGTGGGGAGGGGACTGCGGGCCAACATGGGGTTCGAGGCCGAGTGGGTCCTCGATCGCGGCGCCGGCGATGAGTTCGTCCCCGCGACTTCTGGTCCGGGGTACGGGATGGATCGCTTGATCGAGGTCTCCGACTATTGCCGCGACGTACTGGCGGCGCTCGAGGGCGAGTCGGTGGACGTGCAGCAGCTGCATCCCGAGTACGCCCCGGGGCAGTTCGAGCTCGCGGTTGGGCCGGCCGACCCGGTGACCGCGGCCGATCGAATCCTGCTCGTCCGTCACACCATCCGCGCGGTCACGCATCGCGCGGGGATGCGCTGCTCGTTTGCCCCCGCGGTGGTGGTCGGCGGCGTGGGCAACGGCTGTCATCTGCACACCAGCCTGTGGCGAGAGGGACGGAATCTGATGACGGGAAGTCCGGGGCCGTATGGCATGTCCGATGAAGCGGAGGCGTTCATCGCGGGCGTGCTCGACGGCCTCCCGGCCCTGCTCGCGGTCGGGGCTCCGAGCGTGGCGAGCTACCTGCGGTTGATCCCGCAGCGCTGGTCGGCCCCCTATCGCGGTTGGGGGCGCGAAAATCGCGAAGCCGGCATTCGATTGGCGGCCGCTGATGAGGCGGCCAACTTCGAGGTCAAGTGCCTCGATGCCACCTCGAATCCGTACCTGCTGGTCGGTGCGGTCCTCGCGCTCGGCCTCGCGGGGATCGACGGAGAGCTACGCCTTCCGCCCGAGGTCTCGGTCGACCCCGCGACGCTGTCCGAGGGCGAGCTGGCGGCGGCCGGAGTGGAGCTTCTGCCGCGAAGCCTCGAGGAGGCGCTCGAGCACTTCCGCGCGTGCCAACCGCTGGCCGAGGCGATGGGTCCGGCGCTGTTCGAATCGATCGTCGCGGTGCGCGAGACGGAGGTGGCGTATTTCGCCGACGCCTCCGAGGAGGAGATCGTGGCCGCCACGCGCTTCCGCTATTGACCTTGGATTCGGCGCTGATCGATCATCCCTGCGGCGGGCTCGCCGGCGCGAGTCGCCACCGCCGCCGGCTTGTGGCTCGGCGGCGGTGGTGGACAGCTCGACGAGGTCGCAAGACGCGCGCTCGTGGGCCGCGTCTCATCCGGTCGGGCCCCGACCCGACGCGGACGCTAGCGTTGAAAAGGTGAACGACTCCTCCACGCGCCGGCCGGTGATCCTGGCCGTCGACGACGAACCGGCGGTGCTGGCGGCGGTCAGCCGAGACCTCCGCCGCGGGTTTGGCGAGCACTACCGGATCATGCGGGCACCCTCGGGCGCCGAAGCGCTCGAGCTGGTCGGCCAGATACGCGCGCGCGGGGAACAGGTGGCGTTGTTGGTGGCCGACCAGCGGATGCCCGCGATGTCGGGGACCGAGTACCTGGCGCGGGCTCGTCGGGTCGTGCCCGAGGCCAAGCGGGTCCTGTTGACGGCGTACGCGGATACGGAGGCCGCGATCCAGGCGATCAACGAGGTCTCCCTCGACTACTACCTCCTGAAGCCCTGGGATCCACCGGAGGAGCTCTTGTTTCCGGTGGTGGAGGATCTGCTCACGACCTGGGAGGCCGGAGCGGCGCTCGAGGCCGGAGGGGTCCGGGTGGTGGGCCATCGCTTTTCCAAGCAGACGCACGACATTCGCGACTTCCTGGCTCGCAACCGGGTGCCGGCTCGGTGGCTCGATGTCGAGCGCGACGCCGAGGCGCGCCAACTGCTCGCAGTCGTCGGAGTGGATGCCGAGCGGCTGCCGGTGGCGTTGCTCGAGGACGGGTCGGTCCTCGAGCGGCCGACGATCCTCGAGCTCGCGGAGCGACTCGGAATCGCCGCCCGACCCTCGGCGGACCACTATGACCTCGTGATCGTCGGCGGGGGGCCCGCGGGCTTGGCGGCCGCGGTGTACGGCGCCTCGGAGGGGCTGCGAACGGTGATGGTCGAGCGGGAGGCGCCCGGCGGACAGGCCGGGCAGTCGAGCCGGATCGAGAATTACCTGGGATTCCCAGCGGGCCTGTCCGGCTCCGATCTCGCGCGGCGCGCCACCGATCAGGCGCGGCGGCTCGGAGCGGAACTGCTCACCGTCCAGGACGCGGGCGCGCTGCGGGTGGAGGGAGCCGGACGGATCGTGGAGCTCACCGGCGGTGGCGAGCTCAGCGCGAACTGCGTGCTGGTCGCCTCCGGCGTCTCCTACCGTCAGCTCGGCGCGCCGGGCTTTGCGCAGTACACCGGAGCGGGGATCTACTACGGAGCGGCGTTGACCGAGGCTCGCGCCTGCGCCGACCAGCACGTGGTCGTGATCGGGGGCGCCAATTCGGCGGGACAGGCCGCGGTGTACTTCTCCGGCTACGCCTCCAAGGTTTCGTTGCTGGTCCGCGCGCCGTCGCTCGACAAGTCGATGTCGCGCTATCTGATTGACCAGATAGCCGGGCTGATGAACATCGACGTGCGGACCGGCACGCAGGCGGTGGCCGCCGAGGGGACCGACGGGCGCTTGAAGTCGTTGAAGATCAGGGACGCGGACGGGCGCGACTCGCTCGAAGAGGTCGACGCCTGCTTCGTGTTCATCGGCGCTGCTCCGCGAACCGACTGGCTCGAGGGCGTCGTGGCTCGCGACGAGCGAGGGTTCATCCTCGCCGGGCTCGACGCGCGCCAGAACGGATGGCCGCTCAAGCGCGACCCCTACCTGCTGGAGACCAGCGTGCCCGGCGTGTTCGTGGCCGGGGATGTGCGCGCCCGGTCCATAAAGCGCGTCGCGAGCGCGGTGGGCGAGGGCGCGATGGCGGTGTCACTGATTCACGAGTACCTGGCGGGCGTGTGAAGCACCCGACGGCCCAGCAACTTCGGACGATCGATCTGTTCGACGAGCTCGACGACGCCGGCGTGGAGCGCTTCGCGCAGGCCGCGGAGCTCCGAGAGCTCCCGCCGGGCGAGATGGTCGCCGAGCAGGGGAAGTCGCCGTCGTTCCACCTGCTTCTCGCCGGCTCCTTGGATCTCGTGGCCGCCGATCCGGCGGGGCACGTGGAGCTCATCGCGCAGCAGTTGGCACCAACCTGGATCGGGGCGATCGTGGTGGTCACCGGCGGAGTCTCCGGGGTGAGCATGCGGACGGCGACCGACGTGACGCTCGCGGAGATCCCACCTGAGGAATTCATCGAGCTCGTGCTCGCGCACCGCCCGGTGTTCGATCGCGTCATGCGCCAGGTGCGTCCGGTCGTCGGCCGCATCGCCGCGCTGGAGCAGAACCGGGAGCGCCTCGCCTCGCTCGGGACGATGGCCGCCGGCCTCGCGCACGAGCTGAACAACCCGGCCTCAGCGGCGAGGCGAGCCGCCGCCGATCTGGCCGACACACTTGACGTGCTCGGCTCCACGATCGGCTCCTTCGTCGAGTCCGGCGTGGAGCGCGAGCAGGCCGAGCAGCTGGTGGAGCTGCAACGCGAGGCGCTCGCTGGGCGAGAGGCCGGCGAGAGCCGCGATGCGCTTGCGGAAGCAGACGCAGAGGACGAGCTGCTCGAGGCACTCGAGGAGCTCGGCGTACCGGAACCCTGGAGGCTCACCGAACCACTGGCCTCCGCGCGGGTCGACGCGGCGTGGCTCGAACGCGTCCGGGATCTGGCCGGCCCCGCGACGCCGGCGGCGCTGCGCTGGGTCGCGGCGTCGCTGATCGCACGCAACCTCGCCGGCGAGCTGGCGGAGTCCACGAAGCGGATGAGCGCCCTGGTGGCGGCGGTCAAGTCATATGCCTACATGGACCGGGGCGATCTCGTCGAGACCGACATCCACGAAGGGCTGGATACGACCCTCACGGTGCTCGGCCACAAGCTGAAGCACACCGAGATCGAGGTTGTGCGCGATTACGATCGGTCCCTGCCCAAGCTCACGGTGCGCGGAGGAGAGCTCAATCAGGTGTGGACGAACCTGATCGACAACGCGATCTCCGCCGTCGGCGATCGCGGCAAGATCACGATCATGACGAGCCTGGACGGGCCCTGCGTGCGGGTCGACGTCGCCGATGACGGGCCCGGAATCGCGCCGGAGGCTCGCCCCCACATCTTCGATCCATTCTTCACCACCAAGGATGTGGGGCAGGGAACCGGGCTTGGACTCGACACCGCCCGACGCATCGTCGTCGAGCGTCATCGGGGCGGCATCGACTTCGAGAGCGAGCCCGGCCGAACCGTGTTCCACGTCTGGCTGCCGCTGGAGCCCGGCTCGGTAACGCCAGCGGTCACCCGCAGCGCTCCGAGCCGCGGTTAGTTGTATTCCAACGTCGGCGCGATTGGAGGATCGTCGAAGCGAGCACTATTGAAACGACGAAGAGGGCCCACAACCGCGCACCGACCTGAATGTCACACGATTCACCGGGTAAGCAGGCGCCAGGCCGTGAAGCGCGAACACAGGCCGTGGGTTCCGGTCGTTCCTTCGCCAAAGGACTGCGCGCGATCGGGCTGGCTGGCGAAGATCCTCGGCTGCTGCGAGGAGCGTACGTCACTGACGGGATCGATCTCTACGAGATCATGGGCACGCAACGGGGGCCGGGAGTCATGGGGGTCTCCACCGTTCGCGTAATCCTCGAGAACTGCCGCAACCTCCGCAGGCTCGAGTTCCTTCCCGAGAAGATCAGACGAAGCTTCAGCCTCGTGCGGCAGGCTCCGAGCGGCCGCTGCCCGGATCTCGTCGAGGACATCGTCTGGTAGCCACACGCCCTCCACGGAGCATCTGTCCGCTGTACGCGGTTGAATTCCTTATAAATACCGACGATTCAACCGCTGGAGGAGTGCCGTGGCGCTAACACAATCGCAGTTGGTAGCTGCCGTCGCCGACCGCGCGGACCTGAGCAAGGCCGATGCCAAGCGAGCGCTCACGGCGCTCGATGAGGTCGTGGTGCAGGAACTTTCGAACGCCCAGAAGGTGAGGATCGGGGGCGTGGTCCAGCTGACGGTCCGGATCAAGCCCGCGCAGAAGGCGCGCAAGGGGCGCAACCCCGCGACCGGGCAGGAGATCACAATCTCCGCCAAGCCGGCCAGCGTCGACGTTCGCGCACGGGCGCTCGCGCGAGCGAAGGAGGCGCTGCCTTCGGTGCAGAAGGCGCGCCGGCGCCTCGCCAGCTAAGCGCTTCCCGCAGCAAACCGAGTACACCTGGCCGTTCTCGATCGAGATCCGCGGCCGGAGTCAATGAGCCATGTTGACTGGTCGTAGTACGATCGCTCGCCACGGACCCCGAAGGATCTGGAGCGAGATGAGCAACGGCGTGCTCGAATTGCGGCGCTTCGACCCCGGCGATGCCCGCCTCGTGCGTGAGCTTCACGACCTGGCGCTGACGGAGGTGGGTGCCCATCTCGGTCGCGGCGCGTCGGACGACGATCTCGACGAGATCCCAGAGACCTACCTCGAGGACGGCGGTGAGTTTCTCGTAGGCATCTACGACGGGCGCTTGGTGGCGATGGGAGCTCTGCGTCACGTCACGGGCACCGTCGCCGAGCTCAAGCGAATGCACGTACATCCCTCGTTTCAGCGTCGCGGGTTCGGCAGGTTGATCCTCGCCCGCCTCGAGGCCCGCGCCCGTGAGCTCGGCTATCGGCGGTTGCGGCTGAACACCACCGTGGTTCAGACCGCGGCGCAGCGGCTGTATGCAACCTCCGGCTACCGTGAGGTCGGCCGCGGCCAATTGGCCGGAGTCGAGGTCGTTTATTTCGCGAAGCCCCTGAACGTGTGAAAGGCCGGCGCGGTCCATCTCTCCCCGCGCTGGCGCTAGGGCGCGTCCTCCCCCGGTAGGAGCACGGTGCCGAGGATGCGCCGACGGCGCCCGGGCTTCGGTGCGTTGGCCAGGCGGGGCTGCGTCACGCGCGCGAGGTCCCGCAGGAACTCGCTCAACTCGCCGTCATCCAGCCACATGCCCGCCATTCGAAATCCCACGCCGTCGCGCAGGAGGTCTATGTCGTCCCGGCTCAGGTAGCGGTCGAAGTCGCCCAGCAGGCCGGCCACGAAGGCCATGAACGCCTGGCGGTGATCCTCGCGGCTCATCCTGCCGACCTCGTCGAGGTTGATGCTCGCGGCGGCCACGCGCAGCACGTACGTCCGTTCGACGGCACCGCGGACCCGGCGTTCGCCAACCACGCTCAACACGCCGGCGTCGACGAGCAGCGCGACGTGGCGGTACAGGCTCGCCGGAGGAACGTCGGGCAGCGCCGCGCGCAGATCCGCCGTGGTCAGGGCACGGTCTCCGAGGAAGGCCTGAATGATCCGCAGGCGGACGGGGTGCAGAAGAAGATCGGCGCTGGTCATTTGGCGTTTTCGGCTGGTCTGGTCAAGGCGCGTTTTCGGCTGCCCCAGACCATGAGGTCTCCTGCACCATTATCACTTATGGTAATGTTATTCACTCGGAGAACAAACTCAAGCGCCTCGAACAGGAAGGAAGGTCTTGCCATGTTCGGTTCCATCAGGCCCAAGCGCAATCGGCATCGTGCGTCGCGTCGCGCTGAGGGCGTTCGCCTTCGCAATCCGCTCGTGATCGTCGCGGCGATCCTGCTTGAAGTTGCCGGTCTCTGGCTTCGCGCCCACACCCTGGGCGGCAACGTCGTGGTCCGCTGCCGCAAAGGCCACCTGTTCACGACGATCTGGATTCCGGCCGCGTCGATGAAGTCGCTGCGGTTGGGGTGGTGGAGGTTGCAGCACTGCCCGGTTGGCCACCACTGGTCTCTCGTGACACCGGTCAACGAAGCCGACCTCACCGATGAGCAGAAGCGGGTTTCGAGCGAGAACAGGGACATCCGAATCCCTTGACTTCCGAGCGTATACCCGCGGTATCCGACACCGGTTTTCGACTTTCGGCGCCCAGCGGTATGGCTCTCAGGCTGCGGGTTCCAGCGCGGCTCGCAATCCAGCGATGTCGCGCGATCCGAAGACCACGCGATCCCGGGTAGCCACGTAGACGAGATCGAGGTCGACTCCTGCCCGCGCGATCTTGCGGGTCAGGTCGGCGAGGACGCCCGGGCGGTCCTCGACATCGACCACGACGACCTCGCGCTCGCGGGTAACCGCGAGATGGGAAATCGCCAGCGAGTGCTTGGCGGCCTCCGCATGCTTGACAAGGATGTGGAGCTCGGCTCGCTCGCCTGACCCGATGCAGGTGGCCGCCGCGATGTTGACGCCGGCGTCGCTGATCGCCGCCGCGACGCGTGCCAGCGCGCCGGGGGTGTTCTCGATGTCAATCGCCAGGTCGAACGGCATCTGACTCGTGCCGCGTCAGCCTACTCAACCGACGCCCGGCGATGGTGAACGATCGGCAGGGCCCACATGCCACAAGCAACGCGATGCGCCGCCCGCGGGGCTCCCGGAAAGTCCATTCAACCGATCGCGGAGGCGCAGAACCTCCGGCCGCCGGCCACTGAACAGCTCACAGCCGAGCCGAGCGTCCAAGCGCGCCCGGCGGACGACGTCGGCCATGAACGCGTCACAAGTAATCAGGTTGCAATGGGTGAGAGCCGATGCCAGGGCATCGAGGTCGGCAGCGTCGCTCTCACGCGGTCGGCGGAGGGGGAGCTCATGATCGATCGTCCACGCCATCCGGCGCCGAACCTCCCGCGCGCGCCGATCGGGACACGACGGTAGGTGTTGGTCACCAGAGAGTTCCCGCAACAGCTGCATCAGTCCCAGATCGGGGCGTGGCAGCGATTCCCGCAGGTGGACCGGTGACTCGACCACGATCACAGCCCTGCACTCGACGGCTTGACGCAGCACGGGTTCCAGTTCACGAAACGCCGGCTTCGCCTTGGCGATCCCGCTCAGGTAGTTCTGGTCGAGATAGAGCGAAAGCGGAGACTCCATGAGGGGCGATGAGGACCTGGTCTGGGGAACTACGGACTTGACGGTACCTTGGCGCCTTCGTGCGAGCGCGGTGCACTACGAACCCGGCCGCATGGTCGGCGACGGCACCAACGTGTAACGTCGCGGCAAATGAGCTTCCGCGACGCGCGGGCCCGTCGTCCAGAGCAGGCGCGAGAGCGCCGAGCGCGCGTCAGGCGCGAACGATTCGCCGCGCTCGGCTCGCTGATCGTGGTCATCGGGGTCGTGGCCACCGTGGTGCTGACCTCGGTGGGCGGATCAGGCTCGCACACCTCGAAGCGCGGATCGGGGGCCTCCGCCAAGTCTTCGACCGGGTCCGGTTCGGGGGCGTCCGGCGCCGGCGCGGGCGGGACCACGACGGTTCCGATCCTGGCGTATCACGTGATCAACGTGGCGCCGGCCGGGAGCTCCGCTTCCCCGGCTGTGTACGTGCCGGCGGATGAGTTCTCGAGCCAGATGGCCGCGCTCAAGGCAGCCGGTTGGCATGCCGTGACCCTCGACCAGCTCGAGGCCTACTGGACGCGGGGGGCCTCGCTCGGATCGGGTAAGCCGATCGTGATCAGCTTCGATGACGGTTACGCCTCTCAGTACACAAACGCGGCGCCGGTCCTCAAGGGGCTTGGCTGGGTGGGGGTCGAGAACCTCCAGGTGAGCGGCCTCCCTCCGTCGGAGGGAGGGTTGACCGACTCTCAGATTCGGGGCCTGATCGCCGCCGGCTGGGAACTCGACACCGAGGGAATGACCGGGACCGACCTGACCACGGTGGATTCCGGGCAACTGACTCAGGAGGTGACAAACGCACGACAGGTGCTGCGCAGCCGGTACGGGGTTCCCGCGAACTGGTTCAGTTACCCGTTGGGCCACTACGACGCGACAGTGATCAACGCTGTCCGCGCTGCGGGATTCGTGGGTGCGACGACGTCGGTCTCGGGATGGGCCAGTCCGCAACAGGACCGCTTCCGCTTACCCCGGCTGGAGGTCGTCGGGGGAACCAGCCCGTCGCAGCTGCTCTCGCAGATTGCATCGGCCCAAGCAACCACATCGGCTCCTCCGTCCTACAGCGGTCCGGGCACCGCGTGACTCCCTCGGGCACACGACGAGCGCGCTAGCGTAGGTATTCGTTCGGTGGGCGCTACGCGCCCCCCACAAACCTCCGTGATCGTGAGGGCAGACATGTCGTATGACGCCGCAATTGATCCGTCCGTGCCCCCGTCCGGAACCGGGTGCGCCGAGTGCCTCGCCGAAGACGGTTGGTGGTTTCACCTGCGCCGGTGCGCCCAGTGCGGGCACATCGGATGCTGCGACTCATCGCCGTCGCAGCACGCCAGCCGACATTTCGCTGAAGCAGGGCACCCGTTGATCCGTAGTTTCGAGCCGGGCGAGGACTGGTTCTGGGACTACTCCACCGAACAGTTCTACGAGGGTCCCGCGCTTGCTCCCCCCGAGCATCATCCGCTCGATCAGCCCACGCCCGGCCCTGCCGGGCGGGTTCCGGCGGACTGGCAGCGCCACTTGCACTGACGCCCGCGACACGCACGAAGAGCCGCCAAGCACGAAGGCTTCGCGAACCAAGGTTCCCAGCTGCTTCGGAGGCTACCGACTACGGTGCGTAGGAGTCATGGACCCGGGCACGGCGGCAAGCTCTTCGTCGAGGTCGCATCGCCGCCCGGCGGCCGGATCGGAACCAAGAACTCGTGATCGCTCATCGCCCTCGCGCCGCGGGCAAAGGTACGGGGAGTCCTACGGATGCGAAATCAGGCGTGCGCCCCTGGCGATCCTCGCTCGAATGCGCCACAGTTTGCGTGTACCAGAGGATCAGCGCTTGGCGGAATTTGGATCGACCGTGCAACTTGCGGGAGCTACCCAATCACGAGGCAGGTTCTTGCGCTACCTCGCTCCCGTTGCGCTCGTGGCCTTGCTGGCCGCCACCGCCATCGTGGTCGTGATGTCCCCCGGCATTTCCGGTAACCACGGCAGTCAGGCAAACCTCCCCCGCCACGCCCTTCGCCGCCCTCCCCCCTACTGGATCGTCCGTCCCGGCGACACCCTGGCGCTGATCGCGCGGAAGACCGGCCTGACCGTTGTTCAGCTCGAGGCGTTCAATCGGAACACCGATCCGAACGCACTTCTCCCCGGACAGCGGCTGAACCTGTGGGCGCACCCGCCGATGCCACGCCCGAAGCCCGCCGGACCCCGCTTCTGGACCGTCCGACCCGGCGACTCGCTCGGTTTGATCGCCGACAAGACCGGGATCAACCTCAGCAAGCTCGAGCAGCTCAACCCCAAACTGGCGAGCAGCACGCTGCAACCCGGAGATCGGGTGAGGCTGCGTCCCTGACCGCCGTCACGCGCCCTCGGCGAGTTGCTCGAGCAACCGTCGAAGCACGCGACGGTCAGCCGGTGAGAGGGGCTCGAGCAGGGCGTCCTGCGCGGCATCAACCCTTTTGTCGAGGCGGTTGAGAACCGTCCTCCCAGCCGGGGTGAGGGCGACCACGTTGCGCCGGCGGTCCTGCTCATCGCGGACGCGAGCCACGAGGCCCCGCCCCTCCAGCTCGGTGAGGATGGCGTGCAGGTCGCTGCGGTCGATCCACAGCCGGCGTCCTAGAGCGGCCTGACTCGCGGCTCCCTGCTCGGAGAGCGAGGTCAACACCGAGAAGTGCTGCCTCCGCGCGCCCTCCTGTGCCAGCCCTTCACTGACCAGGCGCTGTCCCCTGCGCGCGATCTCGCTGGCCAGCCATGTCGGCAATCCTCGCAGGCGCCTGGGCGGCTCGTAATCCGCATAGGCGTTAGGAGCGTCGTCCACGATCGCATACTCTAATGTGGATATGCCAACGTTGGATTCGCCAACGTTGACCGAGCCAACGGTTGTATGATAGGTTGGTATCCCCAACGTTGCAGACCAACAAAAGGAACGAATCCATGTCCTCCACCCCCACCTTTGGCACCCAGGTCATCGGCCAGACCGAGAAGGCACTCGGAGCGATCCTGGACCGGCAGCTGACCGGGACCGGGCTCACCGAACCGCAGTGGGTCTCCCTGAACGTGGCCCTGGCCGGCAACGGAGCCGTGGATCGCGGTCAGCTGAGCGGCCGCATAGCGGGCGTGTTGAAGGTCAGTAAACCCGAGGCGCAGGCGCGCATTGCCGAGTTGGTCGACGCGCGGCTGCTGGATGCCCCGGATGGCACCGGTTCGCCGGCACGGCTCACCGACGCTGGGCGACAGCTCCACGCCCGGATCCGAGGAGCCGTTACCGAAATCACCCAGCGGTTATGGGGCGACCTACCGGCCGATGACCTGGCGACCGCGGGTCGCGTTCTGAGCATCGCGCTGGAGCGAGCCAACGCAGAGCTCTCAGAGCCGTGACCGAGGGAAACGGGGCCCATCCCGCTAGGGCCCCGGCGTTTCACGCTAACGGCGCCAGGTAGCGCGTGCACATGAACGATCGGCGGCTCGATTCCCTCCAGGGGCCGTCGAGGGCATGCAGAACACCGGCACCGGCAAGAAGGCGGCCACAAAGTGGAGCAGCGACGCGAACTCAGGGAGTCAGCACGATCTTCCCGTGCAGGCCTCCGCGCTCCAATCGGGCATACGCGTCGTGGAATCGCTCGAGCGGCAGAATCTCGGACACGCGCACCGTCAGCTGGCCCGCTGCCGCCAGGCCCGCCACCTCCGCCGTTGCATCGGCGTCGGGCTGCACCTGCACGGTCTGAGGAGCTATTCCTCGGGCCGGGTCGGGCACCGCCCATGGAACAGTGGTGACGAACGCGCCGCCGTCGCGCACGCAGACCAAAGCCGCGGCGCCCAGTCCCGCCGTGTCCAGGCAGGCATCGACACCGTCCTGCCACCGGCCGCGAACCTCGACCTCGAGCTCTCCTTCCGTGTTGACGATGGTCTCGGCCCCGAGCCGACGCGCCTCCTCCGCGTCGGACTCGCGCACGGCAGCCACGACTCGAGCTCCCCGTCCCGCAGCGAGCTGCAACGCGAAGCCGCCGACCATCCCGGCGGCACCCGTCACGAGCACGAGATCGTTATCGGCCACGCCGGCGGCATCTACCAGCAGTCGTCCGGTCAGCGCACAGACCGGCAGTGCACTCCCCGTCGGAAAGTCGAGGGCGTCGGGCAACGGCGCGAGGATGTCAGCGGGCACCGAGATCCACTCGGCCAGCGCGCCGACCCGCATCCACGGCTGCGGCACGAAACCGAGGACCCGCCGGCCATCAGGGGTCTCACCCGCGAAATCCCAGCCCTGGACCTGTGGGAACTCGTTGACGCCACCCATCGCCACGAACGCGCCCTCGGCGCTGGCACGGTCCCAAGGGCCAAGAGACACCGCCCGGATGTGCACGAGCTGCTCCCCATCAGACGGTGTCGGGTCGGTTACCTCCGCGAGCTCGAGCCCGTCGAGCCCCTTGAACGAATTCAAGACCACCGCGCGCACGGCGAGAGTCTCGCACAGCGGCGGGCCGGCCACACCGCGCCGAGTGCGGCTAACTCGCGCCGGCGAGGTTGCTCGGGCCCGTCGGGTGCCCTACGCAACCGTCCAGACCCCGGCGGACTTGCGCGGGAGACGGCGGGTCGGTCGCGAACAGCTCCGGCAGCGTGACGGAACGGAGATGCCGCTGATGGAGGACGGGCAAGAGGGTGGTCAGCGCTCGGATCGTCTGGCCGCGATTCTCGTGCATGAGGATGATCGCCCCGGGCCGCAGGTCTGACTCCACGTTCTGGATGATTCCGGCCCAGTTCGCTCCGAGCGAATCACGTGAGTCCATCGACCACATGATGTCCAGCAGCCCCAGTCGTCTCGCGATCTGGTTGACGGCGGCGTCCTGTGCGCCGTACGGCGGGCGGAACAGGTCGATCGGCTGACCCGACTCGCGCTCGATCAGCTGCTTGTCACTCTCGAGCTCCGAGGTGACCTGGTCGGGCGGCAGCTCGAGGAGGTCGTAGTGATGGAAGGTGTGGTCGGCGAGCGTCGCGACCTTCAGCTCCCGCTGGAGCCAACCGGGCCAAGCCTCGATGCTCTTGCCGACGACGAAGAAAGTGGCCCGCTCATGGGCCTGGGTGAGCTTCTTGACCGCGTAGTGCGTGTACACGCCGGGCCCGTCGTCGAAGGTAAACGCCAGCTCGTGCCCGCGGGGTCCCGCGCAGTACACCGGCAAACCGAGCGCCGCCAGCCTGTGGATGACCGCGTCCCCGCGAGCCTCGAGAGAGCTCGGCCGAGGATGGGGTGTCACCGTGCTCGCGTAGACCGCCGGCTTCGCGGCGCTGGGTCGCGCGTGGTGCACCGCGGTGCCGCCGGTGCTGGCGACCGTGATCACGATGGCGACGATCACCCCCAGGAGGGCTGCGCCGAGGACCGCTGCACGGCGCCGGCGCAGTCGAGCTTTGGTCTGGGCGCGGCGAGCGACGACGTTGTCGGGAGGCGGCGCCATCCAAGCCGGAATGTAGCGTCCGCGGGAGCGGCAGGCGCCCGGCCATCACCAACCGTACGATCCGGGAGTTCACCGGTTAGCTCGGCCTGTTGAGCGCGCTCGCGGGCTGATGGTGGAGCTGTCGTCAGCCCGAGCGCCGAGGAGAGAGAAGGAAATCCGCACCCCGAGCTGCGCGATCGCTCCCGGCGAGGACGAGCCCCTGTTCTCGCCGCCACCGTCGCCGACCCCAGCTACGAGCAGGGTGTGCTCCGGCGCCCCACCGGTCACGCTGAGGTGTAGTTGACCCCACGATGGTCAGCGACGACGAGCTCTTGGAGACGTTCTCGTCGATCCACGACTCGCCGACCGGGGAGAGGCAGGGGTGGGACTTCAGCAGCCAGTACCGCTCGGGCCGGAACTATCGCGATTGTCCTACCAGCTGACTTGATCGTCAGGTCGGTGTTGTTGCCCACGACCTCGGCACGTCGTCCGCGGCGTAGTTGTTGCTCGCGACCGCCGCGCGGTCGCCAGCCGCCCGCGTGCAGTTCGGCGGCAGTGGGCCGCCGCTTTCATCACTGATCCCCGAGTCCACCTGCTTCGAGCAGGGTGCGGTGACCATCATGGCGGCTGAACGCTCAGCCAGAGCCGCGGGCGAAGAAACTTACGTCCACGGGGTTGACCAGGTCCGGCGTGGTCCAGCCATCGAGGTCGTACTCGGCCATGCACTGCTCGGCGAACCCCTTGTACCGGTCGGCCTGTCCACTGGCCATGGCCGAAAACAGCACCTCCATCCGGATGTTCTCGCTGTTTCCGCTGTAGTTGCGTTCATAAAGCTCGTGCCGACCCCCGAACTCGCTTCCGACGGCGTCCCACAGCAGCTTCATCAGCTTCACCCGCTCGACGGCCTCGATCCCATCGGATCCGCGGACGTAGCGGTCGAGGTACTTTCGAATATCGGGGTGCTTGAAGTCCCTGGCGTTTGAGTTGATATAGATGAGGCCGCTTGACACGGTCTGCTGGATGATCTCCTTGACCCGGGGATATCCGATCGTCGAGAACAGCCGGTAGGCCATGGCGTAGTCCATGTTGGGGAGCACGGCGCCCTGCTTCCAGGACTGCGGCTCGCGCGCCATCGCGCTGGCCAGACCCCACAACAGGTTGCGCCAGGCGAGCACCTCGCCGACCTGCGCCTGGACGCCGCGGAAGTCCTTGGTGCCGGTGGTCTCGACCGCCTTGATCAGCAGCCCGCCGAGGAAATCGAGCTTCACCGCCAGCCGGATGCACCCGTGAAAGCAGAACCGCGGGATGAACCCGGTGAACGGGAAGAAATTGTTGGCCTTCTCGATGTCCCCGTACACAAATACGTTCTCCCATGGCACCAGAACCTCGTCGAAGATGAAGATCGCGTCGTTCTCGTCGAGCCGGCTCGAGAGCGGGTAGTCGAACGGACTGCCCATCACCTCGGCGACCATCTCGTAAGAGGGACGGCAGATCAGCTTCACGCCCGGGGTGTCCATCGCGACCGCACACACGATCGCGAACTGCTTCTTCTGGACGGGCACCGGACCGTAGTGGGCGATGAAGTTGAAATGCGTGAGCGCCGAGCCGGTGGCGACGACCTTGGCCCCGCTGACGACGATGCCGTCGTCGCGCTCGCCCTCGACGTGCATGAACACGTCGCCGACTTCCTCGAGCGGCCGGTTGCGGTCCACGGGGGGGTGAATGATGGCGTGGTTCCAGTAGAGCACCCGCTCCTGGGCCTCCTTGTACCAGCGCTTTGCGTTTTCCTGATAGGGCTCGTAGAAGTCGGAGTTCGCGCCGAGCGTGGCCAGGAACGCGGCCTTGTAGTCGGGGCTGCGTCCGAGCCAGCCGTAGCTCAGCCGCGCCCACTCGGCGATGGCTTCGAGATCCCCGACGCAGTCAGCGGCGCTCCTCGGGAAGCGAAAGAACTTGTGTGTCCGGCCGCCGCTTCCGGTGTCGGTCTCGGTGGTGATGACGTCCCGCGTCTTGTCGTCATGCAGCGCGTTGTACAGCCGGGCGATCGAACGAGCGCTGTTTCGAAACGCCGGGTGCTTGGTGACGTCTTCGACGCGCTCGCCGTAGACGTACACCGCCCTGCCGTCGCGCAGGCTCTCTAGATATTCATCGCCGGTTAGCGGCCCAGACGTCTTCGCTGTGCTGTCGAGCATCTGTCTTCTCCTCATTCGCCGTGTTGCTGATCGCGCGCCGACTGAACCCTGACAGGGGGCTTAGAATTCCTCAAGATGCCCGATTGGCGCCCGTGCGGTTGCGGCAGCGTTCAGGGCTCGCGCAGGCGCGACGATCGTCTCTGGCCCTAGGAGGAATCGATGAGCACTCGCAACCTCGCCGACGAGGAGCTCACGCAGGCGGTACTGAGCAGTTTCAGCGGGTGTCGGTCGGAGCGCTTTCAGGAAATCATCCAGAGCCTGGTGCGCCATCTCCACGCGTTTGCCTCCGATGTTGAACTGACCGAGGAAGAGTGGTTTGCGGGGATCGACTTCCTCACCCAGACCGGCCACATCACCGATGACAAACGACAGGAGTTCATCCTGCTGTCCGACGTGCTGGGCGTCTCGATGCTGGTGGTCGGGTTGAACCACCGCAAGCCGTCGGTCGCGACACCTTCCACCGTGTTTGGCCCGTTCTTCGTCGAGGGCTCACCCCGTGTCGCCAACGGCGAGGACATCGCCAACGGTGCACCCGGCGAGCCTTGCCTGGTGCAGGGGCGAGTGATCTCGGTGAGCGGCGAGGCGGTGCCCCAGGCACACATCGAGGTTTGGCAGGCCGACGACGATGGGCTCTACGACGTCCAGCACGCGGACCTGTCGGAGCCCCGAGGCCGTGGGCATCTGTACGCAGGCGACGACGGCCGCTACTGCTTCTGGTCGGTCAAGCCGACCGCCTACCCCATACCCGCGGACGGCCCCGTGGGCAAGCTGCTCGCCAACTCCAACCGCTCCCCGATGCGCCCGGCGCACATTCATTTCATGGTCACCGCGCGGGGTTATCAGAGCGTCACCACCCACGTGTTCGCCGACGGCGATCCCTACCTCGATTCCGATGCCGTCTTCGGAGTCAAGAGCGAGCTGATCGCGCCGCTGACCCGGCACCAGCCAGGCCGTGCGGCCGACGGGCGGGACCTCGACGTACCCTATTGGAGCATCAACTACGACATCGTGCTCGCGCTCGACGATGCCAGTGACATGTCGGGGCGGGCGGGCGGCTCGAGCCGGCGGTAGGCGACGTCGACTCGCTCCCGGGCACGTATCGCTACGCCGCACTGACCGCGCCGAGCTTGCTCTCGATGCAGTCGAGCAGCTGGTGGTAGGAGTCGCAGAACGCCTGGACGCCTTCGCGCTCGAGCTCGGTCGTGAGGCTTTCGAGTTCGATTCCGGCTGTCTGGGCGTCGGCGAGCGCTCTTTGCGCGCGCCGGGGGTCGGCGTCGAGCGTGGACCTGACCTCGCCGTGGTCGGCGAACGCGCGCAGCGTCTGCTCGGGCATCGTGCTGACGACGTCGGGGCCGATCAGCTCCGACACGTAGAGCACGTCCGAATAGCGGGGGTTCTTCGTTCCGGTGCTGGCCCACAGCGGCCGCTGTCGCCGGGCGCCCAGGCTCTCGAGCCGCTCCCACCCGGCCCCGGCGAACTTGGCCAGGTACCGCTGATACGCGACCCGCGCCGAAGCGAGCGCGACCTGACCACGGAGCGGCGAGTCCTCCGGCAGCTGCTCATCGACCTTGGTGTCGATCCGGGATAGAAAGAACGACGCAACGGAGCTGATCGCGTCCAGGGGCGCGCCGGCCTCAGCCCGCGCCGTGAGCCCCCGCAGGTAGGCGTCGATCACCCGCTCGTAGCGCTCGATCGAGAACAGCAACGTGATGTTGACGTTGACCCCCCGGCGAGTGAGCTCCTCGATCGCCGGCAATCCGGCGGTGGTTCCGGGCACCTTGATCATCACGTTCGGGCGGTCGAGCCGCTGCCACAGATCAGTCGCCTGGGCGATGGTGGCTTCGGTGTCATCCGCCAAGTCCGGAGTGCACTCAAAGGAAATGAAGCCATCGGCGTGCGCCGAACGGTCGTATTCGGGGCGGAGCAGCGCGGCCGCGGCGCGCACATCATCCAGCGCGAGCGAGAAGAACAATTCCCGCGGGTCGCGCTGACTCCCGGAGACCAACGCACGCAGTTGGTTGTCGTAGAGGTCAGAGCTCGTGATCGCTTTGGCGAAGATCGTCGGATTGGACGTCGCGCCGGTCACGCTGTAATCGGCGACCAGCGCTGCGAATTCACCGCCCTCGATCAGCTCGCGAGACAGCGTGTCGAGCCAAATCGAGACTCCAGCCTCGTGAAGACGTTGCAGGTTGCGGTTCGGCGCCATGGTGCTTCCTCAGCTTCCCGTGATGAGGTCAATGGGTGGTGACGGTCAGTGTATGACGCGGAATCCGAGCCGCCGGGAGGGCTGTCGTCGAGTCCGCACGGTCCTCTCCGACCCGGCCGCCGCATCACTCCGTAGCTATCCGTTTGGTAGCGCACTTTGCGCTGCCGCTCGTTGTGAGCGTCTATCTGTACGGCGTCGAGCGCGCGAGCGCCAGAGCCTGCGAGAGCACGAACGGGTTTGCTCCGTCTTTCAGCCATGGACGACCGATCCACAGGAATGCGTCGCAAAGCTTGGCAGCGGTTCGCCTGAGCTGACCGGACAGATACCTCGTGACGTTGGTCGTCGGGGGGACGCCAAGCGTCATGCACGGCCAGTCCGGCCTGACGTCACACACGCGCGGGTTTGAGTGGTTGCCGCGGTATTGCCAGTAGTGCCACGCCACTCCGTTCTCCGCCGTGTTGATCACGAAGTGCTTGCCGGGCACTCCGACCCGGGCGAGCGCCTCCGACACCCGTCCCCCGAACTTAAGCTCGTCGGCGTTTGAGTCGTAATGGGTGGCATTCAGCGCGAACCCGCGCGCGTAGGCGACACCGGCGGAGCGAAGCAGCGAGACCGCCTGCCTGACCGTCGGCCAGTCGCCCGCACCGGCATCGATGTAGACGCTCGTGTGTGGAAGGGCCGCGAACACCTGAGCCGCATATCGGACGAGGCTGAGGGCGACCTTGCCATGGTCGGGCGCGCAGAGCGCGAACGGCAGATCGGGTTGCAGCACGAGCGCGACGCGTGAGGAGCCGATGCCCGCCGCGAAGGCGCCTATCCAGTTGCGGTAGCTCATCTGCTCGGCAACCGACGGCGCCTTCGAGCAGGCTCCGTACTCCCATGGGTCGAGGCGGAAGATCGCAATCTGGGCCAGGACATTGGGATTGCCGTGGGTTTGGTCCTGGATGTATTGCCGGGCAGTTGCTTCAGCGCTGCCGTCCGAGATCCACGACCCGAACCAGGTCATCCGAGGCCGCAGCGCGATCTCGGCGAGGAGGGCCCGATTTTGACCTGAGGATGCTCGGTAGGTGGTGTAAACACCGTCGATCGGACCGGTGTAGACGCCCCACCGCAGGCCGCTCAAGGGATCTGAGCTTCGAGCTCCCGGGAGGCCGCCGTTGGCGACGCCGGCGCGCGCGTCCGGTACCGCAGGCATGAAGAGGCAGGCGGCCCAAGCTGCCAGAAGTAAGACGAGCCCGCGGCGCGAGCTCCGTGGCGTCCTTCGACGAGTCATGACCTGAGGTCTACCAGCAACGGCAGTGATCCAATCTGAAGCCGCTCGAGCCGCGAGTGGTTCACCGAGTTCGGAAGGTGAGCTTCAAGCATGTCACGGGTGCAACCTCGAGTACCCGCTTCCCCGAGCGAGGATGCGCTGGATCTTGCGCCCCGTTGGCATGCTCACCGTTTGGACCAGGCAATTCGTCACCACCCTGTGAGCCCTCTACAGTTGTTCTTGAGGTGACAGGCGCCAGCGACCCCATAGCGACTGTTATCGCACGCATGGAGGCGGTAGCTCGCGAGCTGCCAGTCGCCGACGGCGTCGCCCGCTTCAACCACCTCTACCTGGAGGAGACGGTATCGGTGGACACGGCCGCCCAGGCGCCAGGCTTTGAGGACTCCGCGTTCATCGACGCTCTGGATGTCGGCTTTGCGGGCCTTTACTTCGACGCCCTGGATGCTTGTGACGGCGGCCGGCCGCCGCCGCGCTCATGGGCGCCGCTGTTCGCGGCCCGCTCTGATACTTGCATCGCCCCAATTCAGTTCGCGCTCGCAGGCATGAACGCTCATATCAACCACGACCTACCGCTCGCGCTGGTGTCGACGTGCGAAGCGCGGGGAATCGCGGTCGATCGCGATTCACCCCAGTACCGGGATTACCTCAAGATCAACGACACCATTGCGGCGGTCGAGTCCCAGGTGAAGCATGAGTACCTCACCGGCCTGGTCGGCGTGGCCGACCAAGTGCTCGGACGCGTCGACGACGTGGTGGCGATGTGGAGCATTGCCGAGGCCCGGAACGCTGCCTGGACAAACGCTGAGGCGCTCTGGGCGCTCCGGGAGCATCCGGACCTCACCGCTGCCTTCGAGGATGCACTGGACGGCTCGGTCGGATTCGCGAGTCGTGGCCTGCTGACTCGCACTCTTCTCTAAACCGGGTGCCTATCGCCGCCGGGCGCCGGGAGAGACCCTGGCATCTGCTCCGCCGACACCCTGCGCACCCCGGGCCGCCGCCACCTCTTCAGAGGCGAACGTCTGGCCAGCGATCACCGCGGCGGGCGGAAGGTCGCGGTCGCGGCCCGCCGCATGGCCTCCTGTGCCTCCTCCATGTCGAGGAGCGCAGTGGTCTCGGTGCTGATCTGTCCGCTCGCGCCGACCGCCATCGCCAGCGCGACCACCGCGGCGTTGTCCGGCGCCTCTAACAGGAACACCCCGTCGTGATCGCCGAAGGACCACCAGATGCCGCGCAGCTTGCATCCGAGGGACTCGGCTGCCTCCGCGGCGAGCGCCCCTCGATCGTGCGGATTCTCGATCATCGCCTGCATCGCCTCCGCGGAGTATTTGAACCGGCCTAGATAGAGCGGCACGTCTGCCTCCAGTCGTTCGCGAACATGTTTGCAGATTCTCTTCGAGCGAACGGGCTACATCAAGACGGTTCAACCCACAATTCAACGAAGGATGTGCGCTGCGTCGCCGCCGCCTGCGACTGCAGCTCGCGCTGTCCTTCGCGGTGCCCGGGCTTCAAAGGAGCTGCTGCCGCTCTGTGGGTGTCGGCGCCGGCAGGGTTCCGTGAGGAGACCCATCATCCGAGTACGAGTACGCGACTACCGAACGGGAGTGTCACCCCTGGCCGATGAGAGCGCCCAGCGGTTGTGTGCCTCGCGCCGGGCGCTACCGGTCAGGCAGAACTGCACTTGACCAGACGTGCAAGCACTGCCCGGCCGCGGGGAGACAAACGTGCCGCGACCCGAGGGGTACCGGTCACCTTCCAGGCCCACCGGGTGCGGAACGCGGTCGAGGCGTGGCCGTCAGGCTTCTCGAGCCCCGTTCAGCGAGCGCACCGCCGCCTTCCTACCGCAGAATTCGCGGGAGTCCGAAGTGCGGGAAGAAGCCGATGTCGCCGAACCATGTGATCGCGGATATTCGGTCGCTCTCCAGCGTGAGGACGAGCATTGCGTGCGGTCGCGCGATCTCGGTTTGAGGCGTGTGGAAGTAGACGCCGAACGCCGGCTGGGCGTTCGCGCGCGTGGGTACGAGTCGCGGCGCCCCGCGTCGGACCACGCGGTCGCGTAGGAACGCGCCGATCGCGTCCCGGCCCTGGTACCCGTACGGCTCGGGCGGCATCGTCAGCCAGGCGTCGTCGGTCAGCAGGGCGACCACGGCGTCGGTGTCGCCCGTCTCGATGGCTTCGGTGAATCGGCCGACGGCGTCGCGGTCGGGCTTGGAGTTCGGCAGCCGAGCCCGCTCGCGGCCGGGAGGCGCGACTCGAATGCCGCACGTGCGCGGCGCAGGAGGCTGTTGACCGATGGCTCGGTGGTGTCAAGCATCTGGCCGACTCGCTGGCGCGGAACCCGAGCACGTCGCGCAAGACGAGCACGGCGCTCTGCTGCGGCGGCAGGTGCTGCAGACCAACGATGAACGCCAGCGCGATCGCCTCCCTGGCCTCGTAACGGGCCTCCGGTCCAGGAGCTGCGTCGGGGATGCCCTCGAGCAGGACATCGGGGTAGGGCTCAACCCAGATCGCCTCGCCGTACCTGGTTGGCTCGGGCAGGCCGCTCAGCCGCTGCAACTCTTCCGGGCGGCGCCGGCTCGCGCGCAGCGCATCGAGCGAGCGGATGGTGGCGATCCGGTACAGCCAAGCACGCGCGGATGCGCGCTCTTGGAATCGCTCGAGGCCGCGCCACGCGGCGAGCAACGTCTCTTGAAGCAGGTCCTCGGTGTCCTGGGCCGAGCCGACGATCCGGTAGATGTGCGCCTGCAGCTCACGCCTGTAGGGGTCGGTCAGCTCCCGGAACGCGTGCGCGTCGCCGGCGCGTGCACGGGCGAGCGTGTGCTCGGTCACGCTCGCGTCCTCGCACGCCGTCTCACTCTCGCGGTCATCACAGGCAATGACGTCGGAGCGGCTCGAAATTCGCCGCTCAATCGCGCATGCCGTCGGCCCTAACGAGACGGGTCACGACCCCCGGCGAGCGCCGATATTGGATCGTTAGTGTCCCGCGCCACGTTGTGGGCGTGACCGGAGTAGGCCGCGCTGGCGGTGCATGTGCCAGAGGATCGATATCCCGCGGCAGCGATGATCGCCCGCTGGGGTCATCGCGCGCTCCTCCAACGAAGCGCATCGTCTCGGGGTCTCGCTGTGAGCAGCCGAACAACGAACACGCGCAACGGCTCGCGCTCCACGACCGACACGGGAGCAGGACACGTGGACTTTGCGTTTCCCCTGTGTAACTCAGTCTGATCAAGCGCGATCGACGATCGGCGCCATGACCCGACGCCCTCGAGAAGGGATCACCGGCTATGGACCGCCAGCACTGAGATTCGATGGCCAACCGGGCCGTAGGTCACCAGATAGCTCACGGTGAGCCGGCTGATCTCAGCGCCGTCGCGGCGCGCGCGGGAGAACTCCCCTCTGTAGATCGCGGACGTAGCGTTCAGAACGGTGACTTCAGAGTCGAGGACGTCACTGTGGTCGTAATTGGCAGCGCGCATCGCGTCGATCTGTTGCTTTGCGGCGGCAACGACCAGATCCTCGCTTGTTAAAGCGACGAAGCCATCGTCAGTCGCGAGCAAGAGCGGCACGCCATAGTAGGCAAGCAGGGAGGTGGGGTTGCCCTCCCCTCGTCCGCAGGCGGCGAACGCGTCGAGGTACTCGCCGAACCACTGGCTCACGTCGTTGTCATTCACGATCACGGACCCTATCGCTATCGCGCCGTTAGTCCGCCCGGCCTGCCATTGCGGACATGTCGCAAAAGATTGCGGCGGTCGATCTTGACGACCCGCAATCGCTGCCAGTGGCCGCCTTGACACAGAAGATCTAGACGCCCCGCGGATCCTGACCCAGCGCCAGCGCCGCTCAGTCGTATCGCAGCGCCGGGAAGTTCGACTCGTTGCCACGCCCTTCCGGCGTCACATCCAGCACATTCCAGATCGGCCAGATGGAGTCGACGTGGCGGGCCTCCTCACCCTCGTCCCGCGGCGCGTACATGAGCTCCGAGGCCCACGTATGGCGGAACTGGTCGCCGTCGCGGACGAACACGTTCAGGATCGGCATCTGCTCGCCTTCCAGGGTCTCCGCGTGGTAGTCGCGGTTGTACGGGTTGCTTCGCGAGGACAGAAGCCGCAGGTGGCGCCATCCACGCTCGCGCGCGAAGTTGCGGATTCGCTCCGGATACGACTTGGCGACCACGGCGAGGTTGACCCGCCGGGTGAGATGAAGAGCGGCGCCGTCGAGCGAGTCCAGAATCGAGGTGCATGATGGACACGGGGTCTCGGATAGCGGCAGCCGGGCCGTCTCGCCCTCCTCGGGTCCCGGCCTCGTATCGCCCGAATGCCGCGGGAACATGAAGCTGTAGATGACGAGCGTGTCCTTGCCCGCCTCGAACAGCTCGCTGAACCGTACCTCGCCGCCGTCGGACGCTTCATCGAAGCGGTAGTCGTCGGGAACTACGCCGCCCCGCGGCAGCATGCGCCGCTCGGAGGCGACCTGTTCGATCGACCGCCGCAACCCGGCCTCGGCTTCCAGCAGACGATCCCGCGCGCGACGGTACTCCTCGGACTCGCCAGGAAAACGAATGCCAGGGTCAATGTGTGTCATCTACCCGCCTCCTCGTGTGCTTGATAAGCGTTTCGCGGGGAACCAGCTGGACGGCGCATGTCGTCGCGGTGACTCGAACCAGACTGCTGGCGCATCGGCAGGTCGTTCCCACCCATCGCCGCTAGTTTGACGCGGTCCTTCGCTGGTCATCAACGTGCCTCCTCTTATCTGGAACGACATGTGACGTGAGCTGGCTCAGGGTAGGGCCTGCAGTCCGGCGCCCGTCAGCAGGTAGCTAGGGCCGACGCCGGCGACATCTGCCCGTACGAGTTCGACGAGAGCAGCGCCGGCGACCTCTGGGGTGAGGGGTTCGCCAAACTGTTGGAGATATTCCTCCACAGTCTGGCCGCTGCGGGTCGCGTAGGCCTGGACCGCTGGCCGACCGAGGTCGGTGAGCGGCGTGATCCGGGGCAGCACCGCGGTGAAGGTGATGTCCAGCTCGGCTCGCTTTGCTTCGTCGCGGGCGTACGCGGTGATGAAGCGCTGGGTGGCCTTCGCGCCGGCATATCCACCGCTGAGCGGTGAGCCGGCCAGTGCGGCACCGCTGCTGATGACGACCACCCGGCTGCCGCGCCGCAGTGGTTTGAGGAGAGCCTCGCGCACCCAGTGGAAGCCGATCCGGACATCGGTCTGCCAGTTGACCGAGAACGTCTCCCACGTCTGGTGCTGGAGCGGGCGGATGAGCGGGCTTGCGCCGGCCACCAGGATGACGACCTGAGGCTCGTAGCGGTCGATGAGGCTGCCCGCCACGGTGGCGTCGCTGGCATCGGCGACCTCGGGCTGGATAGTGCCGGTGCGATTTGCCAGCTCAACTATCGGCGACGCGGTGCGGGCGACGGCGATGACTGGGGCACCGGCCTCGGCGAGGGCCGTTGCGATCCCGCGGCCCAGGCCGCGGCTCGCACCGACCACGATCGTGGTCCTGTCGGACAAGTCGCTTGCGGATGTCATGGGGATGTACCTCCTTTGCGTTGCGTTGGCTGGGTGCGGATTAGTGCGCGGGGGCGAGAGCGGGCCGCGGCTCGCCGATCGTGGTCTTGGCTACGGCGTCGAAGAGCTCGTTACGGCGGACGAGCGCGAAGATCGCCGGCAGGGCGAGCAGCGCGATCGCACCGAGTACCCAAAGGGCCCGCTGGAAGCCGCCGGTGAGCGCCACCGGTACGGCGTTGCCGGTGTGCAGCAGCGCCTGGGTGTGGCTGGCGGCAACGCTAGAGGCGATCGCGATTCCGATCGCTCCGCCGAGCTGCTGTGAGGTGTTCAGAAGCCCGGAGGCGAGACCGGCCCGGTGCTCGGCGACGCCGGCGAGCGCCCCGATCGAGATCGGGATGAAGGCGAACGCGGTTCCCGCACCGGCGACCACGAATGGGCCGGCGAGGTTCGCCACGAAGCGACCGTGCACGGGCACCTGGGTCGCCCAGATCACCCCGGCGCCGATCAGCGCCATTCCGATGGCCATCACGGTCTTGGCTCCGCCGCGGGTGACGAGCCACTGTGAAAGACCGGCTAGCGCGATCGAGGTCAGCGATGCGGCCAGCCACGCGATCCCGGATTGCAGCGCGCTGTAGTGCAGCACCTGCTGCATGTACAGCGTGCCGACGAAGACGAACGCGAAGAAGCTGCCGCCCAGCAGCAGACCGGCGACGTTCGCGCCGGCGAGTGTGCGCAGCCGGAAGATCGGCAGCGGCAACAGCGGCGACTCCACACGGCTCTCGATTACCAGGAAGCTGACGAGGAGGGCCATCGATGCCGCGAGCAGCGCGACCGTTCTCGTCGCGCCCCATCCGTATTGCGGCGCCTGGGAGATGGCGTCGACCAACAGCACTAGCCCGCCGGTACTTGCGATCGCTCCGGCGGCGTCGAACCCCCGGCGCTCCATGGCGAGCCGGCTGTCGGGGACGATCCGCGGCGCTAGCACCAGCGCGGTCGCTCCGATCGGGACGTTCAGGTAGAAGACATACTGCCACCCGGCAAAACGGGTGAGAAGGCCGCCGGCGATCAGCCCTACGGTCGCGCCGGCAGCTCCGAGCCCACCCCAGATCCCGAGCGCCTTGTTGCGCTCGGCGCCCTCTTCGAACATGTTCATGACGACCGAGAGTGCGGCTGGCAGCATGATCGCCGCGCCCATTCCCTGGACGGCCCGGCTTGCGATCAGGAACGCCTCGCCGGTCGCGAGCCCGCACGCAAGGGAGGCCGCCGTGAAGAAGGCCAGGCCGACGGTCAAAATGCGGCGGCGGCCGAGCAGATCCGCCGCGCGACCGCCCAGCAGCAGAAAGCCGCCGAAGGTGAGCGCGTACGCGGTGACCACCCATTGCAGATTGGTCTGCGAGAAATGCAGGTCTCGGCCGATCGTCGGCAGGGAAACATTGACGATCGTTAGATCGATGATCGTCATGAAGTAAGCCACCGCGAGCAGCGCAAACGCTCGCCAGCGGTTGATATTTGGTGATGTGGACGTCATTGAACCTCCAGCGGTCTGGGCAGGAACGACTTAGAACGGCCGAGGTGACCGAGCGTGAGGCCGCTCTCGCGACTGCTCGTTCATGTCTCTCACATCGTCAAACGGTCGCTGGCCGCCAGACTCATCGGTTCCGGCGAGTTCCTCGAGGCAAACTTCGGTGGCGATCCTGTAGAGCCAGAGCCGCGCTGACGCCGACGGCGCGCCGCGATGCCGCCCGCGCCAGCCACGCATTAATGTCTCGCACACGGCTTCGTGGCCGCGATGGGGGCATCCAAGCATCAACCGGCAAAACAGCTCAAGCCCCGGCTGATGCCGTGAGGCGAGGCGGCCGAATGCCTTCTCATCGCCAGCTCGCGCCGCGGCGAGGAGGCAGCGCTCATCGACGCCGTCCATGGTCGCTCAGGCGCCCCCGAGCGGCATGAGGACGATCACCGAGATGAGGCGATCGCTCTGCCGTGGGTGCTTGGCGAGGTCCGGGAAACGCTCGGCTCCTCTTGCGAACAAGCCCTCGTGCTCGTCGCCTCTCGCCTCCTCGGCCACGAGGTCGAGCGTCCCGGTGCCGGCTTCGATCCTCGTGTTTGGCTGCGCCTCGAGGTTGCAGTACCGATCGGGATCGCTCGGCACTCCTCCGTTCGAGGCGAATATCAGCTGCCTCGGTTCGTCAGGCAGAGGTCGGACAAGATCGACCCGGATCGCGCCCGACTTCGCTCCGGTGTGATGCAGCGGCAGCGGCGTCCCCTCCCCGACGCCGCCGACGCGCCCTTCGTCGGCGCCGAACTCGTCGATCACCTCGGCGTGGTGCTCGGCGGCCCGTCCTCGACACGTCACTCCTCTCATTTCGCATCCATAACCAGCACCAAGGCGAGCGGGGCTCCTAGTGGCCGGCCGGGACTCCGAACCGCGGCAGCAGCGTAGGGTCAAGGAACGCGTCGATCCCCACGATCCCGCCCTCCTCGATCTCGAGCACGCTGATCCCGTGCGGGATCCAGGTGCCGTCTTCGGCTCGTAGTTCGATCGTCACCGCGGGCCGGCCATTCGCCCACGTCGGTCGGTGTCGTATCCGCGTCAGATCGCCTCCGGCGACGGTCTCGAGGAAGAAGCGCGCGATCTGGAGACCGCCGCTCAGCGACGGCTGCGGCGGCATCCGGAGCATCGCGTCCTCGCGCAGAAGCGCCACCAGCCCGTCCATGTCGGCGTGCTCGAACGCAGCCACATAGCGGCTGAGCAGCTCACGATCGGCCGGACCCGCGGCCGGCGGCGTCGTCTCGGGCAGATGCTGTTCGATCGTGCCGCGCGCGCGCTGCAGCGCACTGTTGACCGACGCGACTGTCGACTGCAAAAGCTCGGCGACCTCCGGGGCAGTCCAGCCGAGCACATCACGGAAGATCAACACCGCGCGCTGACGACCCGGCAGCTCTTGGATCGCGCGCAACAGCGCCAGCTCCATACCCTCCCGGATCGCGTAACGCGCAGCGGGGTCATACGTCGGCGAAGCCGTTTCATCGAGCGGCCGAGCTGGGAACGGATCGACCGGCTCCGGCCGCCGCGGCCGGCGCTCGAGCTCGTCCAGGCACGCGTTCGTCGCGATCCGATATAGCCACGTCTGAAACTGCACTCTGGGCTCAAAGCGCTCCAGCGCCCGCCACGCCCGCAACAGCGTCTCCTGCGCCAGGTCCTCGGCGTCCTGCGCGGAGCCCAGCATCCGATAGCAATGAACCTCGAGCGCGTGCCGGTATGGCTCGACCAGCCGACGAAAGGCCCGCTCATCCCCGGCCTGCGCGGCAGCCAGCAGCAGACGCTGATCCGTGTCTTGGCCTCGATCGCTCATCATCGTTCACCACGTCAAACGGCTGCTGAGACGCAAACTCATCGGCCGATCACCGATGCATGCTCGTTTGGTGGCGCGATCGGGAGAACCACACCGCCATTGTCGCCTCGGTGTGGGCGACGAGCCACGCGCCACGTTCTCCAATCTTGGGATCACTGATCGCCTCAGGTGCGTTCGTATTCGTCGTGGCGGCGCAGCCACGTTTGGAAGACCGCGCCTTCGTCGCGGCCTTTTGGCACACGATCGAGGATTGGGTAGTAGCTCATGAGGAACTCGACTCCGCGTCCGCCCGTGGCGTAGGTCAGATATACGGCGTCGCTCTGGCGGGCGAAAGTGACGAAGGCAAACCCCTCGGAAACGTACGTGACTAGGTCGACGCCGCATGCAATGGCGTTGCGGCGGGCGATCGGCGGCATCTGGTCGGCCATCGGCTCGAGCCATGCCGCCGTGGCCTCTTTGCTAGCCGATCCACCGAAGTCGAAGCTGAACTCGCTCCCGTAGCTGGAGGCCCAGTTGAGGCTCCAGCCCATCCGCTTGCGGTACACGAGGAGCTTGTCGAGCGGTGCACGGGAGACACAGATCATGGTCACGTCGCGCGACTTGAGGTGGGGGACCAGGGGATCGAACGCGTCGGCGATCGACGAGTTCGTGGGACAGCCGGCCACGTAGTCCGGGCCGAACATGAAGTGGTAGACGCTGAGCTGGGAGCGGCCGTCGAACAATTCGGCCAGTGTCCTGGGGCCATCCTCGGTCTGCAGCGTGTACTCCTTAGGGACCGGCAACCACGGCAGCTCCTGGCGCCGCCCCGCTAGCTCGTCGCCCAACCGGGTCAGCTCCTTCTCGCGCTTCAGCAGCTCACCACGGGCCGCATCCGATTCTTCGCGGGTCACGATCTTGTTTGCGGTCATGCGTCATCTCCTTATTTCGGTCGTATGTCAATGCGTTGTGCGTGATTCACCGCTGCGTGAAAGGGCCAACCCACTGTGCGCGCGGCGAGCGGCACCGTCCCTACGTACAGTGGGCGGCCCGGATCGACCGCGTTGGGGTTGTTCGCGCTCTACAGGCTCTCGTTATCGGGCGATCGGAGCGACTTGGACCATCGCGGCGTTCTGGCGCTCGAGGTCCTTAGCCACACCCGCGCGCCAGCCGTCCGCCAGCAACTGCGACATCGGGTCGGGGAAGATCTCCTCCTCATTACGCTCCACTCCGTCCAGGGTGGCCCGCGCCACGTCCTCAGGTGGTGTCTTCGGAATGTCGAGGGCGCGCACCATGTCGGTATCGATCGGACCGGGCATGACGGCGTAAACCCTCACGCCCCGGTCAGCCAGCAACGCGCGGAGCGATTGGGTTACCGACAGCGAGGCTGCCTTGGAGACCGAATAGGCCGGGAGCACTGGTACCGCGGCCACCGCGCCGAGCGACACGACGTTGACTAAGGCTCCACGGCTGCGCGTCAGCGACGGCAGAAACGCCTGTGTGACATCCAGTGTCCCGTACAGGTTGACCGCCAGGTGCTGCTCGAACGCCGAACGATCGCTCAGGTCGTTGGGGACCGACACGCCGGCGTTGTTGATCAGGATGTCGAGAGATTCGACTCTGTCGACAGCCTCCTGGATCTGCACCGGGTCGGTCACGTCCAATATCAAGGGCGTGACGCGCTCATCCGGGACGACCATCGGTTGGCGCGACGCAGCGTACACCCGCTTCGCGCCCCTCCTCAGGGCTTCGACTACCAGCGCCCGGCCGAGGC
Organism: Solirubrobacterales bacterium; assembly: GCA_019244745.1. Lineage (GTDB taxonomy): Bacteria > Actinomycetota > Thermoleophilia > Solirubrobacterales > Solirubrobacteraceae > Palsa-465. Next base: position 10,767 of record JAFASF010000274.1, on the reverse strand, counting down.
CGCGATTGGCGCCGGTCACGAGCACCGTCTTGTCAATGATTGCCGACGACATCGTTGCGTCTCCTTCTTCGGGTTTGCGGTTTGACACGCGGTCAAACGGCCCACGGCAGGCAAACTCATCGCAGACGGACCATCCCGGCAACCGACGTGCGCGGCCTCGAAGCAGTGGCGTACCACGCATCCCTCATGGCCGGAACCTGCGCGTCGCCTCGGTCCCGCGCAACCACGCGATGCTCCACGGAGACGAATTACGCCAGGGCGAAGCGCGTTCGACCCGTACATCCACAGCGGCGTTCCTGCCTCCGTCGTCTCAGAATGCGCAACGCGATCGACGTCCCCAGATCGGCGGACCGTCGAAGCTGGCGCGCTTTGACCACGCGCCACTACGGGAACCCGGACCTGGAAGGAGCTTGCCCACGCCACGGGCGCGGACCCGCTGAATCACGCTTTCACCTAACACAAGGGCTCCTCCCGACCGCCTAGTCCCGCTCGCCAGGAGCGGGTCGTGCGTCGCCGACGGTGCCCTGTTCGCTGAGCGTCTCAGCTGAGACGTCGTCACCTGGCTGGCGGCGAGGTGCGCGTCGAGGCTGAGGTTGTCGCGGTCGCCGATCCTCTGCGGGCAGCGCGGCAACAGAACATGGTCGGCGCTGTCCCCCTTGCTTACTTGCGGGGCATCGACGGCAGCGAGCGGCCGGTGATCGTACGCCCCCATTTGGATCCGCGTCAGGTGGATCTGTAAGGCTGGTGACCGTGGCCGAGAGCGGAGTTCAACGGTTCCGGGTCCGTCCTGGAGCCTTGGGGCAAGCCCCAACGGGAGGACGATTGGATCGACCGCAAGCGCCGGCTCCGTGCCGATGCGGGCGATGGCTCGCAAGTCCGATGCACGCCGCCTAATGGGGACGATTGTTGCGCTCGGCGTCGCCGCGGCCGTCTATCCCCAGCTACTGGCGGTCGTGGTCGTGATCCTCACCCAACCCAATCCGAGACCGTTGCTGTGGGCGTGCTATGGGGGCAGCTTGACCGTGAGCGTGGGTTGCGCGGCCGCTGTGTTGGTCGCGTTCCGCGGCCGGGAGAGCGTGCTCGGCAGCACCTCTCACCGGCTGGGTCCCTCCGCGTATCTGATCATCGGCGCGATCGCCCTCGCCATAGCCGTGTTGGCTGCCACGAAACGCGGCCGGGCGTTGCTCGGCGGCGATGTACAACCGGCGCACGCGGCCAGGCCGCAGCGCCGGGAAGCACCGGGCTCGATGAAGCGCGCAAAGGGTCGAGCCGAAGAGGCGCTGAAAGGCGGCTCGCTTCCGGTCGCGGCGGTTGTTGGTGGGCTTCTTGGCGTTCCCGGACCGTTCGACCTGCTCGCGCTCGGCCACATGGCTCGAACCAATTACACGACTCCCGCGGTGGCCGTATTGATCGTGGTGTTCGTTGCCTTGAAGTTCTTGCTCATCGAGATTCCGATCGCAAGCTATGCGATCAATCCGGAAGGCACCGCGGCGCGGGTTGAACGCCTTTCGGCGTGGCTGAAGGCGAATAAGCTCGCCGTGATTGCGGCGGTCATCGCCGTGATCGGTCTCGTGCTGATCGCGAGGGGCATTTCAAGGCTCCGGTGAGTGAGGCGTTCCAGCGCGATCTCGCAAGCTTCCGCGCGGCAGGTCGCGCACGCAGGATTCGACACGGCCATGGCCTCGGCTAAGTGAACTTCCTGGCCAGTCCGTGCTCGCGGCTTTCGCTGTGGCCCCCGACGATGTGCCGTGGGGCCTCGCACTCGGGTGTTCGCTCGAGCCCAGACGAGGCTGGGATCGCCACCGCTGGGGCGGTGGGTCTCTTGTGCGACTAGCCTGCAGGATTGCAAGATAGTGCGGCGCTCGTGAAGGCAGCCAGTGACGATTCGCGATCCTGATCACCCGCGACTCGGACCGCTCGGAGGTCCGACTCGATGACGAGGCGAGTCGGACGTGATCGGGAGCGGATACGCCGCTCGCTCACGTTTTGGCTTCGTCCCGCGTTCGTGCTCCGGGTGCTGACGCGGTTCCAGCGGGTTGTAGGGTTCGATCGCGCCGTCGCGCTCGCCTCGAGCGCGTTCACCGCGCTGATCCCCCTGGCGATCATTACCAGCGCGATCCTCCCGCATACGGACGCCAAGGACGCCGCGAACACGATCATCAACCGCTATGGACTGACCGGCGGCGGGGCTGAGGCGGTCAGGGACTTGCTCTCGCCCGCGGGAGGGACCGGCGCGGAAGTGAGCGTGATCGGGGCGGTGCTGCTGGTGTTCGCGGCGCTGAGCTTCTCCCGCGCAGTGCAGCGACTATTCGAGCAGACCTGGGAGCTCAAGCCGCTCAGCGTTCGCAACACCGCCAACGACCTGATCTGGATCGCCGGCGTGGTCTGTTACGTCGCGTTCAGCTGGTGGGTGCGCGACCTCCTCGACCACAGTCGCGTGCAGATCGCGTCCAACCTGGCGGTCTTGCCCGCATCGGCGATCTTCCTGGCGTGGAGCGGTCGCGTGCTCAGCGCGAGGCGGATCGAGCTCGGAGACCTCACACCGTTCGCGATCGTGGGCTCGGTGCTGCTCGGGATCTACCTCATCGGTGCAGCGGTCTATGTGCCGCACCTGTTCAGCACCTCTGCATCCCGGTACGGAGTCATCGGCGCCGTGTTGGCGATGATCTCCACGCTGTTCGGAATGATGGTCGTGCTTGTCGCCTCCGCCGCGGTTGGACGGGAGGTATCCGAGGAGCTCGGTCGCATCCGGCGCGGAGAGCGCCCCCCGGAGGACGAAGTCAGACGCGAATGGGACGCCCTCGTCCTCGAGCTGCGCTCGCACTGGGCGACGCTGCGCGGGCAGCTCAATCGGCGTCGCTGAAGGCACCAGCACACGATCCACTGCGTTGAGGACTCGAGCGCGATCGAAATCCGAGGTCAGTCGGTCGACGGCCGTCCTGCCGCAAGCGTGGTCATCGCGACGAATCCCCAGCCTGGCCTTCACCCTTATGCGGACGCGAGTAAGGTCCCCGGCAATTCTTAGTGCCGTGTCCTTACGGCCCCCGGCGCGCATGAAATCATCCCGCTCGTGAGCAGCGCGAGACCCTTGCTGTCGAGAGTGGCGGGTGATCGTGGAACATGACCGAGCGGGCTAGCCGGCGCAGCACATCGACGGTGGACGCCCTTACGTCCGACGGACTCATGGGGGCCGATCTGACGCTCTTGCGGCAGTACGAGCCGGTCGTGCGATACACGCGAGGGGAGCTGTTCCTGCCGACCGACGTGAGCGCCTACGTCGCGCAATGCAGTCTCTGGACGGGCGTGCACGGAGGCCAGCAGACCCAGCTCGGGAGGCCGGGCGAGTTGACGCTCGAGCGTCTGTCGACCGAAGGCGTGGCTTATCGCGATCGGCCATTGTTCCTGCGGTTTGTGCAGAACCCACTGAGTCGCAAGGAGTACTTGCGCTGGCGGCGGATGCCGCGCGAGCGGCTGCGTGCCACCGGACGGTTTACCACGACCGGGGTCTTCGGTCGCCTGATCGACGCCGCCTTGCGCGCATCGTTGCTGTTGCGAGGCAAGGTGCCGGCTGGAGTCGCCGCGGCCGCGGAAACAACGTATCGCGAGCAGCTGGATGCCGGCCACTTCACGTACTACGGCCGGGTCGTCCGGGACGGCGGCTACGTCTGCCTGCAGTACTGGTTCTTCTACGCGATGAACGATTGGCGCTCGACGTTCGGCGGGATCAACGACCACGAAGCAGACTGGGAGATGGTCACGATCTACCTCGCCGAGCGCGACGAGGAGCCGGCGCGGCCAGTATGGGTGGCCTTCTCCTCGCACGACTACCACGGCGACGACCTTCGCCGGCGCTGGGACGACCCGGACCTACAGCGCGAGGGCGACAGACCGGTCGTGTTCGCGGGCGCCGGCTCGCACTCGGGCGCCTTCATCGCGGGGGACTACGTGGTCACCGTTGATCCTCCGCAACTTCAACCCGTCATGAGATTCGTGCGCAAGCTGCAGCGGCTGGTGGCGCCCTGGCGCCACTACACCGGCAGCACGCCCGGCCTCGGGATCCCATTCGTCGACTATGCGCGCGGCGACGGCGTCGCCATCGGCCCGGGCTGCGAGCATGAATGGACCCCGTCGCTGATCGACGATGAGACGCCGTGGATCCGCGATTACCGTGGGCTTTGGGGGCTCGACACTCGCGACCGGTTCGGCGGCGAGCGGGCGCCCTCCGGCCCACGCTACGAACGCGATGGGTCGGTACGCGTTTCCTGGTCCAACCCTCTTGGGTGGGCCGGACTGCTCAAAATCCCTCCCACCGACCGGGACCTTGCCCAGTCGCTCGAGGAGCGTGTAGCGGCGCTCGACAACGAACTGAGCGGCCTCGCCGCCACCATCGAAGCTGACCGCAAGGAGCTACGCGGCCTACGAGCGCAGGCCCGATCGCTGAGCGCCCACGACTATGCCCGGGCCCTCGCGGAGAGCCGCCTGGCCGAGGTCGCGCAACGAGAGGCGGCCCTAAATCGGACCATGGCCGCGCGGACCCAACTGGCCGAGGAACGCCGTGCCCACCTCGCCACCCTCTCCCAGCCGATCCCGTCCGAGCCGCCGCAGGCGCATATCAGAAGACGCCATAACCCCCACCTCCAGGAACAGGAACGGCGCACCAGATTCCTCAGGCTGTGGGCGGCGCTCAGCACCCCACTAGTACTCGGCTCGATCATCGTCGTTCTCCTCGCGTCTCCCCTGGCTTGGGTAACCACGATCATCGTGCTCACCGTCGCATTCGCGGGTGTAGAAGCGATCGCCCGGCGGCGGCTCCTCTCATTCGCGGCGAGCGTGCTCCTCGCCGCCGCCGCGGTCGCGCTGATCGTCGTCTTGATCCTCCTCTTCCTCAAACACTGGCGCACCGCGATCTCGGTGGTGGTAGGCGCGGCCGCACTCGCCCTTCTGTTCGGAAACCTCGAAGAACTGCGCCGTGAGTGAACCGCCTCGGCGCACGTGGCCGCTGAGTCGCCAGGCGTCAGAGGCACGACAGCTCCCAGTTAGCCACCGACCGTACGCGCATTCCCCAGGTCGAGCTAGGCCTCGCCGAGCATCCGAAGGTCCCTGGGCTCCGGAACTGCGTGGCTGGGCGAGCATGATCGCGGTGTCCGGACGTGCCCTCGAGGCCGAGCCGACCTTCTTGTGAACCTGGCGCCCCACCGGCAGGCGTACTTGGGATATCAGGCCGAAACCCGCGCACACTCGACGGGAAAGGCGCGGGCCCGAGGTCGAGGCGCGCCGGGCCTTGGCACCAGTAGATCGAGAGTTCCGTATTCGTCACGTCCAGGAGCGACCGCCATGGACTTGCGGCTGATGCGTTTCGCTGCGCTCAACCCCGGGGTTGGACCGCGGCGGCGGTGATGAGCGCGAACCCTGCCGTGTCGAGGGCGATCCTGGCGGTGTGGAGTCGGTCCCAGCGGCGGCGCAGACTGCGCCACTGCTCGGGGTCTCCCTGCGTTTCGTCCCAGCGAAACACGCGCACGTTGATCGGCATGTTGCCGATCAGAGTAATCGCGAGCATGATCGAGTAGCTGGCGCCTGCTGCGAGCGCAAGCGTTCGGTCAGGGCCGCGCAGACCTTGGGCCGCCGCGAAGCAGGCGGCGATCGTCGCGGTCTGCAGGAACGGGTCGACGGTGCCGAAGCGGCGGTAGACCAGCTTCTCGGCGCGGACTTGCTCCGGGTGCTCGAGGCGCCACAGCGTGGGGTGGACGATCCCCCACGAGGTCAGCTCGCTGCCCGTCAATAACCCGGACAGAAGCACGGCGACGCGCGGGCGGAGCTTCATCGGCTCAGGCTCGGGGGCTGATGAGCCGACTGCCACCGCTTCGCGGAGATGTCGGTGCTCGGTCGCGCAGTCGAGCAGAAAACCAGCAAGGTCAGCGCGGACAACGTGGCCAACGCGGCCGGGCTGACCCTCGGCAATGACGCGCAACTCACCGCCGGGCTTGCCACCGGTGAATCGTGGCGGGCGCACGAGCGTCCAGTCGAGACGGCTGGAGCGGACAACATCCTCCTGCGCCTGCTTGTCGGGCAGCATCGGCGCGAGTGCGCGCAAAATCACCTGCCGGTAGATGAACGACGCGTTCGCGCGGCTCGTGTCGGTCCCGAGAAGCGTGACGCACACGAGCCGGCGCACCCCGGCGTGGTCCATCGCGAACACCAGGTTCCGCGTGCCTTCTTGGAGCAGCGTGCTCACCCGCCGGGGGCTCTGGGTCCCAAGCGCGCAGATCACCGCCTCGCGCCCCTCCACGGCTGTGCGAAGCGACGAGGGATCGAGCACGTCGCCTGCCACGAGCTCGACCGCCTCCGGCAGCTCGGCGCGGGCGGGGTCGCGGACCAGCGCGCCGGTGTCATGGCCATTTTGCAGCGCGGCCTCGACGACGTCTCGTCCGAGCGCTCCGGTCGCGCCAACGATCAGGATCCTCACCAGCCGCTTCCTCTCATGCCGAGCCCTACACGATATGCCGACGGTGATCGCGCTAAATTGTCCCGCACCGTAGGGCTCAGCTACTAGGAGGGAGAGCCAGATGCACGAGCACAACGGCCAGAAGTACTTCGTCGTTGACGAGCACCAGCACTTCTGGGACGCCAGCCCCGAGAACTGGATCAAGGGCCAGGAGCAGTACGCCAAGGGCTGGATCGAATGCTTCCACGCCTATATGGGCCTCGCGCCGCCGGAGACCCACTGGCCGCTGGAGAAGTTCCAGAAGTACTCGATCGAGCAGTACGAGCACGACGTCTTCGAAGAGGCCGGCGTCGACGTCGGGATCTGCCAGTCGACGTTCCTGAGAGCCTGGTACAAGGACGGCTTCAACACCTTCGACCGGAACATGCAGCTCGCCGAGAGGTTCCCGGGCAAGGTGATCGTCAACGGTCGCTTCGACCCCCGGGAGGGCGAGGCCAGCATGCGCGAGCTCGAAGAGCAGCACAAGCGCGCGCCGCTGAAGGGGGTCAAGGTCTACACCGCTGAGTGGTACAACGGGTCCCGCGGGTGGTCGCTGAAGGACCCGGAGGCGATGCGTTGCCTGGAAAAGGTCCAGGAGATGGGGATCAAGAACGTCCATGCTCACAAGGGTCCGACTATCTGGCCGATGAATAAGGATGCCTTCGGGATCGAGGACATCGACTACGTCGCGTCGATGTTCCCCGAGTTGAACTTCATCGTCGAGCACGTCGGGCTGCCGCGAATTGAGGACTTCTGTTTCGTGGCCACGCAGGAGCCCAACGTCTACGCCGGGCTGGCCGTTGTCCTTGGTGGTCTCATGTATGCCCGCCCGCGGTACTTCGCCAAGGTGATGGGCGAGCTGCTGTTCTGGGTCGGCGAGGACAAGATGCTGTTCGGCTCCGACTACGCGATCTGGGAACCCAAGTGGCAGATCGAGGGCTTCCTCAACTGGGACTTTCCCGATGACGCCGAGTTCTCGGACTATCCGCGGTTGACCGAGGCCAGCCGGCGCAAGATCCTCGGCATCAACGCCGCCAAGCTGTACGACATCCAGGTGCCTGAAGGGCTTGGCGTTCCTGAGCCGCCCGAGACTCCGGCTGCCCAGGACACCTCCCAACTGGTCGAGACCGGATCGCAGTGACATCGGAGGAGCGCGCTGGCGCTCCCGGAGAGGGCGCCGTCGGGACTCCCAGCGGCGCCCTGTCCACCGAGGAGCGGGTCCTCGCCGCGCTTGACGCGGTGATCGACCCCGAGCTCGACGAGCCGATCACTACCCTTCGGTTCGTCAGCTCGGTGGCCGCGTCCCCTGACGGCGACGTCGACGTGGCGCTGCGGCTTCCCACGCCACAATGCGCCCCCAACTTCGCCTTCCTGATGGCCGCCGACGCCCGCGACGCCGTACGACGGCTGCCGGGGGTGCGGCGAGTGACGGTGACGCTCGAGGACCATTACACGGGCGACGAGATCAACGGCGCGCTGGCGCGCGGGCAGGGCTTCACCGGGGCGTTCCCAGGCGAGACCGCGGACGACGATCTCACTGGCCTGCGCGAGCTGTTCTCGCGCAAGGCGCTGACCGCCCGCCAGGCCAACCTGTGCCGTTCGCTGCTCAGTACCGGTGCGACTGCCGAGCAGGTGGTCGCGATGACGGTTGCCGAGCTGCCGGACGGCCCCGAGGCGCGCCGCTGCGTGGCCCTGCGCGCGCAGCTTGGCATCGACGCCCGACCCCGGGCGCCGGCGTTCGTGCTGCCCGACGGCGAGCCGCTGTCGGCGGCGGCGCTGCCGCGGTGGCTGCGGATGGCCAGCCTGATCGCCACGAGCCTCGAGACCAACGGGGGAATCTGCCGCGATCTGCTCGCCGTCCGCCATGGTCTCGAGCAAGGGCACAGGAGGTCCGACGGAGCGTGAAAGCCGCCGGGCTGCACGCCTACACGAAGCCCTGTAGCTCGAACAGATCGACGAACCCAAGGCGCAAGGCCGCTGGACGTCGTCGTGCGGATCGACGCTGATCGACGTCATCAGGCGCGAGGTCTCGTTCATGGCTGCCTGGTCGGCACCGACGCCGACCTGCGGGGCCGGGGGGTGATGACGCTCAACGCGCAGGGCAAGGTGACGCTGCACACCTCGACCTAGCCGCTCGAGGCGATCAACGACGCGATGGCCTCGACGGCGGGCGGCTCTCGCATGACCAGGTACAGGTGGCCATCCTCCTCCCCGGCGCCGTAGCTCGGGATCACGTTAGGGTGCTCGACCGCCGCGGCGAGCCGCGCTTCCCGCTCGAAGCGCTGGCTGAAGGGGTCGTCGGCGGCCCGGTCCGACGCGATCAGCTTGATCGCTACCGGACGCTGGAGGCGCGGATCGGTGCCGCGATAGATGACGCCCGCGCCGCCGCGGCCGGCAGTGCGTCTACCCGGTAGCGAGCGACCCGCCCCCGACGGTCAGCTCTGACACCCGCGAGTGTCGCACTCAGCATGAACAGCTCGAGAAGGAGTCGTTATGACGGAAACGCTCAAGGGATGCTTGCCTGTGCGACGGCGTGAAGTACGAGGTGTGTGCCTGCGTCAGGCCGGGGGTTTTCGGTGAAGTTCTTCGACCTTCGCCGTCCGCCCCACCCAGATCACGCCGACCGGCTGGTCCGAGTTCCGGATGGTGACCGTCACCGCAGGCCTTGAACCAGCTCCTGCGCGCCCCGTCCACCCGGTTGAGTGTCTGGTTAAGCAAGCGTCTGCGAGAGGTCGTCGTGGACGCGTGGAATAGCGCTGTGCGCCGAGCATTACCGCGCGATCTGTGAAAAACGACAGCCGCCACACCTTCCTCGTTGGCCTCCCTCCTCCGGGCGGTGCTCGCCGGTGCGCAGCTCGTATCCGGTCAGGTGAAGTTCGGGACGAGGCGTTCGGCAGGATCGAGGCACCACGCTTCGATCGACGGCCACGGCCCGTAGCCTTCGATTGGGCCGAGGTGTCCTGCACCGCGGATGATGTCGACCTCGGCGGCGAGGTCGGCGGCGTACTGCCTTTCGGCTCCCCCGGGGTTGTACGGGTCGGCGTCGCTGCAGGCGATCCTGATCCGGCTTCGGACGCTCGCGCGGACTGCAGCCCCCTCCACGCGGTCGAGCCGGAAGCTGGCGGCCTTGTCGGGCACTTGCGGCGAGTCAGGTGGCGAAACCAGCAGCAGCCGGTCGACGGGCCTCTCGTCTGCGCTCCGGTCGGCGGCGAAGCGCATCCACAGCAGGCAGGCGAGGGAGTTGCAGATGACCACGCACTCGCCCTGCCCTACCTGAAGGAGCAACCAGTGCAGAGCCTCGCGCCACTCGTCGTAGCGCGGATCTTCCTCGAAGGGCAGGCCGGGGTAAAGGACGCGCTCGCCGCGGGCGCGCAGACGATCCGCCAGCCAGTACTGCCAGTGCCCCGGGGGCCGGTGGTGCGCTAAGCCGTGGAGGAGCAGGAAGGAACGTTCCGTCATGCGCCGCCAACCTTATCCGCATCCGCGCCACACGGCGGGCTGCGCGGGGGTTACGCGGTGGACGGTCCGGTTCCCTGACGGCGGGGCTACCGTCGGGCGGGTGTCAATGTCCGCCCGCGGTTCGAGCAGGATGCCGACCACGTCCAGGCGCTGATGCGCGGCCTGCGCATCCTCGAGCATGTGCATCACGGCCGGGGTGGCGGCGACCGCCGGCGCCCGCGGCGCCGCTCGCGCCGGCGGTACCGGCCGCGCGCGTTCAAGGTCGGGGGGCCTTCTCGATGACGACGTCTCAGTGGACGCCGCAGGGTGGCCGGCAACTACTCGTCATCAAGGCGCTGGTCGCGCGGCCCGCCACCGTTCGCCGCTGTTCGAGCTCGGCCACGAGGTGACAATCACAGCGACACCTTCCGCCTCGGAGTGTTGCAGCGCGGCGGGCACCTACAGCATCCTGCGCCCACGCGACTCCAGGCGCATTCTCGACGACAAGCTCGATCAGATTGAGGCGGCGCAGGTAGACTTCGTCGCCGCCGTCAACCCGGGCTGCCTGCGCCAGCTGCAAACGGGCCTGAAGCGACGGTGCTCCCGCGTGCGCGCGGTGCACCTCGCCGAGCTGCTCGCCGACCACGACACGTCCCGCCCTGAAGGAGGACCCGCAAATGGCAAACCACTACGTCCACACATGCATCCGTGTCCGCGACCCCGCGGCGTCCGAGCGCTTCTACGAGGCGCTCGGCTTCGAACGGCGCGGCCGACTGAACTTCGAGACGGCCTACAACCTCTACATGGGCCTGCCGGGCGACGGCGACGTCCTCGAGCTCACCGTGAAC
>JAFASF010000394.1 GCA_019244745.1 Solirubrobacterales bacterium | reverse complement strand
GCGCGATCCCGGTCACGAGGGCGTCGACGACGGCTGGCTGTGCGACAAGGGGCGGTTCGCCTATCAGGCGATCCACGTCGACGAGCGGATCACCCAGCCCCTGGTCCGGGACGGCGGAGAGCTGCGCCCCGTGTCCTGGGAGCGCGCCCTCGACACGGCCGCCGGGCTGGGGCGCCACAAAGGTCACGTCGGCGCGCTCGTGGGCGGCCAGGCCACCAACGAGGAGGGCTTCCTGCTTCAGCGGTTGATGCGCGAAGCGCTCGAGTCTCCACACATCGACTGCAGCCGTTACGGCTCGGTCTCTACTCAGCTCGTCCACCGCGTGCTCGGCAACCCGGCGCTCCAGGCCACCGTGCCCGACCTCGAGTTCGCCCACACCGTGCTCGTGTTCGGCTGTGAGCCGCTCGACGACGCGCCGATCCTCGATCTCCGGATCCGCAAGGGAGTGCGCCGGCGCGGCGTCCAGCTCGCGATCGCGACCGATCGGCCAAGCGCGTTGGACGCGAACGCCAAGCTCGTCGTGCGCTACCCGCCCGGGGGTGAGAGCATCATCCTCGCCCAGCTGCTCGCGGCGCTGCGGGGAGACAGCGCCCCGGGTCAGATCCGCGACCTCGCCAGGCTCATGTCGCGGGGCGGCGAGGACGTGGTCATCGTCTGGGGCGAGCAGATAGGGATGGCCGCCCAGTACCTCGCGGCGATCGCCAACCACCTCGGGCTCTCGGGGCGCGAAGGCGCCGGCCTGCTGGAGATCCCCTCGGGATCAAACGGCCGTGGCCTGCGCGAGGCGGGCGTGCTCCCGGACGCGGGCCCCGGCTACCGCGAGCTCCACGGCGATCTCGGTCACAACGCCCGCGTGATGGCGAGCGCCGCCACCGGAAGCGAGATCACGGCGCTCTACCTGTTCCAGACCGATCCGGTGCGCGATCTTCCGGACCGCGCGCGGTGGGAGCAGGCCCTGCACCACGCCGGGCTGGTGGTCGTGCACGCGTCGGTGCTGACCGAGGGGCTGGCCGAGCACGCGAACGTGATCTTCCCCGCCGATTCCTATGCCGAGAAGGATGGGACCGTGGTGCACCCCGACGGGCGCCTCCAGCGCCTGCGGATGGCGATCGCCCACCCGGGCGAGGTGCGCTCCGGTTGGTGGGTGATCAATGAGCTGGCCAAGCGGGTCGGCCTGGACCTCGAGGTCCTGACCAGCGGGATGGCGTTCGGGCAGCTGGTCGGCGCGGTGCCGTTCTACGAGGGGCTGACGCTCGAGGAGCTCGGCGGCCGCGGGGTCCGCTGGCCGGAGCGACCGCGGGCCTCGGCGTTTCCGAGCATCGCGGGCGAGATCATCGAACCCCCCGTCCACGACATCGCTCCACCTCCGGAGAACGGAACCCTGCGACTCGGTCGATACCGCCCGATCTGGGCTGCACCCGAGGTCGAGGTCTCCCCCGCGCTGCAGTACACGATCGCCCGCCAGCAGGTAGAACTCTCGCCGCTCGACGCCGAGCGCCTTCAGGTCGCCGACGGCTCGACGGTCGACGTGGCCCAGAACGGAACCCGCCTGCGGGCGAAGGCCGCGGTGCGATCCGGCGTGCCGGAAGGAACCGCGTTCCTCGCCGAGGGGATCGCCGCGGACTCCGCCAATGCCTTCACCGATGATGAGGTAGAGGTTCGCAAGACGTGATCGCCTTTGCCGACGTCAACTATTTCGAGCCGTGGTGGGTCCAGATCATCAAGTCGATCGTGATCTTCGCGGTGATCTTCGCGATGCTCCCGATCCTGATCGTCTACGAACGCAAGCTGCTCGGACGCTTCCAGGCGCGCTACGGGCCCAACCGCGTCGGCCCGTTCGGCCTGTTGCAGCCGCTCGCGGAGATCGTCAAGTTCGCGATGAAGGAGCCGTTCCGGACCGCCACCTCGATCGGCTTCCTGTACCGGATCGCCCCGGTGATCGCGATCGTCACCGCGGTCGGGGCACTGGCGATCATCCCGTTCGGAGGTGTGCAACACGTCTTCGGCCAGCGCGTCGGCCTCTACGGGATCGATGTGTCGATCGGCCCGCTGTACGTGTTCGCGCTCGCCGGCATCTCGTTCTACGGCATCATGCTCGGCGGCTGGGCGTCGGGGTCGAAGTACGCGTTCCTCGGCGCGATGCGCGGGGCCGCCCAGCTGATCTCCTACGAGGTGTCGCAATCGCTGGCGCTCGTCGGCGTGATCATCACCGCCCAGACGCTGTCGCTGACCGGGATCGTGCACGCCCAACAGGGGCTATGGTTCTTCATCCCGCAGTTCGCGGGCTTCCTGATCTACCTCGTGGCGTCGTTCGCGGAGACCAACCGCGCGCCGTTCGACCTGCTCGAAGCCGACACCGAGATCATCGGCTACTTCACCGAATACGGCGGCACGCCGTTCGTGGCTTACCTGTTCGCCGAATACGCGAACATGATCGTCGTCTCCGCCATCGCCGTGACGCTCTTCTTCGGCGGGTGGCTGTTGCCGTTCGGGCTGCATCCGCCGGGCTGGGTGGACCCCATCGTCGTGGTGGCGAAGATCATCCTCGTATTCACCTTCTTCATCTGGGTCCGGACCACCCTGCCGCGCCTGCGCTATGACCAGCTGATGTCGTTCGGGTGGAAGATCCTGCTCCCGCTGGCGACCCTGAACCTGCTCGTGACCGCGATCATCGTCGTCACATGACCCCTCCTTACGATCCCGGCGCAGATGTAATCGAGGTGGTCCGCTCGCCCGCGCCCGGTCCGGTGGCCGGCGCTTACCGGGCGTTCGGCGAGACGCTCCGCGGCCTCAAGACGACGTTCGCGAGGATCGCCGAGGGGCCCGTCACGATCCAGTACCCCGAGGAGAAGACGCCGGTGTATCCGCGCTTCCGCGGCCGTCACAAGCTGCACCGTTTCGAGACTTCTGATCCCGCCCACCCCGGGCTCGAGAAGTGCGTGGGGTGCTCGCTGTGCGCGGCCGCCTGTCCGGCGGACTGCATCCGCGTGGTGGCGGCCGAGAACACCCCCGAGCTGCGCGTGTCCGCCGGCGAGCGCTACGCGGCCGTTTACGAGATCAACATCAGCCGCTGCATCTTCTGCGGTTACTGCGAGGTCGCATGCCCGTTCGACGCGATCACGATGGGCCACGACTACGAGCTGTCGGACTACACCCGGTCGGATCTGATCTTCACCAAGGAGATGCTGCTCGCCGAGGCGATCGAGCGCACCCCTCTGCGGGCGGAGGGTGAGTGAGCCAGGTCATCTTCTTCATCGCGGCGATCGGGGCCGTGGCCGGCGCGATCGGGGTGGTCACGATGCGAAACCCGTTCTACAGCGTGCTCGCGCTCATCGTGCACCTGGTCTCGCTGGCGGCGCTGTTCCTGCTGTTGCGCGCGGAGTTCGTGGCCGCCGCCCAGGTCGTCGTCTACGCCGGCGCGGTTATGGTCCTGTACGTGTTCGTGGTCGCCTACGTGGGCGGCGGCGAGCAGGTCCCGGCCGGGGCCGTGCTGCGCGTCCTCGGGCCGTTGTTCGGGCTGGCGCTGGTGATCGAGCTGTGGATAGCGATCCTGGGCTCCGCGCTCAAGGGCATCTCGAGTAAGGGCGCGCCGTACCGGCTCGGCTTCGGGACCCCGCAGCACATCGGCTCGCTGTTTCTCACCAAGTACCTGTTCCCGTTCGAGATCGCGTCGATCCTGCTGCTCGTGGCGGCGGTGGGCGCGGTCGTGCTGGCGCGCCGGCGGCGCGGGCTCGAGCCGCCCGGTGAGGCGTTCGAGCTCCAGATCAGGGCACCGAGGCCCGCCTACACCGGGACGATGGCCGAGGGTGCCGACACCAACCCGGCCGCCGATTCCCCGTCCGTGGAGGAGATCGTCGAGCAGCTCGCGGGTCCTACGGATGGACCGCGGAGCGGAGGTGGCTGGTAGATGGCGATCGGCTGGTACCTGACCGTCTCGGCGCTGATCTTCGCCATTGGCGCGACGGGCGTGCTCACCCACCGCAACCCGCTGGTGATCCTGCTGTGCCTCGAGCTGATGCTCAACGGCGCGAACCTCGCGCTGGTCGCGTTTGCGCGTATGTGGGGCGGCGAGGACGGGCAGATATTCGCGCTGATCGTGATGCTCGTGGCGGCGGCCGAGGTGACCATCGGCCTCGGGTTGATCGTCGCGATCTACCGCAGGCAGCTCCCGGTGGACGTCGACGAGCTGAACGAGCTCCAGGGGTAGCTGATGGCGCCCACCACGTTCGGATGGCTGATCATCCTGTGCCCGGCGGTGGGAACGATGCTGATCGCGCTGTCGTTCAAACGGCTGCCAGCGCGCAGCGCCGGCTGGATCGGCACCGCGGCGATCGCGGCGTCGTTCGGCCTCTCGATCGCGGCGCTCCTCGCGCTGCTGGGCCACACCCCCGATCACCGCGAGTTTACCTCGACCATCTGGAGCTATGACTCGAGCGTCGGGGTCGACGCGAAGCTCTCGATCCTGGTCGACCCGCTCTCGGTGTACATGGCGCTGGTCGTCTCGGGAGTGTCGATGCTGATTCACCTGTACTCGGTCACTTACATGACACTCGACCGGGGCTTCAACCGGTACTTCTCCTTCCTCAACTACTTCGTCTTCTCGATGCTCCTGCTGGTGCTGGCGGGCAACTTCGTTCTGCTGATCGTCGGCTGGGCGTTCGTGGGGGCGGCCTCATACCTGCTGATCTCGTTCTGGTACCGGCGGACCACGGCCACGGGAGCGGGGATCAAGGCGTTCGTGATCAACGTGGTGGGGGACGCCGGGCTCGTGCTCGGCACGTTCTTCATCTTCAAGCACACGCACACGGTCGACTTCGTCAAGACGTTCGGCGCCGTCGACCACGTGTTCGCGCACAACAGCCCCGATCTCGTCGCCGGGTGCCTGCTGCTGCTCGTGGGCGCGTTCGCCAAGTCGGCCCAGGTCCCGCTGCACACCTGGCTCCCGGACGCGATGGAGGGCCCCACTCCGGTGTCGGCGCTGATCCACGCGGCGACGATGGTCACCGCCGGCGTGTACCTGATCGCGCGCATGCACCCGCTGTTCGAACAGGCCACCACCGCCGCCGACGTGGGCGCGATCGGGGGATGCCTGACCCTCCTGATCGCGGCCACCGTCGGGCTGGTGATGGTCGACATCAAACGCGTGATCGCGTATTCGACGATGTCGCAGATCGGCTACATGATCATGGCCGTCTCGGTGGGCGCGTACTCGGCGGGGCTGTTTCACCTCATGACGCACGCGTTCTTCAAGGCGTTGTTGTTCATGGCCGCGGGCTCGGTGATCGGCGCGATGGCCGGAGCCCAGTCGCTCGACCGCATGGGCGGCTTCCGCCGGGCGTTGCCGTTCACGTTTGGTTGTTTTGTTATAGGCGGCCTGGCCCTGTCGGGCCTGCCGCCTTTTTCAGGCTGGTTATCGAAGGACGACATCCTTGCCTTTTTGGACCACCGCGGCGGGGGGTTCATCATCCTCGGAATCGCGGGCTACGTGGGGGCGCTGCTGACCGGGATCTACACGTTCCGGATGATCTTCCGGGCGTTCCTCGGGGAGCCGGTGGAGGAGGCCCGCGAGCTCGAGCACGGGCACCTCCACCACGCGGACGTGCCCCGCAATCCGATGACCGGCGAGGAGGAGGACACCGACGTCGGCTTCCCCGGCCCCGGCCATTTCATCGCCGAGCGCGAGCTGCCCATGAAGGTCGCGATGAGCGTGCTCGCGGTGCTCGCGATCGTCGGTGGCGTGCTCCAGATCCCGGGGGTCGACGCGGGGATCGAACGGTTTCTCAGCCCGACGTTCGCTGACTCGCACCTCGCCAAGGAGCTGCCGTCTACCAGGGCAGACTGGATCGGCCTGGCGATCGGCGCCCTGATCGCGATCGGGGGAATCGCGGTCGCCTACCGGGTCTGGGTGGCGGCACCGGGCACGGCGACGCGTCTGCGTGAGCGGCTCGCGCCCGTGTACACGTTGCTGATCAACAAGTGGTACTTCGATGAGCTGATCGACCTCGTCGTCGTGCGGCCGTCGCTGTGGGTCGGTCGCTTCGCCCAGTCGGTGCTCGAGCGCGTGGTGATCGGCGACGTGGTCACCGGCGGCACGACCGGGATCGTGCGCGCCGGCTCGGCGGCCGTGCGGCGCGCGCAGACCGGCTTTCTTCGCTACTACGCCGCGCTGATGATCGTGTGCCTGACCGGCGTAGCCCTCTACTTCCTGATCTCCTCCTCCTGATGACCCTCTCGATCCTCATCTGGCTGCCGCTCGCGATCTCGCTGGTCGCTGCCCTTCTCGCCCCGCGCGCGCTCGTCGGCCGGTTCGTCGCGATCGGGAGCCTCGTCACGCTGGGGATCGCGATCTCGTTCCTGGTCCGTTTCAAACTCGGCCACGCGGGGCTTCAGTTCGTCACCGACAAGGTGTGGATCTCCGCGCTCGGTATCCATTACAAGCTCGGCCTCGACGGGCTGAACGTCGCCCTCGTGGTGCTCACCGCGCTGCTGTTCAGCGCCTCGCTGGTGTGGTCCGCGTTCCGGGAGTGGGAGCGCGCGCGTGTGTTCTATTTCTTCTTCGGGCTGGCGGAGAGCGCGGTGCTGGGCGCGTTCTGCGCGCAGGACCTGGCGCTGTTCGTGGCCTTCTTCGACCTGATGCTGATCCCGTTCTATTTCATGGTCGGCATGTGGGGCACGGGGGAGCGCGTGCGGGCGACCACCAAGCTCGTGATCTACACCCTCGTCGGCTCGTTCTTCATGCTCGCGGCGGCGATCGCCACGGGCGTGCTGGCCTCCTCGCAGCACGGGACGCCGATCACGTTCGTGCTCTCCTCGCTGCGCGCGCTGCCGCTGTCGCGGGACTCGCAGGAGTGGATCTTCCTGTGCTTCGCGGTCGCGTTCCTCGTGAAGATGCCGCTGGTCCCGTTCCACGGCTGGCTGGCCGACGGCTACAAGGCAATGCCGATCCCGGTCGTCGCGGTGTTCTCGGGGGTGGTGGCGAAGGTCGCCGCGTATGGCTTCCTGCGGATCGTGCTGCCGCTGTTCCCCTATGCGTCAGTTCACTTCCAGACGCTGATGCTGCTGATCGCGCTCGTCTCGATCTTCTGGGCGACCGCGGTGGCCTTCACGACCTCCGACGCGCGGATGGTCGTCGCCTACTCGAGCATCGCCCAGCTCGGCTTCATCACGCTGGGGATCTTCTCGCTGCGACCCGAGGGCGGGCAGGGCGCGCTGCTGCAGATGCTCAACCACGGTTTGGTGACTGCGGCCGCGTTCTTCATCGTGGCCGTGCTCGCTGGGCGCGCCGGCGGCTCCGAGGACCTGCGCGACATGGGCGGGATCGCGTTCAGGGCGCCCGTACTCGCGTCGCTGTTCGTGATCGTGGCCTTTGCCTGGCTCGCGATGCCGGGCTCGCCGAACTTCATCGGGGAGTTCATGATCCTGCTCGGCACGTTCCAGAGCAAGCTGGCGATCGCGGTCATCGCGTTCGCGGGCGTGATTGCCGCCTCTTACTACGCCCTGCGGATGTACATCACCTCGATGCACAACCGGGCCGGCCGGGAGGTGGCCTCACGCGAGATCGTCGTGCCCGACTTCGCCGTGATCGCGCCGATCGTGGTCGTGATTCTGGTGTTCGCCTTCTACCCGCAGTTCGGGCTGCGCCGGTCTGAGGCGACGCTGAAGACGACGGTGGCGCCGGCGCAGGTCCTGGCGGCTCGTGGTCCCGGCGCGCGTGCGGCGATCGGGGCCGGGGGGACGGCTTACGCGCGCGTCGGTGGAGGAGGCGGGCCGTGATCGCGATCACAACCGCGGCGCACGACGCCGCGACCCATCAGCTCACCGGGCCACCCATCGACTGGTCGTCGCTGTCGCCGCTCGTCGCGCTCGCCGCGGGCGGGATGGTGTTGCTTCTGGTCGGCCTGCTGCGCAGCGAGCTGGTGCGCGAGCGGATCGTGCCGGCGCTCGCGATCGCGACCTTCGGGGTCACGATCGGGCTGTGCATCTGGCGCTTTGACCACCCGGCGTCGATCATCTCGGGCGCCCTTCGGATCGATGACCTGGCGCTGATCCTCGACATGATCTTCTCGGTCGCGGGAATCGCGACCGTGCTGCTGTCCTGGCGGGTCGCGGCGCCAGCAGAGTCGGGCCAGGGCGAGTACTTCGGGCTGTTGATCTTCAGCGTGCTCGGGATGGCGGTGTTCGTCTCGGCGCAGAACCTGGTCACGTTGTTTTTGGGAATCGAGCTCCTGTCGGTCCCCCTGTACATCCTGTGCGCGTCCGAGACCCGGCGTGAGGGCTCTCTGGAGTCCGGGCTTAAGTACCTGGTGATCGGCTCGGTGGGGTCGGCCACGCTGGCCTACGGGCTCGCACTGATCTATGGCGCGACGGGCGCCACCGACTTCTCGGCCATCGCCTCGGCGTTGTCAGCCGGGAAGCTCCTCGGAGGCGTCCTGGGAGACCCGCTTTTGCTCACCGGGCTCGGCCTGGTGATCGTCGGCTTTGCCTTCAAGGCCTCGGTGGCGCCATTTCATCAGTGGACGCCGGACGTCTACGAGGGCGCGCCCACCCCGATCACCGCCTTCATGGCCACCGCGACCAAGGCGGCGGCCCTGGGTGTGTTCCTGCGGTTCTTCGACGTCGCGGCGATCGGGGCGCAGGACAAGTGGGCGCCGATGCTGGCCGCGATCGCGACGATCACGATCATCGTCGGCAACGTCGGCGCCCTCGGTCAGTCGTCGCTGAAGAGGATGCTCGGGTATTCGGGCGTCGCGCAGGCGGGATACATGCTCGGCGGGGTGGTCGTGGGGACCCAGCTCGGGATTCAGGCCACCGTCCTGTACCTGGTGGCGTATCTGTTCATGAACATCGCCGGCTTTGCCGTGATCGTGGCCCAGCAGCAGGTGCGTCCGGACGGCGACGACGTGGCGGCGCTCGCAGGGCTCGGCGCCCGCAACCCTTGGCTGGCCTGGACCATGACGATCTCGATGCTGTCGCTGGCGGGGATCCCGGGCACGGTCGGGTTCATCGGCAAGTTCCAGCTGATCCACGCTCTGGTCGACGGGAACTACACCTGGCTGGCGATCGTGCTCGTGGTCGGCTCGATGATCTCGCTCGGCTACTACCTTCGGGTGATCGCGGCCATGTGGATGCGCGCGGCGGTGCCGGCGCCCGTGCCGGCGGCAGCGGCCGGGGGTGGCGGTGGCGAGCCGGCGTTCCCGCCGATCTCCGGCGGGGCGCCGGAGGGGGACCCGGAGTCCTCGTTCGGAAATGGTGCGCCAGGCAGTGGGCCGGGGAGCGCGCCGGCGACTCCCTCGCCGATCGCCACCCTGCGGTTCGCCCACCCAGGCGTCGTGCTGGTCTCGCTGGTCTTTGCCGGGGCCACGGTCTTCTTCGGCATCTTCCCCTCGCCGCTGTTCGACCTCGCCTCGCACGCGGGTCACGCGATCAGCGGGATCTTCTAGCCTAGGTCCACGCCAGGCTGGAGCGGCAGACGGACGCTCCGCCCGCCAAAGGCCCAGGCGACGGAGGGTGTGCTGGATCTGGGTCGCTATGGAACCCTTTTCCAGCACACCCCCTCATGCAGGGCGCTGGCATAGACGCCGGCGACGGTTATCTCTGCGGACAGGGGTTCCTGGGGAGGATGTTTTCGAAGTCGTTGTAGCGAAGCTGGTAGCCCCCGCCCTTGATGGTGTAGTTCTGCCCCAGCAAGCTGCCGTACTCGGCGTTCTCGCCGAAGTTGCTTATTTCATCAGGGATGTTGTTGCCGAACTCCCACACGCACCCGTCGAAGGTGCGCGAGGTGGTGTAGAACGGATAGAAGGCAGCCGGCTGACCGGTGTCGGTGATGGGGATGAGGGTGCACCCTCCCCCGGTGGTCCGGTTGCATTTTCCCGTCTCGATGTCCGGGAGGTCTGTCTCGAGCCCTGGGTGCTCGTACTGCACGTTGTAATGCGGGCCCGTCTCGGGGCTTGAGAACAGCAGCGGCGTCGGATGCAGCCGCGTGTTGCCATCCGGCCACACCGGCTGGTAGGAGACGCCGTCGAACCCGGTGTTCGTATACGAGCAGCCCGGGACCTTGTACGTGAGAGCCTCGGACGCGGGGAAGCAGAACAGGTCGTCGGCGTCCGTCGGGGAGGCATTGTCGCCTTGCCCTTCGGTGTTGCCGGCGGGACAGGCGATTGGATTGCCTTTGGCATCGACACCGAACGGTGTGGCCGGGATTGCGTTCGGGCCGTTGCAGAACTGGAAGTGGCCGATCTCGGTGTCGTACGCGACGTTGTATCCGCCGGCGGCCCAGGTGACCCGCGTCTGTGGTGTCGACGTGGAGTACATGGGATGGAAGTCGTACGGGATGGCGGTGCAGGACGAGCCGTTGGGGTCGAATCCCACCTGGCCGAAGCCGTTCGCGGCGCTCGCCGTCATCGACCCGGTCTCGCCTGATGTGAGGTCGTGGATCGTGACCTTGAGGCCGTCCGGTGTGTCCGTGAAGGCCACCCGTAAGCGGTCTCCCGAGCTCATGAACAGATCCTTGGATGCGTCAGGAGTGAACGTGGTCAGCGTCGAGTCGACGGGATTTGCCGGCGCTTGCGCGACGCCGTCCTTGGTGATGAACGCGAAGTTGACGTACTCCTCGCCGACCTTCGCAAGGCAGGTCGGGTTGTTCGCCTGGCCGGTCACTGGATTGAGGGAGAGGCTGTCGATGTTGAGCGCCGCGCACCATTGGGTGGGATCGCAGGAGCTGGCACCCACAGCCACCGCCCACGTCGGCCACGGCACCCAGCCCGGCGGGTAGAACTGCATCTCCATGTAGGCCTCCCCCACGTGGGCGGGGGACACCGCCGGGTCGAGGATGTTGCGATCGCTGTCGGGCGGACACGTGCTCACCTGCTCCGGATACGACTGGGTGTCGCACATGGCCATGCCGAGCCAATCCGCCCCGGAGAGCTCGAACTGGTAGGACTTGCCGACCCGGGTCGGATTGTGCGCCGATGGGTCAGTTGGCAGCGTCAGGTTGTAGCTCATGTGGTTGCCCGAACCTCTGACGTGCGATTCGAACAGCAC
>JAFASF010000408.1 GCA_019244745.1 Solirubrobacterales bacterium | reverse complement strand
GCCTGGTGGTTTGCGATGTGCTTGCCGAACGTCTTTCGTTGCTGGGAGTACCGGAGGGCCAGCTCGAGGGCCCTTTGGGCGATGCCGACGCCGCGCGCGGCCACGTTCACGCGTCCGACCTCGAGCGCGTCCATCATCTGGGTGAAGCCCTGGCCGAGGCCCGCGTCTTCGCCGCCGAGGACGCTGTCCGCCGGCGTTCTGAAGCCGTCGAACACGAGCTCGGTCGACTCGACCCCCTTGTAGCCGAGCTTCCTGATCTTCGGGGGGATGGTGAGGCCGGCGTTCTCGGTCGCGCCGGGCTCCTTCTCGCAGACGAAGCAGGTCATCCCCTTGTACTTGGGCTCGGCGTCCGGGTCGGTCTTGGTGAGCACGAACACGAGCCCGCTCAGCAGGCCGTTGGTGACCCACATCTTCTGGCCGTTGATCTCGTAGGCTCCGTCGCCTTGGTTGCGGGCGGTGGTCTTGATCGCCTGGACGTCGGACCCGCACTCGGGCTCTGACAAGCTGAACGCGGCCCGGATCTCCCCGGTGGCCATCGCCGGCAGGTAGCGCTGCTTCTGCTCCTCGGTGCCGAACTTCATCAGCAGGTAGGAGCCGATGAAGTGCGTGTTGACGATCCCGGAGATCGATATCCAGCCGCGGCTGAGCTCCTCGACGATCATCGCGTACGTCGTGAGGTCGAGCCCCATCCCGCCGTACTCCTCGGGGATCGTCACCCCGAACAGCCCGAGCTCCTTCATCTGCTCGACGATCGGCTCCGGAAACGAGTCCTCGTGGTCGTAGTGCTCGGCGTTCGGGATGATCTGCTCGTCGGCGAACTGGCGGACCATCTCCGTGATCGCTTTCTGTTCGTCGGTGCGGTCGGTGTACGGGCTCGTGAGCGTCATACGTCACAACTCTGTCAAAAGTCGCGCGCGCCCCGCGCGGTCGTGCCACCCTTCGCGGGAGCGTGGGAAATAACTCGCACATAGGTCGAGATATTTCCCACGCTGGGTCAGACGTCCCGCTCGACGCTGCGATCGCCGCGCGGGCCGGACGGCAGCACGGGATCGTCACCCGGGAGCAGCTGCTCGCGGTGGGCCTGAACGATGACGGAATCGGATACCGCGTGGAGCTCGGCCGCCTTCATCGTGTCCATCCGGGCGTCTACTCCGTCGGCAAGCCGGCGCGCACTGCCGTGGAGCGAGCCGCCGCGGCCGTTCTCGCCTGCGGCCCCGGGGCTGCGCTCAGTCACGGCTCGGCGCTAGCGCTATGGGGCTTCGCCAAGGTTTGGCCGCGGAAGGTCCATGTCACGGTCCCGGGCGACCGCCGGCGCCCTGGAATCACGGTGCACCGCTCACGCACGCTGACCCCCCAGGACATCAAAGTCCAACTCGGCATCCGCGTGACCTCCTTCGCCCGCACAGTGCTCGATTGCTCGCCCGAGCTCGGCGACAAGCGGCTGACCCGGATCGTCAACGACGCGCGCCGCGAGGGCTATATCCACCTCGAATCGCTCGCGGAAACGGTCGCGCGGTCGCCCCGCCATCCAGGAGCGGTCCGCCTGCGTCAGTTCGTCGAGGACCCGACCAACCCCTCCCGCTCGGATTTCGAGGACGAGTTCCTGCCGTTCTGCGAGCGCTTCGGGCTGCCGCGGCCGGAGCTCAACACCATCGTCGCCGGCCGTGAGGTCGACGCCTATTTCGCCGCCGAGGGGGTGATCGTCGAGCTCGACGGCTGGGGCTTTCATTCGAGCCGTGACGTGTTCGAGAGCGACCGGGACAAGGACGCGGATGCGGCCGCCCTCGGCCTCGCGACCGTGCGGATCACCAAGCAGCGCGTGAGGCAAACGCCGGCGAAGGAAGCCTCGCGCCTCGACGCGATCCTGAAGCTGCGCCGGCGAGCCGCCTAGCTCCGCGTGACCGCCGCCGGCGCGTTCTGCGCCTTTACCCCGTGGCGCCACGGCGAGTCAGGCCGCGCCTGAAGCTCTCCGTCGAGCTCGATGTCCACTTTCTCGTTGAAGAAGCAGAGCAGCCCCGCGATCCGGCCGACCTCGGCCAGCGGCTCCCGGTAGTACCAGATCAGGTCCTTGGCCAGCTCGCCGTCGGGCAGCTTGACCGAGTAGTAGCTCGCCGTGCCCTTGTATGGGCAGCGCGTGACGGTGTCGGTCGGCTCGAGCTCGGCGAGCACGTCGTCTGCGGGCATATACCACCGGGTTGGCAAATTGGACTCGAACAGCGCGGTCCCCCGGTCGGTCTCGGCCAGCAGCTGTCCGTCGAGCGAGATCCGGATGCGGCGCTCGGTGCGCAGCAGGTCGACTCGGTGGTAGGGATCGCGCGGGTGGACGAACACCTCCTCGTCCTCCTCGAACCAGTGGTCCATGCGATCCCAATAGAACGCGATCAGGTCGTTGATCGGAGGGGCGTCGGGGAGCGGGTCCGGGTAGTACCAGGCGCCGGCCTCGACCACCCGATCGCCGGCGCGGATCGTGTGGTAGGACGCCTCGCCCTTCTTCGGGCACCAGGTGTGACGGTCCGACGGCTCGAGCACGTCCTCGCGTACGTCCTCGGGCGGGAAGTAGTAGATGGGCTGATGGCCTGATTCGTGCAGCATCATCGCCCGCCGGCTGTCGGCCACTGTCTCGTCACCCACGACGACGCGGATCCGCTTGGGAGTCGGTTCGAGGTACAGCGGTTTCCCGGGTGGCGGCGGCTCGAAGTTGAATGTCCCCGCGGGTTTCTTGCCTAGCGGCCCGGTGCCGGTCATGAGACCCACGCACATCAGCTTACTGACCGGAGACCGGCGGCCCGCGAGATCAGCCGGCCACCACGATGCCGAGCCACACGATCGCCAGCGACACCAGGAAGATCGCCGCGTCGAGCACGTGCCAGTCGGGGCGGCGCATGTGCGCGCCGATCAGGATCCCAACGAGCACGACCAGGCCGATCTTGACCTGAAGGGTCGAGTCACTCCAGCGATGCAAATGGCTCGCCATGGCGGCGCCCGTGACCACGAGCACACCGACCGCGGCGAGCGTCCCGACCCCGAACCGCCGCGCCGCCGCCCGCATCGGGCCTCGGTCGCCGGCCCCGCGCAACACCGGGACGACGATGGCGGCGAGCATGAGCTGGCCGCCGACGAAGAACGCCATCGCGAGCAGGTGAAGCCACAGGATCCCGTTCCAAAACGTCATCGGAGGCGATCCTGGCACACTGACCGCGCCGCATGAACTTCGCCCTTGACGTCGTGGAATCCGCGCCAGCGGAACGCCTGGCGCTCGTCGAGCTCGATCGCGACGGTCGCCGAAGGGAGTGGACGTTCGGCCAGGTGGCCGACCGCAGCGCTCGGCTGGCCGGGACATTCACGAGCCACAACGTGCGGCGTAGAGACGTGGTATTGACGCTGATCGGCAACCGCCCGGAATGGGTCTTCACGATGGTCGCGTGCTTCCGGATCGGCGCGATCGCGCTGCCGTGCAACGAGCAGCTTCGGGCCAACGACCTCCGACGCCGCATCGAGGTAGCCCACCCCAAGCTGATCGTCGCCGACGAGCGCAACACGTCCGAGCTGGGGGCGGCGCGACCCGACTGCCCGACGCTCACGATTCCCGACGAATCGCTGTTCGCGAGCAGCCAGCCGGCGCCGGCGGCGGAACTGAAACCCACCGACCCCTGCCTGATCACGTTCACCAGCGGCACTACCGGCGAACCGCGGGGCGTCGTCCATGGTCAGCGTTACCTGCCCGGGCAGCGGCTCCAGGCCGAGCACTGGCTCGGCGCGCGTCCCGGCGATCTCGTGTGGTGCACGGCCGCCAGCGGCTGGTCGAAATCGGCGCGCAACGTGTTCATCGCGCCATGGCTGGGTGGAGCGGCGGCGCTCCTGCACGACGTTCGGTTCGATCCCGCGCAGCGCCTGGACGTCCTGCGAACCGAGCGCGTCAGCGTGCTCTGCATGGCTCCCACCGAGTACCGCCTGATCGCCAAGCGCGCCACCTTGTCGCCGATGCCGGCGCTGCGCACCCTGGTCGCCGCCGGCGAGGCACTCAACCCCGAGGTCCTACTCGTGTTCAGGGAAGGCACTGGACTCGATATCCGCGACGGTTACGGACAGACCGAGACCGGGCAGCTGACCGGTATGCCGATCGGCGAACCGGTTCGCCCGGGCTCGATGGGAAGACCCCTGCCGGGCGTGAACCTCGAAATCGAGGACGGGGAGCTCGTCTTGCAAGACCCAGCTACCGACCCGACGTTCTTTGTCGCACGCCTCGACGGTGCGCCGGCGCCGTCAAACGAACCCTGGCGCACCGGCGACCGGGTCACCGAGGACGAGGACGGCTACCTCTACTTCGAGGGTCGCAACGATGACCTGATCATCTCCTCCGGCTACCGGATCGGGCCGTTCGAGGTGGAATCCGCGCTCGTCTCGCACCGAGCCGTCGCGGAGGCCGCGGTGGTGGCAGCGCCCGACGAGGAGCGCGGCTCGGTCGTCCGCGCCGTGGTGGTCCTGCGCGACGGGTTCGCGCCCACGGACGACCTGGCCACCGAGCTCCAGGAGCACGTCAAGCACCGGACCGCACCATACAAGTACCCCCGGATCGTCGAGTTCGCGCGGGAGCTCCCGAAGACCGCCAGCGGGAAGATCCGGCGCGCCGCGCTGCGCGCCGGCGGAACCGCCCGCGCCCCGCTAGGCTGAAAAAGGATGAGCTACGAGAGCGACGCCAGGCGACCGGTGATCGGCATCTGCACGGCCCTGGCCGACGCGCGCTGGGGCCGCTGGGATCAGCGCGCGGCGCTACTCCCCCTCGCCTACATCAAGCAGATCCAGCGCGCCGGGGGACTCGCGCTGATGATCCCGCCCGATCCGGACTACGAATCAGCCCCCGATGAGGTCCTCGACCTGATCGACGGGTTGATCCTGGCCGGCGGCACCGACATCGACCCCTCCGAGTACGGCGCCGAGCCACACCCCGAGACGGACCACACCGTCCCCGAGCGCGACAGCGCGGAACTCGCTCTGGCCCGCCGGGCGATCGAGCGCGACATGCCGCTGCTCGGGATCTGCCGCGGGATGCAGGTGATGAACGTCGCGTTCGGGGGCACGCTCACCCAGCACCTTCCCGACGACGTCGGACACGAGGACCATCGGCCGACGCCGGGCAGCCTCAAGAACTCCGATCACCTCGTCCGCCTGACGAAGGGATCGCTCGCCGCCGCCGCGGCCGGCGAGCTCCTCCACAACACGAAGACCCACCACCACCAGGGCCTCGCCGACGTCGCCGAAGGCTTCGAGGTGACCGGATACTCGACGCTCGACGACATCCCCGAGGCGATCGAGGCGCCCGAGCGGCGGTTCGTGCTGGGGGTCCAGTGGCACCCCGAAGCCGACGAGCGCAGCCGCGTGATCGGTGCGCTCGTGGAGGAGGCGCGCGCTTACCGCGGTACGCGCGTCTCGGCGTAGCCGGCGCGCCGCACGGCGTCGGTCACCGCCCGCGCGTGGTCGGGGCCGCGGGTCTCGAGGACCAGCTGCACGGCGGACTCGCGCACGTGCAAGTCGATTCCCTCGCGGATGTGCTGCACGTCGAGGAGGTTCGCGGAGTGCTCGCCCACGAGCGCGAGCAGTTGCGCGAGCGACCCGGGCCGGTCGGGCAGGCGCGCCAGGAGCACGAGCCGCCTCCCGGCCTGGGTCTCGTGGCGGCGGACTATTTCCGCCAACAGGCCGGCGTCCACGTTCCCGCCCGACAGGATCACGACCGTCGTCCCGATGCCGCCGCGCTCGAACCGGGCGCTGCCCGACAGCAGCGCCGCCACCCCTACCGCGCCGGCGCCCTCGACCACCAGCTTGGCGCGCTCGAGCAGGAACACCATCGCCTCGGCGACCTCGTCCTCCTCCACCACCACCATCTCGTCCACCCAGCGGCGGATCAGCGACAGCGTGAGCCTGCCTGGCCGCTTGACTGCGATCCCGTCGGCGATCGTGACCGCGGAATCGACCGCGACCGGGTGCCCGGCCGTCAGCGAGGCGGGAAACGGGGCGCACTTCTCGACCTGGACCCCGATCACCTGCACCGCCTCGAGGCGCGACTTGAGCGCGATCGCGACCCCGCTGATCAGCCCGCCGCCTCCCACCGGCACGATCACCCGCTCGAGGTCCGGCACCTGTTCGAGCAGCTCCAACCCCACTCCGCCCTGGCCCGCAACCACGTCCGGATCGTCGAACGGGTGCACGAACGCCAGGCCGGCGCGCTCGGCGCGGTCGCGGGCGGCGGCGAGTGACTCGTCGACGGTGACGCCCACCAGGTGGACGAATGCCCCGAGCTCCGTGGCCGCCTCGACCTTCGCGAGAGCCGCGGTCTCGGGCATGAACACCTCGCAGCGGACTCCCCGCGCCCGCGCCGCGTACGCCAGCGCCTGGGCGTGGTTCCCGGCGCTGCCCGTGACGACACCAGCGGCGCAAGCGTCGCCGAGCGCGGCGATCTTCGCCAACGCCCCGCGGAGCTTGAAGGATCCCGTGCGCTGGAGATTTTCCGTCTTCAGCGCGACGGTCACGCCCACCCGCTCGCTCAGCGTCCGGGAGCTGACCACCGGGGTCTCGCGGATGACCCCCGTTCCGGCCGCCGCCGCCCGCGCGACGTCCTCGAAGGTGATCGTCGCCCGGCCGTCGGCAGTTGTCAAAGGCTCAGTCAGGAATCGCCACCACCGCGTCGATCTCGACCATGGCGCCTCGCGGCAGCGCCGCCACCCCGATCGCCACCCGCGCCGGCGGGTCGGTCTCGAAGAACGAGCCGTATACCTCGTTGACCTCCGCGAACGAACTCATGTCGGTCGTGTAGACGGTCAGCTTGACCGCGTTTCCCAGCGTCGCTCCGGCGGCCTGGCACACCGCCGCCAGGTTCTCCAGGCACCGGCCGGCCTGCTCGGCGGCGGTGGCCCCGACGAGATCGCCCGTCCGAGGATCGAGCGGGATCTGTCCTGAGCAGAACAACAGTCCACCCGCGCGCATGGCGTGTACGTACGGACCAAGGGCCGCGGGGGCGTCCGGGGCTGAGACCGACTCGCGGAACGCAGACAAATGATCTCCTCCTGGTAGAAGCGGTGGTTGAAGCGTACGCTGAGTCAGTGCCGAACCGTCTGGCGGCCGAGAGCTCGCCCTACCTACTCCAACACAGGGACAACCCCGTCGACTGGTACGCCTGGGGCGAGGAGGCGCTCGCCCGAGCGCGCGACGAAGACCGCCCGCTGCTCGTGTCGGTCGGCTACTCGGCTTGCCACTGGTGTCACGTCATGGAGCGGGAATCATTCGAGGATCCGGACATCGCCGCCTTGATGAACGAGCACTTCGTATGCATCAAGGTCGACCGCGAGGAGCGGCCCGATGTCGACGCGCTCTGCATGGAGGCCTGCCAGGCGATCACGGGCCGCGGGGGTTGGCCGCTGAACACGTTCCTCACCCCGGAGCTGGCGCCGTTCTACGCCGGCACGTACTTCCCGCCGGAGTCGCGTCACGGGCTGCCGAGCTGGCGGATGGTCCTGACCGGGGTCGCCGAGGCTTGGCGGGACCGGCGCGAGGAGGCACGCCGCCAAGGCGCTCAGCTGGTGGAGGCCGCGGGCGCGAGCGCTCGGCTCAGGCCCTCGATCGATCCCATCCGCGAGGAGCAACTGTTCGAGGCAGTGGCCGGGCTGCGGGCCGGCTACGACTCGGCCAATGGCGGTTTTGGCGGCGCTCCCAAGTTCCCGCAAGCGTCGGTGATGGAGTTGTTGCTCGCGCGCGGCGAGCGCGAGATGTCGCTTCAGTCCTTGCGCGCAATGGCTCAGGGCGGGATCTACGACCAGGTCGGCGGCGGCTTTGCCCGCTACGCGGTGGACGCCACCTGGACCGTCCCGCACTTCGAGAAGATGCTCTACGACAACGCGCTGCTCGCGCGGGCGTACTTGCACGCGTGGCAGGTCTCCGGAGAGGAACTGTTCCGGCGGGTGTGCTGCGAGACGCTCGACTGGGCCCTGCGCGAGATGCGAGGCCCCGAGGGTGGTTTTTACGCGGCGCTCGACGCCGACTCGGAGGGCGTCGAGGGCAAGTTCTACGTGTGGAGCCTCGAGGAGTTGCGCGAGGTGCTGGGGGATCTCCACGACGAGGCCGTGGCCTACTTCGGGCCGCGGCCGTTCGAAGGCAACTTCCACGTGCTCGAGGGTCGGGGCCCGATCCCCGAGCGCCTCCCGGAGATCCGCTGCACGCTCTACGGGGCCCGGGCAAAGCGCGTCCGCCCGGGCCTCGACGACAAGCGCCTGACGTCCTGGAATGCGCTGATGATCTCCGCCCTGGCGGAGGCCGGCGCGGTGCTTGCGCGGCCGGACTACCTGGAGGCGGCGGTCGGGTGCGCGTCGTTCCTGCACTCAGAGCGCCGCGATGCCGAGGGCCGACTGATGCGGACACCCCGTCTCCACGGCTTTCTCGAGGACCACGCGTTCCTGCTCGAGGCGCTGATCACGTTGTACGAGAGCACGTTCGATCCGCGGTGGTACCGCGAGGCCGTCGCGCTTGCGGACGCGCTGATATCCGGCTTCGAGGAAACGGAACGCGGGGGTTTCTTCACCACCGCGGCCGACCAACACGAGTTGCCCGTGCGCCGCAAGGACCTCGAAGACTCGCCGATCCCGTCTGGCAACTCCGCCGCCGCGTTCGGGCTGTTGCGGCTGGCGCTGCTGTCGGGCGAGGGCAAGTACGAGCGCCACGCGCTCGGCGTGCTTCGGCTTCTCTATGCGCCTGCGGTCCGGTATCCGCAGGCGTTCGGGCACCTGCTGCAGGCGGTGGACTTCTACCTGGCGCCGGTCAAGGAGGTGGCGATCGTCGGGCCCGAGGCACAGGCGCGAGAGCTCGTGGCGGCGGTGCGCGAGGAGTTCCGGCCCCACCTGGTGCTCGCGGGTGGAGCCGTCAACGGCGTGCCGCTGCTCGAGGGGCGCGGTCCGGTCGATGGACGCGCCGCCGCCTACGTGTGCGAGCACTTCGTCTGCCAAGCGCCCATCACGAGCCCCGAGGAGCTCGCCTCCAGCCTATAGCACCGAAAGGTACCGCTCGAGCTCCCAGGGCGTGACCTGGACGCGATAGTCGTCCCACTCCTGGCGCTTGATCTCGATGTAGCGGTTGAACATGTGCTCGCCGAGCGTGCGCAGCACGAGCTCCGACTGGGAGGTGAGCTCGATCGCCTCGCCGAGCGTCTCGGGCAGCTGCTCGATCCCGAGGCGCCGGCGCTCGTCGGGCGCGAGGTGGTAGAGGTTCTTCTCCATCGGGTCGGGCAGCTGATACCCGTGCTCGATCCCCTCGAGCCCGGCCTGGAGCAGCGCCGCGAACGTCAGGTAAGGGTTACACGCGGGGTCCGGGCACCTGAGCTCGATGCGCGTCGCCTGCTCCTTGCCCGGGTGATACAGCGGCACCCGCACGAGGGCCGAGCGGTTGCGGCGCGACCACGCGACGTACACCGGAGCCTCATAGCCGGGGACGAGCCGTTTGTAGGAGTTCACCCACTGCGCGAACAGCGAGCAGATCTCGCGCGCGTGGCGCAGCTGCCCGGCGATGAACGCCTTGCCGACGTCGGAGAGGAAGTACTGGTCGTCGGGGTCGAAGAACGCGTTGCGGTCCCCAGTGAACAGCGACTGGTGCGTGTGCATGCCCGAGCCGTTCTTGCCGAACAGCGGCTTGGGCATGAACGTTGCGTGCAGGCCGTACTTCATCGCGTATTCCTTGACCGTGATCCGGTAGGTCATGCAGTCGTCGGCCATCTTCAGCGCATCCGAGTAGCGCATGTCGATCTCGTGCTGGCTGGGCCCGACCTCGTGGTGGGTGTACTCGGTGTGGATACCGAGCTGCTCGAGCGCGAGGACGGTTTCCCGCCGCAGGTCCGAGCCGGCGTCGAGCGTCGTCAGGTCGAAATAGCCGCCCTCGTCGAGGGGCTGGGTGGACTTCGCGTCGCGGAAATAGAAGTACTCGAGCTCCGGGCCCACGTAGTAGTGGTCGAAGCCGAGCTGCTCGGCTCTGTGCAAGGCGCGTCTGAGCACGTAGCGCGGATCGCCCTCGTAGGGCGTGCGCTCGGGCGTGATGATGTCGCAGAACATGCGCGCCACGCCCTGCTCCACCGGGCGCCACGGCAGGATCGCGAACGTGCTCGGGTCCGGCATCGCGATCATGTCCGACTCCTCGATCGGGTTGAACCCCGTGATCGAGGAGCCATCGAAGCCCATTCCCCCCTCAAAGGCGTCCGTCAGCTCGGTCGCGTTGATCGAGAACGCCTTCAGGTGCCCCAGGATGTCCGTGAACCAGAGGCGGATGAAGCGTATGTCGCGCTCTTTGACGAGCGAGGTGACATCGTCGGGCGTGAGCTGGGTTGCAAGGGTGGCCATCGGAGGCGGAACGTTACTTGTGCGCCTCCCCGGAGCGCCGCGTGCTCAGACGCGAGCCTGTGCGCGCCGGCCAAGCCAGCGCCGCGCCCATCGTTGAAGCTCCGAGAGCGCAGGCTCGAGCTCGCGGCCCATGCGAGAGAGCGAGTACTCGACCCGAAGGGGCGGCCCCGAGATCACGGTGCGCTGGACCATGCCGCGCGCTTCGAGCTCCTTCATCCGCTCGGACAGGAGCCGGTCGGAGAGCTCCGGCACCGCTTGCGCTATCTCCGAGAAGCGCAGCGGGCCGTCCATCAGCACGCGCAGGATCGCGCCAGTCCAGCGGCGGCCGACCAGCTCCACCGCCTCGTGGTAGAGAGGGCAGCAGCCGGAGGCCCGCGCCGCTGTCACCCGCGGGTCGTCGTCAAGTTCTGCTGGCGGCTGCTCTTGCGCGAACATTCTCCGCGGCGGAGAGCTTACGCCGCTCGCAGCGATCGCGACGCCTCGGTGGATCCGTCGACCGGCACCTCGCCGGCCACGTTCACCATCGCGGTGAACTGCTCGAGCGCCACCGCGGCGATCGCTTCCAGGATTTCCTCGTCGTCCCAACCAGCCTCGCGCGCTTCCTCGTGCAGGTGCATGGGTGGCCGCCCGGTCTCCACCACGAGCGCCTGCAGGTAGTGCAAGAGCGCGGCTTCGCGGGGATCCTTGGATGTGAACTGGCGAGCGAGCGCCACCTCGTCGAGCTCGAGACCCGCGGCCCGCGCCGTGCGCGAGTGGATCGCGATCCCGGGCTCCGAGTGGTAGTGCTCAGCCACCGCCAGCGCGATCCGCTCGAGCGTGGCCAGCGTCAGCTTGCCGTGGCGGAGCTCGGAGCGGAAGCGAGCGTAGGCCCGCAGCGCGGCCGGGGAGCCGGCTAATACGCCGAGGAAGTTCGGCAGTTGCCCGCCTGACGCAAGCGCGCCGCGGAGGACCTTCACCGATCCCTCGGGCGCCGTCAGGTCGTCGTGAATTTGGAATCTGCTCATTGAGGTTTTCATCGTTTACCCACCAGAGGGTCTTTGGGAGAGCCCCCCTTTTTCACCTATTTGATGGACCTGCCCTTCACTTTCGAGACCTGCTTACGGTTGATAAGTCTAGTTCGGATGGCCCTGGCGCACAAGGGGTTGGCGTGCTGATCGCGCGCGTGGTAACACGAACTTCACGCACTCGGCGCAGGACATTCATCGATCGGCGCCCGCCCCGTCCCCGAACGGCAACGACCGCCTCTTGCCTGTATACGTGGACGGATAAAGCCCGGATCAGCCGGTCTTAGGAGGAAAGTAAGGCGGGCCGGGTGCGGAGGGTCCAGGCCGGGCCTTACCCCGGGCGGGTGGCGGCGCCGACGGCAGTGAGGCTATGCGCGGCCGCGGCGGGACGCGAGCTCACGGCGGCGTGAGCACTCGTGGCCGCATGCGCGCTCGCGGCGGCCACCAGCACCAGCAATATCCCGAGCAGGACCGCCCACATCGCGACGCGATCCGGCCTGAAGCCTTCCCGCCTGTGCCGCGGCTGGGTAGGCCGCCGTCGAGACTGGTAGGTGGCGAGGAACAATTCGCGCTCGGCGCCGCGCCCCTGGATGGTGATCGTCCGCCGGCCGGGGATGCCGCCGGCGGGACGCGCGGCCGGGTCGGCCGCCAGCGGGGCGGTTGGGCGGGGAGGCCGGCGCGCCGATGGAGCGGCCGGGT
>JAFASF010000403.1 GCA_019244745.1 Solirubrobacterales bacterium | reverse complement strand
GTTGGCGATCAGTGCCTTACGCAGGTCCGCGGGCAGTTTATGTACCGCCCCACCGGGCACTCTCTGGCCGCTCACAGGCGCCATGGTAGTGAGCCAGGCGCAAGCCTCGCTTCACCATCCGCTTTGTGGGACAGCTTCCGCGGCACTATGCCGCCCGGGGTGATGTCCTGCGGCGGGCAGCCTTGCTCCGCGGAAGGGCCACGATCGTGTTCGTAGAACAGCGCCGGCAAAAGCGGGCGATCGTTTCGCGACTGGCACACGTCGTGACGAGCGCCGGGGAAGGCTCGGAGCAGGTCGCTTGGCGCGTCGGCCACGGTGATCCGGGCGCGGGATCACCCCAAGGACTACAGGCGCCCACTGTCGGGCCTGGTCCCCCTCGTCCATGAGCCCATTGGAGCGGACGCCCGAGGCAATCGGGGCACAGCTAACCTGTGGCGCCCCAGACAAAGAGGAGAAACAAGTGTCAGAGATCGTGGTTGTCGGCTCGTTCACCGCCAGGCCAGGAAAGGAGGATGAGGCGGCGGACGCATTCCGGGCGTTGGTGGAGCCGACGCATGGCGAGGACGGGTGCATCCTCTATGCGCTTCATCGGGGAACCGACGACCCGCGACGACTCGCGTTTGTCGAGCGCTGGGCATCGCGCGAGGCACTCGATGCTCACTTGGCGAGCCCCCACGTCCAGGGTGTGCTGGCCCGGGCCGATGAGCTGTTCAGCGACAGCGGCGACATCGTCGTCTACGAGGCTGTCCCCGGTGGAGAGAACCGCAAGGGGTCGCTCGCGGCACACGCTGGCGCGTCGTCGTAGCTCGCTTCAGGACACCCGCGGCGAACGTCCTGCCGACACTGACGCCATCGGTCAACGTGCGCGACGATCGCCTCTGACGTCGATCTACTGAGGCACCAAAGCCTAAGCACGGTTCGCTCCCGAACGGGGATGTGGGCGATCGCCAGAGTCGCGAGCAACGCTCTTTGGAGTGCTGGTTGACTTGTCCCTAGCGGGTCGTTATAGTTATAACGACGAACGGTGAGGAGCGGTGATGGCTGAGGCAAGTCCGACCGTCCGTGGTGTCGAAATCGGCGACCGCGCGCGCTACGACACATTCATGGACGTAGTCGTCAATCGGATAACCACGCGGGCGTTTCGAGTGGACTACAGCGTCCCGCGGGAGCATTTCGAGTTGATCATCGAGGCGGCGAGACACAGTCCTTCAGGAGCGAACGCTCAACCCTGGCACTACATCGTGGTCACCGACCCCGAGGTAAAGCGTCAAATCTCGGACTACTTCGTCGCGGAGCAGGGCCGTCGGGCGCGCCTCGGGATGAAGTTCCCGACCCCGAACTACCACGGCATCGCGACCGCGCCGGGTGTCATCGTCGTGGCGACCGACTTTCGGTTCGTCAGGGCCTTCCCGGTGCTGCGCCATGAGGATCCCGACTCGCCAGTCAATCGTCCCTACTACGAGAACGCGGAGCGCATCCTGCTGCAAAGCGTTGCGGCCGCCACGATGTCGGCGCACCTGGCGGCGGCGGCGTTGGGCTACAACGTTTGGTGGGTCACGGCGATCGGTCAGCAGGACGCGCAGGAGGCGATCAAGCCGCTGTTGGACGTTCCCGAGGAGATCTCGATCATCGACATCATGTGCTTCGGGCCTCCAGCTAAACCGATCTACAAACGCTGGAAGAAGGAGCTCAGCCAGATCATGAGCTGGGACCGATTCGATCGCTCCCAGCACCTGACCGACGAGCAGGTCGAGGACTGGATCAAGACCCAGCGCCATCGCGTGATGTACCGCTCGGAGGAGAACGTCGACTGACGAGCCAGCAGGTGCGTCATGAGTGAACCGGTGCCGGCTTGCCGGGAACACGTCGGGTTTCTGTTGCGGCTGGCCTACCAGCGGGCGAGCGCAAACGTAAGCGACGCGATCAGCGCGATGGACCTCACCCCGATGCAGTTTCAGACGCTGCGACGCCTGCACGAGCGTGGCCAAATGACCCAGAACGAACTCGGTCGCAGCGTCGGGATGCCGCCGGCCAACATCCACGCCACCGTGCAGCGACTGCTCGCGCGCGGCCTGGTCCGCAGAGAACCCAGCGCGATCGACCGCCGGGTGACGCTCGTCACCCTCAGCACGACCGGGCACAGGACGTTCGTGAGCGTTCTGCCGGCGGCGGACGCGGCCAACGCCCGCACCCTGTCTGTGCTCAGCCCCGACGAACAGGACACGATCATGGACCTGCTTTGGAGGATCGCAACTGAGCCCGATACGGACCAGTCGAGGTAAGCCGCACCACCACAGCCGTCCCGCACCAGCGAGGGCGGCAGGTGTGCCCGACGACGACCAGCCGCAGCGGGCTGGCACGGTTCCGCTCGCTCAAGAGCCTGCGGAAGTCAGCCGCTAGCTCGACGTCGTTAGCGCCAATTTCTGTTCAGGGGCAACCTGACGAGAATCCACCATGGCGAGTTACTCGGGCATCCTCGTCAGACTTCATCCGCCGCCACCAGCGCCGGCGAACCTTCCCCGCCCCACGCCTCTCTCCCCAGGGCCGCCGATCGGGATGAGCTTGTCGCCAGGAACCAGAGATCATCGGCTCCTGCAGCGAAGGTTAAGGAACCCGACGAACGAGCCCGTGATGGACGTTCAACGTTCGCGCCCCACGCGGGCGTGGGGCGAATCTGGCTTTAGCCGATCTGTTCCGAACGGGGCTGTGCGAGTGCGAGGAACCTCGGCAGCACGAGCCCAAGCTTGGCGGCGAGCCGGCCGATCCGTGGCGCGACCGGCTCGCTGGCGCACTATCAAGGCACCGCCCAATAGCGCTTTGACCAGACCGCGCGGCCCGAGCGACTGACGCGCTCACGGGCCAAGCGCGGCACCGCACGGCGAGTACCGGCCTCGCAGATCACCGCCACCGGCACCGACGAGACCTGCGGCCACACCGGCAGGTCCAGACGTCTAGGTCGAAAGCAACCGTTGAAAGAACGACCGATAGCGCTGCAACGCGACGCGGAGGTCCTCGGTGGAGATATCCTCGCCGCGGTCCCACTGTGCCTCGAGCCGCTCTCGCTCCTGCGCGAAGCCTTCGGCGAGCTTCTGCATCAGTTCGGCGACCAGTCCGTCCGCATCCTCAACGGCTCCGCGAGGCTGGTCAACGAAACGGGTCTGAACCTCCTCCCAACGCCGTTGTAGAGTGGCGCTCAGTTCGGAGGGAAGAAGCGGCGCGCCGTTATCCACGCCAGAGGTTTGTGGTCCTGCGGAAGATGCACGCGTGGTCGCGTTCTCCGCTTGCGGCGCAGGCTCACTGATCGATTCCGCTCTGGGAACGGCGTCATCACGTCGGTCAGCCGCCTGTCGGTCGCGCGTTGGCTCGACGTTCTCCGTCTCCGGTTGGTCGTAGACCTGGATGGGCTCTTCCCCGCCGTCCTGGCGGCCCTGGTCCTCGTGGGCGGTGGCGCCTGACGCGGGGTCGTTGGGTGAGGCCAGGTCGCGGGTGCTCAACGCCTCTTCACTGCGCTCCATGGGTCATCTCCTTTCGTCGGCTCGGGTGAAACTGCGTGCGCTCTGATCACCATGGTCGTGGTCATCCGATGGCGCGGCATCACCGGGGGCGAGCAGGTCGTCAAACAGGGCTCGGAAATGGACCATGGACTGGCGCAACTGCTCGGTGTTGGCTTGTCCCTTCTGAGCCGAGACCGAAATTGCGTGGGCCGCCCGGTAGTTCTCGACCACGTCCGGGTGCTTGACTGATAAGTCAGCCGAACGCTGCTCGAAATCTTCGTCCACCGGATAACCCCGGTCGTGCATGACCTGCTGCACGAGCACATGGGATTCGCCAACCGCTTGTTCCGGATCATCGACGAAGGAGCGTTGGACGACCCCCCACTGCTGAGCGTAGCGTTCGCGAGCCGCGGGCTCCAGCGGCCGGATCTCGAATTGATCCAGGCGCTGACGGCGCCTTGAGAGCTCCTGCTCTGCAGAATGTTGGTCGCCACGCTCCGCCACCACCCGGCCGTACTCGGGCCCAAAATCATCTTGCAGTTTTCGGGAGCGTTGCTGACGCGCCAGGAGGACTCCGATGACGATCAACAGCACGACGATGACAGCCAGAAGCACCCAGGTCATGGGTCTTCTCTCCTTTCCCAGTTCCGCCCGAAGGCGGCTCGACGGTCTCGGCGACAAGCTACGCAGGGGCGACGGGACCGACGCGAGCGGCGGTTTGCTCGCGAACGTACGCCCGCAGACGTCCGCCAATTACATCTGGAGCCCCAATCCGGATGGAAACTGTTTTCAGTGATCTGCGCTACTGCGCGCCGGCGGAGGGTAGTGTCAGGAGGATGGACGCACACGCCGATACGCCTCGACTCCTGTGGCCGACCTGATCAGCATCGTTGACGCCGACCCGGATCTCGCCGACCTCCTCGACGGTTCCGAACTCGGGCGCGCTCGCCGCGACGCGCTGACCCGTGAACGTCGCCTCTCCCCAGGTGAGTGGGATGCATCCGGCTCGATTGAGCCGGACAAGCACCATCGCGGCTTCCTGATTATCGAAGGGATGTTGTCGCGGGAGGTGAACGTGCTCGGGCGCACCTGCGTGGAGCTGCTCGGCGCCGGCGACGTTCTGCGCCCCTGGCGCTGGGACTCCGAGGGTTCACACGTTCACGCCGAGGTGGGATGGATCGTGCTCGAGCCGACGCGACTCGCCGTCCTCGATCACGGTTTGGTGGTGCGGATGAACCCGTGGCCGCAGCTTGGCGTGGAACTGTTTGCACGCGGGACCCGAAGGGCGCATCACCTGGCGGTCGCTCTCGCAATCGCCCATCACCAGCGCGTGGACGATCGGCTCCTCCTGACCCTATGGCATCTGGCCGAACGCTGGGGACGGGTTCGGCCGGAGGGCATCGTCGTCCCGTTGCCGCTATCTCATCAACGGCTGGCAGATCTAGTCGGAGCCCACCGCCCGTCGGTTACCACAGCTATGGGCGAATTGACGCGCGCCGGTGCCATCAGTCGGCGAGGTGATGGTACGTGGATGCTCCATGGCTCACCGCCCGCCCAGATTCGGTACCACCGTTTGGTCGCCGCGATGACTTGAGGGTTTGGACCGCTGGCCTGAGTGTGTCGGCGGGTTGGATGAAACGCCGCTGCTCAGCGTCGCCGCTGTTGCTCTACGGCCTGACCGTTCCGCCCCGGCTTGTTGCTCCTTGCGGGATACTTCGCGGACGATGTCGTCGGAGCGACTCGGACCCGCTGCCCGCCCCATTGTCGTGCCCGGCGGCACCGAACGCGGCCTCAGAATCGTCGAGGTCTGCGGCATCCGAGTTGTCGAAGATCCAGCACCGGCAGCCGCGTAAGCTTGGCGTGCGCTCCATGCCCCGGCCAGCCGAGTCGGCCCAGCCCGTCGCCGAGTCTGTGGGCACGTTGCTGTCGGTCAACGTCGGCATGCCGAAGAACGTGCGCTGGCAAGGGAAGAACGTCTTCACCGGCGTCTTCAAGGAACCCGTCAGCGGTCCTCGCCGAGTCGGCAAGCTGAACATCGAGGGCGACGGTCAGGGCGACAGGGTGGGGCACGGCGGCGAGCAGCGCGCCGTGTTCGTCTATCAGATCGAGTCCTATCGGCATTGGGAACGCGAGCTCGGCCGAAGCGACTTCGTTTACGGACAGTTCGGCGAGAACTTCACCGTCGAAGGGCTCGGTGACGACGAAGTCTGCATCGGGGACCGCTACCAGATCGGCACCGCCACGTTCGAGGTAACGCAACCCCGTGTCACCTGCTACCGCGTCGGGATCCGCATGAACGACCCGCGCATTCCTGCCTTGCTGGTCTCGCACCATCGCCCGGGCTTCTACTTCCGCGTGCTCGAGGAGGGCGAGGTACAAGCGGGAGACAAGATCATCAAGTGTGCTTCCGGCCCCGAACTGATGCCGATCGCCGAGGCCGATGCGCTGCTCTACCTCCCCGGGCACTCGCGCCAGCAACTCCTGCGAGCGCTCCGGATCCCTGCCCTCAGCCTGGGCTGGCAGGCTTCGTTCCAAGCGTTGCTCGAGGAAGAACCCGGCGGCGGCAACGCCGGCCTGGCGGTGACGAGCCCGCCCCCCGCTTGGGCCAGCTTCCGTGAGCTGACCGTCACCGCAATCACCCGCGAGAGCGAATCGGTGATCTCCATACGCCTTGAAGACCCAAACGGCGCACGATTACCAGCCGCCCGCCCGGGCCAGTACCTCACGCTGAGGGTCCAGCCCGACACGCAACAGAGGTCGGTGCTCCGCAACTACTCGCTCTCCGGACCGCCCGATGCCGGCTACTACCGGATCACGGTCAAGCGCGAACACGACGGCGCCGCCAGCGGCTATCTGCACACCCGGCTCGCCGTCGGCGATCAACTCGACATCGCCGCGCCGCGTGGCACCTTCATCCTCGACCGGACCCATGCGCCCGTCCTGCTGATCAGCGCCGGTATAGGTGCCACCCCAGTGCTCGCCATGCTTCAGGCGCTGGCGGAGGAGCATTCCGATCGCGAGATCTGGTGGCTGCACGGCGCACGCAACCGGCGTGAGCACTCGTTCGCCACCGAGGCCCACAGTCTCCTCGCCTCGCTTACGAACGTACATACCCACGTGTACTACAGCCGACCCGATCCAGATGACCTCGAAGGCCGCGATTTCGACTGTGCGGGCCGTCTCACCGGATCACTGCTCGCCGAACTCGAGCCACCCGCCGATGCCGAGGCATACCTGTGCGGACCGACGCCGTTCATGGACGAGCTAAGCGCCGGCTTGGCGGCGCTCGGGATCGACGCCTCACGCATCCATGCCGAGCCGTTCGGACCCGCACCCGGTCTGACGCCCGGCATTGCACCAACACCTGCGCGCACGCCTCACCCACCCGCCGGCCAACCTGGAAACGGGGCAACCATCGAGTTCGCCCGAAGCAACCTCGCGATCCCATGGAGCGACGGTTACGTGAGCCTGCTCGAACTCGCCGAGGCATGCGACGTACCCGTCCGTTGGTCGTGCCGCACCGGCGTCTGCCATACCTGCGAGACAACGCTCATCGCCGGCAATGTCGGGTACAGCCCCGATCCGGTCGAACCTCCCGCCGATGGAAGCGCACTCATCTGCTGCTCGCAGCCACGCGACGACATAGTGCTCGACCTGTGAACGGCATCGAAGGCGCTGGCGCCACAAGCGTTGGGTGCTTTGGCTCGCGGGGGTCCGAGGACGGTGGCCAGGAGCGCGACTCGGATCGGCGACGGGCTGTGGTCACTCGAGCGGGCCGACGTAGGTGGTGTTGGTCAGCCTTTTCCTCCTGACGGGGCGGTTGTGGCCTTGGGTTTTCTCGGCCTGGGCTTGCCGGTCTTTCTGCGGGCGGCGGGGGTGTTGGGTTCGAAGCGGCTGAGGGATGGCTCTTTGACGCCGAGGCGAGGGTCGATATGCGGGGTGGTGGTGCCTTGGTTGGTGAGGGGGTCGTAGTTGGGCGCGTAGATGCTGCGCCAGTAGTCCACCGCGAGGTGGGGCACGTTCATCCCGGGACTGTTGGTGTCCAGCGGCACCCCGGTGGGGGTGTACACATCGACGCGGTAGTCCTGAGGAGCAGAACCATCCCCGGTGTGCCCAAGCAGATAGATCTGCGCGGCCCCGTCCACCGCCACATCGAGATAGGTCTTGGTCGTGTCCAGGGGCAGGGTGAACGCCAGCGATGGCGAGCTCAACCGCCGGCGGGAGCCCCCGGCACGGCGGGAGGCTCCGGGACGGCGGGAGCGCAGCGCCGACTGGGCAAAGTAGGGCACTGGGTTGCCGTTGAGGTCAAACGCGGCTAACTGCGGGCCCGCCGCCTCCAGCACCAACACAACCCCCGGGTTGGTCACCGCCAACGCGATCGGAGAGCTCAGCAACCCCACCTGAGTACCCGGCCCGCCGCTGTATGCGGCCAGCTGCGGACGCGGCGTGGATATCGGCTGCACCCACCCCACCCTCCCGCTATCGGTATGCAGCGCCACCACCCGCCCCGAGGAATGCAACGCCGCCGCCGACACCGGCAGGGTGAACATCCCCAAGGACGCCGTCGGATCCCAAGACAGCGCCCCATTGACGGGATCCAGGGTCAGCCTGCGCACGTGATAAGCATCACTGGTCTCATCGGGCTCCAACAACACGTGGTTGGCCTGATCGCCCTTCCCCACCAACGCGTCGAACAGCAAAAACGGACGACGCGCATAACCTTCCTTGGGCGCCACCCCCATCCCGATCGTCGCACCATTCTGCGCCGCGGGCACACCCCGCAACCAGAACCGGTCGTCCTGCTTGAACACCACCCCCGCCACCCCCAACAGGGTCGCGAACGCCGCCCCCGTGACCTCCTGGATCCCACCAGTAGCCTCCGTCCCCGGAACCGACACCCGATCCGACCACGTATACCCACCGTCGGCCGAGCTGTAAGTTGTAGTCGCCGCCCGCTTGAACACAGTACTCGCCGTCACTGCCGCCGGCAACTCCGTGATCGCGAAACTCACGTTCGAG
>JAFASF010000376.1 GCA_019244745.1 Solirubrobacterales bacterium | reverse complement strand
GGCCGCTGAACTTCAACGCCGTCGCCCAGGCGAACCTCGACGGAAGCGCGGTGATGCCGGCGTTCATCCGTGCCGTCAATCCCTACGGCGTCGCAGTTGACGGCCAGCACATCTATTGGGCCGACCGTACTACCGGAGCGATCGGGCGCGCCGATCTCGACGGCAGCGGCGTGGACCCGAGCGTCATCACCGGCGCCAAGAACCCACAGGGGGTGGCGGTAAACGGTCAGCACATCTACTGGAGCAACTCCGGCATAGGCGCAATCGGGGAGGCCAACCTGGACGGCAGCGGTGTGCAGCAGCGCTTCATCACCGGAGCCAAGAACCCGTTTGGGATGGCGGTCGACGCAGAGCACATCTACTAGGCCAACGAGGTGTCGAGCACGATCGGTAGAGCCAACCTCGACGGCACCGAGGTCAACCAACGCTTCATCACCGCGGCCAAGTTTCCCTGGGGTGTGGCGGTGTCTGTGCCAGTGGTGGGAGTCAGTCCGGCGTCCCCGCCACCGTTTCCCACGACGGCTGTGAACACCCTGAGCGCTCCGCTCACGCTGACGGTGACAAACTCCGGTCAGCAGGATCTGTCGGTGAGCGGCTTGTCATTCACCGGCGCCGATCCAGACGACTTCATCGTCGGCTCAAACACATGCCTGGGAGCGGTCCTACCCGGCCAAAGCTGCCAGCTGAAGGTCGACTTCGTTCCCCGCGCCCAGGGATCGCGCACCGGGGCGCTGCAGATCGCCTCAAGCGACTATGCCAACAACCCCCTGCGGGTGTCCCTGTCGGGAACCGGCGGCAGTGCCCGGCGCGAGTCCCGGCCGGGAGCGGGCAAGGTCGAGCTGCTCCGCTGCGCCACCAAGGCTAAGACGATCATCGAACGCTCGCACGGCAAGCGGCGTAAACGAACGCTAACCCACCACGTCTGTCGCGGCCGCGTAGTGTCTGCCGCCCCGATCAGAGTCAGCAAGCGCTCCGCCGCCGAGACCGCAGTCATTTCGCGCAGAGCCCTGGTGTATGCCACCGGAATAAGTGTCAACGAGGGCCTGGGACACCAGCAACTGATAGTGACAGTCCGCCACGCGCTTCACCGCGGCAGCTACACGCTCAGCGTCAGAAACCGCTCGTCTCGGCACCGTGTCAAGCGGACAACAATCACGATCTACTGAGGAGGCCGTAGCTCTTTCGGCAGACAGCAGCGCTAGCTAGAGGCCCGCTTCCTGCGCGAAGTGATCCCCGGATCGATAAATCGCCCACACATCACGGCGGCGTACCCATGCAGCGCCAATAAAGGGTTGAACGGTTGGACTGAATGCGCGTTTCTAGGCCCGTCCGTGAACGACGCCCGCCGCCGCGCTGCGGCCAGGTTGTTGTGCGTGCGCGTCATGGGAATGGATCCAAGCCAGATCGGAATACAGCTCCGCGAATTGAGCATCGCGGCGCGCTACCTCCGGGCCGTCCGGAAGATGCATCAGGTCGGCCGTGCGGCGCGATAGCCATTGCACCGCGACCGTGCGCTTGCGCCGTCGCTGCTCGTAGCTCCGCAGCGCAGGCGTCAGATCGTCTGCGGCATGAGCGTCGGCGAGGCAGTCGGCGAGGACGATCGCGTCCTCGATCGTCTGGTTGGCACCCTGGCCCTGATGGGGCACCATCGTGTGTGCGGCGTCACCCGTCAGCACGACGCGCTCGGTGTGCCACCGCCCAAGGGGCTTGAGATCATGCAGCGCCCATCGCGCCCCGACATCGGTCGCGCCGACCATCTCGCTCACCGCGGGATGCCAGCCGGCGAACGCGTCGACGGCGTCGCTGACCGCGCACTCTTCCATCCACGCCTCGTTGCTCCATTCCGGAACCCTGACGACCGCGAGGAAGTTGATCGTCCTGCCGCCGTCGATCGCGTAGTGCAGCAGATGACGCCCCGGACCCGCCCAGAACTGAAGCGGCGTCGGATCGGGCAGCGACGGCATGTCCTCCACGGCGACCAGCCCGCGGTAGCCGACCGTTCCGGAGAACCTCCCGCGGACATCACCAGCCACGTGCGGGCGGAGCACCGAGTGCACGCCGTCGGCGCCGACGACCACGTCGGCCGTCGCGCTCGCGCCATCCG
The DNA here is from genome assembly GCA_019244745.1 of Solirubrobacterales bacterium. Lineage (GTDB taxonomy): Bacteria > Actinomycetota > Thermoleophilia > Solirubrobacterales > Solirubrobacteraceae > Palsa-465. Next base: position 3,126 of record JAFASF010000376.1, on the reverse strand, counting down.
CGAACTGCAGCTCGACTCCAGACGCGCGCTCCTCCACGCCCACGCACCTCCGGCCGAGGTTCAGCCCTTCGCCGCCCAGTCGGTGGGCGAGTGCCTGCAGGAGCGCCACGCGATGCACGCCATAGAACGGCGCATGCCCCTCGGGGCGACGCGCAACCTGGGCTTGGCCTACCGGGCCGGTCGGGTCTCCGGCGAGGAGCTGCGGGCGCTGGGCATCAACGTGGATAACGCGCCTGTGGTCGACGTGAACATCAACCCGCTTAATCAGGCCGACGGCATCCGTGCCTACGGCGATAACGTGAGGCTCGTCTCCAGGATGGGTGCCGCCCAGGTGCTCGGCTACCAGACCGATCAGCAGCGCACCGGCGTGGCCGCGACCCTCAAGCACTGGCCCGGTTTCGGCGATGCGCCGGTCAACAGCGACACCGGGGTGGCGATATCGCCGCAGACACTCGCCGAGGTCAAGCGGGACAACCTGCCGTCGTTTGAGGCGGCGATCAAGGCGGGCGCCGACCGGATCATGGTCACCCATATCTTGTTCCCGAAGATCACTGGGACCAAGATCCCGACCAGCCTGAGCCCGTTCTGGGTCAATGGACTGCTGCGCGGCCACTTGCACTACCAAGGCCCGGTGGTCACCGACGCGCTGGACGCGGCCGCGTTGGACGGCTTTACCCCGGGGGAGGTCGCGGTGCGCGCCATCAAGGCGGGTGCTGATGAGCTGATCGAGGTGGCGCAGACCCCTAGCGACAAGGCGCCGGCGGATCTGGTGTCGGCGTATCCGGCGGTGCTCAACGCGGTCAAGCGTGGCGTGATCAGCAAGCGCCGGCTTGATCAATCGGTGACCCGGGTCCTGGAGCTGAAGTGGAAGCTGGGGCTCGTGCGCAATCCGTACGCGAATCCCGAGCGGGTGAGCAAGGTCGTGGGAACCCCGCGTCACCTTGCCGTGGCCCAGCGGGTGGCCGAGAACTCCATCACCCTGCTGAAGAACTCAGACCAGCTCCTGCCCCTAGCCGCAAATAGCGGTAAGACGGTGCTGGTCACCGGGTTTGGCATGACCGCGACCGCCACCCTCGGTCAGGACCTCACCGCCCGGGGACTGAAGCCGACCGTGATGCCCACGGGCTCCAACCCCGACGACTCGGCGATTGCGAACGCGGTCAGCGCCGCCAGCGCGAGCGATCTGGTGCTAGTCGACACATTCAACGCGTGGGGATCGCCGCAGCAGATCAAGCTCGTAAACGCGCTGCTGGCGACGGGAAAACCGGTGATCGTGGCCGCCGTCGGCACGCCCTACGACGTCGCTTATGTGCCCAACGCCAGCACGTTCATCACGAGCTACGGCTATCAGCCCGTCTCCATGCACGCGCTGGTGAAGGTTCTCTTCGGCCAGCTCCAACCCACCGGCAAGCTGCCAGTCACGATCACCGAACCACCACCCTCCACCAAGGTCCTGTACCCCTTCGGGTTCAACCTACGACCAGGGCCATAGTCACGTCACCGGAGACAGCGCTCGCGTTCGCCAGAGCCTTGGTGCCGTAACGCCAGCACAGAGCAATACCCGTGCGTATCAAGAGCATGGCTCCACCCGTCCCCGCGGGTCGCGTGCGGGCTGGAATAGCACAGCCCGGCCTTGGCCGTGCCCAGGGGCGGCGGTGTAGCCTCAGCGAGGCCCGTGATGCAAACGCCAGCCGACATGCGCGGTAAGACCGTTCTTGTCACCGGGGCGACATCCGGTCTGGGGCTCGCCACCGCCGAGGCCCTGGCGGCGCAGCGCGCGCGGATCATCCTGTGCGCGCGCAGCCCCGAACGGGGCGAGGCGGCCCGCGCACGGTTGTTAGCGGCAGCTGGCGACGCCGAGGTTCACGTCGTGCTGGCTGATTTGTCATCGCGAGCGGCGACGTTGGCCCTGGTCGACGAGGTCTTGCGGAGCTTCGATCGGCTTGACGTGCTGATCAACAACGCCGGGGTCGACGTCGGTCGACGCGAAGTCACCGCCGACGGCCTCGAGCTGACCTTCGCTGTGAACTACGTAGCGCCGTTCCTGATCAGCAACGGGTTGCTCGAGCTGCTGCGAACCAGCGGACGCGCGCGGATCCTCAACGTGGCTTCCACCGGCCACAAAGCGGGCAAGCTCGAATTCGATGACCTACAGAGCGAGCGCCGGTTCAGCGGCCAGCGCGCGTACAACAATTCGAAGCTCGCGCTCGTGATGTTCACCTATGAGCTCGCTCGCCGACTGGCCGGCACCGGCGTCACAGTCAACGCCGTCGACCCCGGCTTCGTTCGCGGAACGAGGATCGGGGGCACGCTGCCGCTCGGCTACCAGATAATCGGGACGATCATGCGGCCGTTCATGGCCCCAGTGCGCAAAGGCGCCGACACTATCGTCTGGGCGGCGAGTGACCCGTCGCTCGAGAGGACCACCGGCCAGTACTTCAAGCGCCGCAGAGCGATCCCGACGGAGTCTCCGACCCATGACGAGCATCTAGCTCGGCGGCTGTGGAAGACCACGGAGGCCCTGACCGCCCAGTGATCCTGATCGTTGGGGCAACGGAATGTTTGGCAGTCGCTGTTGATGGGGACCGCCTAGCGCGGTGACCCGTCCGAGCACTGGCGCGCCCGGCGGCCGGAACCAACGAGTCCAGCGCGACGGACCGGAGAGCGCAACCGGTGACCCACGGTGCAGCGAGATCTATCGGGCGAGGTGTTCATTGCGTGAAGCCAGCCTCATGGTCGGCGGCGGCGATTTGGGGATGGAACCGCTTGTGGACCCAGTGGCGCTCACCGAGAAGGTTGATCTGCGCCCAGCGGCCGGATACGGGACCGAGCCGGCTGCGACGTGGCAACGTGCCCAGCAGGGACTGCGGCTTGGCTCCGCCCGACAACTTGCTGCTCTCCAGCACGTAGATGGCGCGTCTCCCAGTCCACTGAGCGTGATCACCGACGGCACTCATCAGCACGGCCGGGCGTCGCCGGTCGGGCTCCGACGCGCCGGGTTCTGCTCTCCCGAACAACGCGCGTAGGTCCCGTTGTCGCCGAGCCTCGCTTTGCGCGCCGCCAGCAGGTCTCGCAGTCATCTGCCGATGCCCCCGAGGCGCAGGAGCCCCGGAGCCGCCGAGACCC
>JAFASF010000374.1 GCA_019244745.1 Solirubrobacterales bacterium | reverse complement strand
GCTGGCGGAGTTCGGCACCGAGGTCGGCTCGGACGCGATCCGCTCGTGAGTCGGGTCGGCGTCGTCGGCGTGGGCCGTATGGGCGCGCCCATGGCCGGTCGGTTGCTGGACGCCGGCCACGACCTCACCTTCTGCGACCCCGACGAACAGCGGGCCGCGTCGTTGCTCGCGCGGGGCGCACGCCGCGCCGCCGACCCCGCCGCGACGACGGCCGCGTCGGAGGTCACGATCACGAGCCTGCCGACCCCGGAGGTACTCGAGGGCGCGATGCTCGGTGATCGCGGCGTGCTCGGCGGCGCCCGGCGAGGAAGCACGGTCATCGACATGAGCACCTCTCTCCCGGCCCTGGCCCGCCGCTTGGCCGAGGCGGGCGCCCAGCGGGGGGTCGATGTGCTCGACGCGCCGGTCACGGGCGGCCCCCGAGGTGCCGAGGCGGGAACGCTGACGATCATGGTGGGAGGCGACCCGGGCGCGTTCGCCAACGTGCTGCCGCTGCTTGAGCTACTCGGCGACTTCGTGCGGCACATGGGGGGGCCGGGCACCGGCCAGGCGACCAAGCTGACTAACAATTTGCTTGCGGCAACGCATATGGCGGTGCTCGCCGAAGCGGTCGCATTGGCAAAGAGCGAGGGACTCGACCCGGGCGCGGTGTACGAGGTCGTCTCCCACGGTACGGGCGACTCGCGCGTGCTGCGCAACCGCTACCCGGTCCCCGGGGTGCTCGAGCACGCCCCGGCCAGCAACAACTGGGCGCCGCTGTTCCCGGTCGATTTGATCGCCAAGGACGTCGCCCTGGGGCTACACACCGCAGCCGAGCACGGGTTGACGATGCCCGTCGTCGAAGTCGCGCTGGGCCGCTACCGCGCGGCGCAGGAGGCCGGTCTCGGCGGGCTCGACTACTCCGCGGTAGCCCGCCTCGCGGCTGGCGCCGATAGGACGGGCCCGTGAGGATCGCGGTTGTCGGCGCCGGGGCGATGGGTTCGGTCTACGCCGGCCTCCTGGCCAGCGCCGGGCACGAGCTGTGGGCGGTCGATCCCTGGCACGAGCACGTGCGAGCGATCCAGGAACGAGGCCTTCGCGTCGAGGGGGCGAGTGGAGACCGGGTCGTCCGCATTCACGCGACCACCGATCCCGCCGAGGTCCCGGACGCGGAGCTCGTCATCATCGCCACTAAGGCGATGGACGTGGGCGCCGCGTGCGAGTCCGTACGCATCCTGGCCGGGCCGAAGGCACCGGTCCTCTCGATTCAGAACGGCCTGGGCGCTCCCGACATCGCGGCCGACCGCCTCGCGGAAGATCGGGTGGTGGTCGGCGTCGCGGGAGGTTTCGGCGCCTCGATCGTCCAGCCTGGTCACGTACACCACCACGGGCTGGAGCTTCTCCGGCTCGGGGAGCGCAAGGGGCCTGCCACCGCCCGGGTGCGGGCGGTCGCGGACATCTGGCGGGCGGCCGGGTTCAACGTCCAGACCTCCGACGATGTCGATCAGGTGATCTGGGAGAAGCTCATCTTCAACGCGTCGTTCAGCGGTCCCTGCGCGGTTCTCGGCTGCACGATCGGGGACGTGATCGCCGATCGCCCGGCGTGGACGGTCGCCACCCGTTGCGCCCAGGAGGCACTGGACGTCGCTCGGGCATTGGGGGTCGCGGCTCGGGTCGACGACGTCAGCTCATACATCCGCGACTTCGGGCTGAAGATCGCGGGCGCGCGACCCTCGGTGCTGCTTGACGTGATGGCGGGTCGCCGGTGCGAGATCGACTTCATCAACGGCGGGGTCGTACGAACCGGGCGCGAGATCGGTGTGGCCACGCCGTTCAACGAGGCGATCACGGCTCTCGTAAAGTCGCGTGAAGCCAGTCAGCGCGGAGGTGTACGCGCAGTGCCGAGCTCGCGCTCGCTTGGCAACGCGAGGAGTGCCGACGCCCAGAGCGCTGCCACCGCGAGGAAGGCAAGGCGGCCGTTCCCGTGAGCCGAGAAGGAGAGACCGAGCAGCGGCGTCCCCGCGACGATCACCAGAGCGGACGCTCCATTGACGAAACCGACCGCGGTCGCGGGCGCCTCGGGGCGCGTCCGAGCCGCGGCTGTGAACGCGACCGCAAACGGCATCCCCGAGGCGAGGCCGACCAGCGCGGCCCCGACGATCGTGAGCGGCAGTGGTCGAGCCGCTGAAAGGCACACGGTTCCGGCGGCTCCCGCGAGGATGCTCGCCGCCACCGCTGCACGGATCCCTTCGGGGCGGTGACGGAGGATCCATCCGCCGAGCGGGCGGGTGACTATGCCGAGCAGCAGCGTCAGCGCCCCGACCGCGCCCGCCGTCCCTTTCGCCTCGCCGCCGCCCCTCACGAGCAGCGTGACCACCCAGTTTCCGAGGACGACGCTCAGGCCAAACGAGGTGGCATGGAGGGCCGCACTGCGGTAGAGGCGCGAGTCCGCGAAGAGGGCGGAGGGGGGGACGTGCGCCTCGTGCCGACGATGCTGCGAGGTATCTCGCGGGCTGACGAGGAGCGCGAGAAAAGCGATGCCGGCAACTGCCAGCGCGGTCACGAACGGCGCACGCCAGCCGACCACGCTCTCGGCCTCGGGGACTGCTACGAGGGCCAGTCCGCCCCCGCCGATGCCGACGCCTCCGTACAGTCCCTGCGCGAACGGCGAGCCGCCGGCGGCTCGCACGTAGTCGCTGCCGGCGACGAACGCAAGACCCGTCCCGATCCCCATCAAGGCGCGCGTCGCGATCGCCAGTGCCGGAAGGCTCTCGGCCAGCGCGATCGCGTTGCCCACCCCGATCAGCGCGAGGCCGAGCAGCCCCATCCGCCGCGGCCCGAAGCGGTCGCTGGCCCAGCCGCCCGGAATCTGCATGAGCAGGTGAGTCACGAACAGCGCGGTGGTGAACAGGCCGACCGTCGCCAGCGCGACGCCATATGAGTCGGCGAGCTGCCCGGCGACAGCCCCTGTATTCGCGATGTTCCAGCCGCTCGCCAGACCGAGCGCACAGCCGCCGACGACGGCTCGCCTCACCTCGGCGTCCGGACGAGACGGCGACCCGAAGGCATCGAGCTCAGGCCGTCCCTCGCCGCATGCGCTGGAGGTACGCGATCACCTCGGCCGCATCTGTCACCTCCGCGTAGCGACGGTGGACGTCGCGCAAGTTGGACAGGTGACCGTCGACTCCCTGGTCGCCGACGCAGTCTTCCGGAACGAGTGTCCGGAAGCCGTAGGAGAACGCGTCGACAACGGTGGCGCGGACGCACCCCGAGGTCATGCAGCCGGTGACGATCACGGTGTCGCGATTGCCAGCGGTCAGCAGCGAGAAGAGCGGCGTCCCGTGGAAGAAAGAAGGCCACTTCTTGACGAGCAGCACGTCGCTCTCATCCCACAGCCGCTCGTCGACCCGGGCCCAGCGCGAACCGAGCGTCACCTCCCGCATCACAGGCAGCTTCACCGGCCAAAGCCCCATGTCGGCACCGTCATCGCGCCAGGCCACGACGGTCTGGTAGACGGGAATCTCCGCGGCGCGCGCGCCGGCGAGGACGCGAGCGGTATTCCGCACCGCCCGCTCGACGAGCTCTGCGCCGCCGGTCGGGAAGGACGGATCGGTGAACGCATACTGAAGGTCGACGACGAGAACCGCGGCTCGCTCGCCCGGCTCGATCGACGCCTGCCCGTAGCCGCGGGCTACCCAGGGGTCATCGGGAGGAAGCTGGAGTGCCACTGCTCACCACCGGGTAATTTGGATCGGTCCATCGCATCCAATGCGGTTGCGGTCAATACGAACGCGGTAGCCCGAGCACGTTCTGCGCTATGTACGCGAGCACCATGTTCGTGCTGACGGGCGCGACCTGGAAGAGGCGTGTCTCGCGGAACTTCCGCTCGACGTCGTACTCGCGGGCAAAACCGACGCCGCCATAGGTGTCGATACAAACGTTGGCCGCCTCCCAGGACGCGTCGGCGCAGAGGAGCTTTGCCATATTGGCCTCGGCGCCGCACGACTCGCCCTGGGCGTAGAGCTCGGCGGCGTGGCGGCGCATCAGATCTGCGGCCTGGGTGTGGGCGTGGACGCGCGCGATCGGG
>JAFASF010000201.1 GCA_019244745.1 Solirubrobacterales bacterium | reverse complement strand
CGCTCCAGGACCTGGAGGCTGGTAAGCCGCTCGAGCTCGACTGCATGAGCGGCGCGGTCATCGAGCTCGGCGGCCGGCTGGGAATCGCGGTTCCGCACGTCGAGGCGGTGCACGCCTGCGCGAAGCTGATCGACGCGCTGGCCCGGGCCTCCTCGCCGCCCCAGGGTGCCACCGTGGCGGCCTGAGCGCCCCACCACGGAATCGGTTGTGACCTGCGGAAGGCGAGCGAACTCGCGGCGCGCAGTCCCGCTACTTGAGCGGATTCGTTCCGGCCATCCAGATGATCACGCGCGTGAACTTGCCGTCTGGACCCACGTCGAAGAAGTTGCAGTTGTGCATGTCGTTCTTCGTCCCGTCGGCCAGCTCGCCGACGTAGTTCTGCTCCGTCGCCACCTTCCCCGCGGCCTCTTCGACGACGATGTTCGTGATCTCGTGCGTGACCACCCGCGAGTTGGCGAGGAAGTCGGCGAACATCCGGCGGATCTCCGCCGCTCCGGTGAACGTCGCGTGGTCCGTCTGCACGCTGAGCGTCGCGTCCGCGGCGAAGTGAGACACGACCGCGTCGACGTCCTTGGCGTCGACCGCCTTGAAGTAGCTGTCCGGCAGCGCGGCGAGGGCGTCGCGCGTGAGGGAGGGAGCCTCGGTGGTCATCGGTTGAACCTCCTAGTCGTTGGATGGTCGGAGCGTCGTTTCGGTGGTGCTGGGTTTATCAGGAGGATCTTCATGCAGCTCCCTTGGCCGTCTTGGCCTCGAGGTTCATGAGCTCGCCGGCCTCGGTCAGGACCTCGGCGAGCCCGTCCACCATCTCGTCGAGCTGCTCGGCGGTGCAGATGAGCGGCGGGGCGACCTGAACCACGCTGTCTCCGCGATCGTCGGGACGCGCGATCATCCCCGCCCTCAGCAGCCGGCCGAACAGGAAACCGCGCAACAGCCGCTCGCGCTCCTCGGCGTCGAATCGCCGGCCCTCCTCGCCGACGAGCTCGACCGCCCAGAAGAAGCCACAGCCGCGGACGTCGCCGACGATCGAGAGCGCCAGGAGCTCCCGCAGCCGGTCCTGAAGGTGCCCCTCGAGGGTCCGGACGTTCTCGAACACGCCGTCTCGCTCGAAGATCTCGAGGTTCTTGAGCGAGATCGCCGCACACAGCGGATGGCCGCCGAACGTGATCCCGTGCACGAGCGAGCGCTTCGGGTCTTCGTACAGCGGACCCACCACGCGGTCGCTCGCGAACACCGCCCCCATCGGGGCGTAGGCGGAGGTGAGCCCCTTAGCCGTCGTGATGAGGTCAGGATGCGCGCCTACGCGCATCGAGCCGAACCATTCGCCCAGACGGCCGAAGGCCGTGATCACCTCGTCGGCCACGAGCAGGAAGCCGTACCGATCGGCGAGCTCGCGCAGACCTTCCCAGTAGCCGGTGGGTGGGACGAAGCACCCGCCTGCGTTCTGGACCGGCTCCGCGATGAACATCGCGATCGTTTCCGGGCCCTCCTCGAGCACGACCGCTTCGATCTCCTCGAGCAACAGCCGGGAGAACTCCGCGTCGTCGTGGACGGCCTCGCCAAAGCGGTCGTCCTCTCTGAGCCGGAAGCGGTTGGTGGGCGAGACGTGTCGCACCTGGATCGCCGCTGGAGCGAAGGGGGCCTTGTAGCTCTCGACCCCGGTGAGCGCCAGCGCCCCCAGGCTCGCGCCGTGGTAGGCGATCCGCCGCGCGATCGCCTTGGTGCGGTGTTCGCCGCCGGTGGCGTTGTGATACAGACGCGCCAGCTTCCACGCCGACTCGACCGACTCGGCGCCGCCGCTGGTGAAGAACACGTGGCCAAGGCCGGGTGGCGCGAGCTGCGAGAGCCGGTCCGCCAGCGCGACCGCGGTCGGGTGGGCCATGCTCCAGGTCGTGGCAAAGGGCAGGCGGGCCATCTGGGCGGCGGCCGCAGACACCACCTCCTCGCCGTACGAATAGCCGAGCTGGGAACAGAACAGGGCCGACAGGGCGTCGAAGTAGCGGTTGCCGTGGGTGTCGAACACGTACGGACCCTCGCCACGCTCGAGCACGACAACCGGCTGGCGCCCCGGGCCGAAGGCACCGTTGCGGGTGAAATGCATCAGGAGGTGCTCGTGGGCCACCTCCTCCAGATCAGGGAGAGGATTCATCGTTGCGCTCGCTTGGGTCGAATGTGGTTGGGGCAGCATGCGCGGCGATCAGGTCGCGGTGGGGAAGGCCAGGTCGATCTTCGCATCGGCGGCTTGGGGCCAGCGCGAGCTGACTACCTTCCCGCGCGTATAGAAGCGGATCCCCTCGGGTCCGTGCATGTGAATGTCGCCGAACAGCGATGCCTTCCATCCTCCGAACGAGTAGTACGCCATCGGCACCGGGATCGGCACGTTGATCCCAACCATGCCGGCGCTCACGCGCAGCTCAAACGATCTGGCCGCACCGCCATCACGGGTGAAGATGGCTGCCCCGTTCCCCCACGGGTTGGCGTTCACGACCTCGATCGACTCTTCCAGTGAGCCGGCGCGGGTGACGACGAGCACCGGCCCGAAGATCTCCTCGCGGTAGACGCGCATGTCGGTCGACACGTGATCAAACAGGCAGGGCCCGATGAAGAACCCTCCCTCGTGTCCTTCCACGACCACGTCGCGGCCGTCACACACGAGCTCCGCGCGCTCCTCGACGCCTTCATCGACCAGGCCGCGCACCCGGTCGCGGGCCGCCGCGCTGATCAAAGGTCCGACCTCGGAGGATGGCTCGTCGCCGGGGCCCACGACCAGTCGCTCGAGCCGCTCGCCGATCTTCTCGACCAGCCTGTCGCCGGTGTCGCCGACCGCGACCACCGCCGAGACGGCCATGCACCTCTGGCCGCTGGAGCCATAGGCCCCGGCCACGATCTGATCGGCGGCGTAGTCGAGGTCGGCGTCGGGCAGAACGACCGCGTGGTTCTTGGCGCCCGCGAGCGCCTGCGCGCGCTTGCCGTGACCGGTGGCCGTCTCGTACACGTACTTCGCCGCGGGCGTCGAGCCCACGAACGAGACCGCGTTGACCCTCGGATGCGTCAGCAGTGCCGTAACGGTCTCGCGGTCGCCGTGCACGACGTTGAACACCCCCTGCGGCAAACCGGCCTGCGCCAGCAGCTCGCCCAGCAGCATCGACGCGGATGGATCCTGCTCCGAGGGCTTGAGCACGAACGTGTTTCCCGCTGCCAGCGCGAGCGGAAACATCCAGGCCGGCACCATCGACGGGAAGTTGAACGGCGTGATACCGGCGACGACGCCGACCGGCTGGCGCAGCGCGTAGCTGTCCACCCCTCGCGAGACCTGCCACGAGTGCTCGCCCTTGAGCAGCTCCGCCAGGCCGCACGCGAACTCGATCACCTCGAGCCCGCGCTGGACTTCGCCGAGCGCGTCGCTCGTCACCTTCCCGTGCTCCAGCGTCAGGACCCTCGCGATCTCCTCGCGGTGCGCGTGCACGAGCTCGCGGAAGGCGAACATGATCCGGGTGCGCTCCGAGAGCGACGCGCTCTCCCACTCCGGAGCCGCGGCTACGGCGGCCCCGACCGCGGCATCGACCTCCACGGCGTCGGCGAACGGCACCTGGGCGACCACCTCGCCCGTTGCCGAGTTCGTCACCTCACCGTGCCTGCCCGAGCGCGTGGCCTCCTCGCGGCCGTCGATCCAGTGATTGAGAAGTGTTTGGGTGGTTGCCATGCTCATTTCTCCCGATCGTTGGGGGCGCCGGCCGGGGTGGCTGCCAGCGCCGGGATGATCTTGTTCGCGACGAGCTCCATCTGCTCGAACGCCCCATTGTTGTACGCCACGGACACTTCGTCCACACCGATCTCGGCCAGCGCCTCGAGCTTGCGCAGGCAGTGCTCGATCGGTCCGGCGATCGCGAAGTCGTCGATGAGCTCCGTGGTCAGGTAGGCGGTGTGCGCGGCGCTCGAGTCGAGGTGACCGGTGTAGTAGTCGTAGGCCTCGCGCGCCTTGAGCAACCGCACCATCACCTCCGGCATGTCGTGGC
>JAFASF010000172.1 GCA_019244745.1 Solirubrobacterales bacterium | reverse complement strand
AATGGAGCTGATCTGCCCGCCCCATAATCTCAATCAATTTGATTGAATTACCACTGTTCGTTGCCGTTGCGCCCACCGTTCCCAGCCCACCCGCCCATGACCCTCTCCCTCGACGAACTTGCCCGGTTCGTGGCCGCCCTCGCGGCGGAACCCGAAAGCTGGCAGCACCTCGTCCGGCACGCGAGTGACGCCCGCGTGTACGAGCAGATCTGGGACGACGAGCGGGTCAACGCGTGGGTGATCTGCTGGAGCGAGGATCAGGACACGGGCTTTCACGACCACGACGAATCGGGCGCCGCGATCGCGGTGCTCTCCGGCCAGGTTCGCGAGGAGCGGCTGCGATTCGGCGCCCCCACGACCCGCCAGGTGGTCGGACCCGGGTCCACGATCACGATTCCGCCGGTCGCCATCCACCGGGTGCTCCACGCGGGCGCGACGCAGGCCGTCACCATCCACGCCTACTCTCCTCCGCTGGCGCGCACGGGGGTCTATCGGGTAGGGCCCGGTGGCGAGCTCGAACGCCGATCGCTGTCGGTCGAGGAGGAGTTACGAGCCGAGGAAGAGCTCGCGCTCGCCGGCCTCGGTGAGGCGATCACAACCGGAATTTGACGCCGCCAACTCGTCAATATTCACGCGATCCGATCCCGCAGAAAGGAAGCCGATGAGCGTCACCGATCAGTTGATCGCCAACAACGAGGCATATGCCGCGTCGTTCGACAAAGGCAATCTCTCGATGCCCCCGGGCAGCAAGGTCGCGGTCATCGCTTGCATGGACGCGCGGCTGAATGTCTACGGGATCCTCGGCCTCAGCGAGGGCGAGGCGCACGTGATCCGTAACGCGGGCGGGGTCGTGACCGATGACGAGATCCGCTCGCTGTCGATCTCCCAGAGGCTGCTGGGGACGGAGGAGATCATCCTCATCCATCACACCGACTGCGGCATGCTCACGTTCACCGACGACGAGTTCAAGCGGTCGATCGAGGAGGACACCGGAATCAAGCCCGAGTGGGCAGCGGAGAGCTTCTCCGACCTCGACGCCGACGTGCGCCAGTCAATCGCGCGGATCAAGGCATCGCCGTTCGTTCCCAACAAGGGCTCGATCCGCGGCTTCGTTTACGACGTCAGCACCGGGCGGCTGCGCGAAGTGACTTGACCCGCGCACGCGGGTATTGACGCGGGGCACGTCGAGACTGGCACTCTACGGCGATGGCGTCCGCGCTTTCAGACCTGCGCGTCCTCGACTTCTCGCGTGTCCTGGCGGGGCCCTTCGCGACGATGATGCTCGCCGACCTGGGCGCGACCGTCACCAAGGTCGAGCGACCGGGCACCGGGGACGAGACCCGAAGCTGGGGCCCGCCGTACGACGAGCGCGGCGCCGCCACGTACTTCCAGTCGGTCAACCGCAACAAGACCAGCATCGTCCTCGACCTGAGCGCCGATCACGATCTCCAGCGAGCCAAGGCGCTCGCGCGCGAGTCCGACGTGCTGGTGGAGAACTTCAGGCCGGGGGTGATGGAGCGCCTAGGCCTGTCATACGAGCAGCTCCAGACCGAGCACTCGTCGCTGATCTATTGCTCGATCACCGGGTTCGGCGCCGGCGCCGGCGCCGAGCTCCCCGGCTATGACCTGCTCGTGCAGGCGCTCGGCGGCCTGATGAGCATCACCGGCCCGGCCGACGGCGAGCCGCAGAAGGTGGGTGTGGCTCTGGTTGACGTGCTCGCGGGCTTGTTCGCAACCGTCGGGATACTCACCGCGCTCCGTCACCGGCAGGCCACCGGGGAAGGCCAGCTGGTGGAGGTCGACCTGATCTCGGCCTTGCTTTCGGGGCTCGTGAATCAAGCCTCGGCCTACACGATCGCCGGCGTGGTTCCGCGGCGGCTCGGAAACGAGCATCCGAGCATCGCGCCGTATGAGCTGTTGGCCAGCGCCGACGGCGAGCTCGTCATTGCGGTTGGGACCGACCGGCAGTTCTCGGGGCTGTGTGACGTGCTCGGAGCGCCGGAGCTGGCGGCCGACCCGCGCTATGAGCACAACTCCGATCGGGTCAGCAACCGTCGTGAACTGCGCGCCGAGCTGGAGTCTCGCCTCGCGCCGCGGCCGGCACGCGAGTGGGCCGAGCTGCTCACGGCCGCTCGCGTGCCCGCGGGCGTCGTCAACGACATCGAAGGGGCGTTCGAACTCGCGGCGTCGCTGGGTCTCGACCCGGTCGTCACGATACCGCGCGAGGATGGAAGCGCGGTGCGGCTGACCCGCAATCCGGTGAGGCTGTCGAGGACGCCCCCGACGTACCGCGCGGCCCCGCCTTCCTTGCCGGAGACCTAGCTCTCGTAAGGGCGTCCTCGCTCTGTGAAAAATGTCGCAGCGCGACGGTGCCGGCGTCACCTAGCCTGGTCGAACCAACCGTTGAGGACGTCGACTGTGAGCCTCCTGATGGAAACCTCCCCCGATGCGATGGACGTGTTTGCGCCGATTCGGTCTCTCGACGTACGCTCCCTCGCGGGACCGGCGCTAGACGTCCAGGTGCCGGCCGGGTCGGTGCTCGTGCACGAGGGGCGCCTGATCGGCACATTCTTCGTGATCCGCTCCGGCAGCGCCGACCTGTTGCAGGGCGAGCGCAAGCTGGCGACGCTACGCACCGGCGATTGCTTCGGAGAGATCGATCCGATCGCGCTGCGTCCGCAGCGCTTCAGCGTGATCGCGAGCACCCCGATGCGGGTTCTGACCTTCAGCGCGTACGGGATAGGCCGGCTGTGCGCGGCGATGCCCGGCGCCCGCGCGCGGCTCGAATCATTCCTCCCGGACGAGGGAACGATCCTAGGGGCCGCTGCTAGGAAGCGGCCCGCCTAGTAGAAATCTCCCCAGTAAAACCTGAATTGCACGACGTTCTGGTGGTGCGCACCCTTAGTTGTTACGTTAGCGTCCATCGGGCGATGACGTCTGAGGCACATCCGCCTGCAGGCCGTCTACATCAGACCCTGCTCATAACGGACATCGTGCGCTCAACCGAGCACGTGGCGAAGCTCGGAGACCTGCGCTGGCGCGAGTTGCTCGAGCATCACGACGCCACCGTGTACGAGCATGTCGAGGCCGCCGGCGGACGGATCCTGGCCGACCGAGGCGATGGGTTCCTAATCGCCTTCGACGGACCGGGTCCCGCCGTCGCCTGCGCGGAGCAGCTGTGCCTCGAGACGCTCGCGCTCGGGGTTCAACTGCGCGCCGGCATCCACGCCGGCGAGTGCGAGCTGCTCGGCGAACGCCTGGCGGGCATGGCAATCCATATCGCGGCGCGGATCGGTGAGCTGGCGAGCGGCAGCCAAGTGCTCGTGTCAAACGCCGTCCGGGAGCTCGTGGAAGGCTCCGGACTCGAGTTCGACCATGTCGGGGAGCATCACCTTCGGGGCGTGCCCGGCGAATGGGAGGTGTACGCGCTGCACAGCAAGCAGCTGGCCGCCGCCGTCAAGCCGGTGATGACCGAGACGCAGGAGATCTTCCAGGTGCCGCTGCCGGCGCTGGCCGCGGCCCGGCGCAAGGAAATGAAGCTGGTGGACCGAACCTGGGAGCTCGAAAAGTGCGTCGCGACATTTGAGCGCGTGCGGATCGGCGAACCGCGGACGATCTTCATTACCGGGGAACCCGGGATCGGCAAGACCCGGCTCGCGGCGGAGGTCGCGGGAGCGCTCCACGCCGCCGGCGCGACCGTGCTGTGCGGTCGTTGCGACCCCGAGCTCGGAGTGCCCTACCAGCCGTTCGTCGAAGTGCTCACCCACTACGCGCGGTTCGCCCCGCCGGAGCTGCTCGCGCAGCATCGCGCCCAGTACGGCCGCGAGCTCTCGCGACTGGTCCCGGAGCTGTCCGGGGGCGCGACGCCGCTCGTCCCCCACGGCACTCAGTCACGCCAGGAGAACCGTCACCTGATGTTCGCCGCGGTTGCCGGCCTGCTGCGCACGGCCGCACTCCAGCGTCCGCTGGTGCTGCTGATCGACGACCTTCAATGGGCGGACAAGCCGACGCTGCTGATGCTCAAGTATGTGCTGGTCAACCAGCCCGCGGCGCTCGTGCTCGGCACCTATCGCTCAACCGAGCTCTCCCGCCACCAGCCCCTGACCGAGCTCCTGACCGAGTTGCGACGCGAGGCCGGCGTGGAGCACATCGAGCTCTCCGGCCTGAGCGGTGGCGACGTGGTCGAGATGGCCGAGGCGGTCGCCGAGGAGCGACTCGACCCTGTGGGTGTCGAGCTCGTTCGGTCCCTGGGCGCGGAGACGAACGGCAACCCGTATTTCCTGGCCGAGATCCTTCGCAACCTCAAGGACGCCGGCGGCGTTTCTCGGGCGGCGACGCGCGCCGCCGGCCCCGACGCGCCGGCACTGGACCTGCCCCGTAGCGTGCGCGACGCCATCGCGAGCCGCGTGGCGCGGATGGGAGAGCGTACCGACCAGGTGCTGGGGGCGGGCGCGGTGATTGGCCGGGAGTTCGACATCGAACTGCTCGCGCGAATGCTTGGCGAGGACGAGGAACAGCTCGTGGACGTGCTCGACGCCGCCGTCGACGCGGCCCTGATCAGCGAGGTTCCAGGCATCGGCATGCGCTACAGCTTCGTGCATCCGCTGATCCCTCCCACCCTGTACGAGCAGCTCGGAGGCGGGAGCCGCCGACGGCTTCACCGCCGAGCGCTCGAAGGCCTCGAGCAGCTGCTCGGCGACGAAGCGCTCTATCAACGCAGCGGCGAGCTCGCCCACCACGCGCTCGCCGCCGTGCCGATCGTCGACGCCGAGAAGGCCGTCGAGTACGCCCGCCGGGCCGGAGACTACGCCCTCGAGCAGCTGGCGCCGCAGGAGGCTCTGCGTTGGTTCGAGTACGCGATCGAGCTCCACGATCCGCGGAGCGCCACCTCGCGAGAGGGGGGCGCCGACGACGAAGCGATGCGATGCGAGCTGCTCATCGGTCGGGGGATCGCCCAGCAGCAATGCGGGGATCCGGACTTCCGCGACACGCTGCTTCGAGCCGCGGAGCTCGCCAGGACCCTCGGCGACACCGACCGGCTGGTCCGCGCCGTGCTCGCGAACACGCGTGGCTTCGTGAGCGAGACCGGCCGGGTCGATGCCGAACGAGTTGTGATGCTCGAGGCGGCGCTGGAGGCGTGCGGCCAAGCCGAGAGCGTGGCCCGGGCGAGGCTGCTCGCGATCCTGTCGGCCGAGCTCACGTTCGCCGGGGATTGGTACCGGCGAAAGGCGCTCAGCGACGAGAGTGTGACCATCGCCAGCCGCCTCGGCGATCCGATCACCGTCAGCGAGGTTTTGAGCGAGCGGTTCATCACGATCTGGACTCCCGAGACGCTCGCGCAGCGGCGCTCAGACACCGACCGAGAGCTCGCGCTCGCCGAGGAGGTTGGCGATCCGCTCGCGCAGTTCCGCGCGCTGCACTGGAAGGCGGCGGCCGCGGTCGAAGCGGGCGAGCTCGATCTCGCGGCGGGGCTCGTGGAGCGAGAGAGCGCCGTGGCCGAGCGGCTGCGCCAGCCGACCTCGAGCTGGCTCGCCGCCTATGACCGCGCGACCCAGGCACTCATGCGCGGCCTGCTCGACGAGGCGGAGCACTCCGCCGAGGACGCGTGGCGCATCGCCACGGAGAGCGAGCAGCCCGAGGCACTCGCTTTCTATGCCGGCCAGCTGGTCAACATCCGCTTCGAGCAGGGTCGTCTCGCCGAGCTCGAGCCTCTGATCGCCCAGCAGGTGGACGCCAACCCCGGGATCCCGGCGTTCCGGGGCGCGCTCGTGCTGGCGCGTTCGGAGGCCGGGATGATCGACGAGGCCCTCGAGGTTCTCGCCATCGACAGCGGTACGGGTTTCGCCGAGATTCCGTACGACTCGAACTGGTTGGCGGGCCTCGCCATCTACTCACAGGCAGTCTCGGACCTCGGGGAGCCGGAGGCGGCGGCGAAGCTCGAGCGGCTCCTGACGCCCTGGCGCGACCACGTTGTGTTCAACAGCGCCACCACCTGGGGGTTGGTCGAGCGCCATCTCGGCAACCTGGCGCGGGTCCTCGACCGCGACGACGAGGCCGAGC
>JAFASF010000396.1 GCA_019244745.1 Solirubrobacterales bacterium | reverse complement strand
GTCGGCATGCGGCTGCGAGAGAACCGGGCCGGCGACGTCGGCATCGCGGTCCCCAAGGTCTACTCCACGCTGTCGACCGATCGCGTCCTGGTGATGGAGGAGGTCGTCGCGCATCCGATCGCCAATCCGGACGCGCTCGCGGCTTCGCCCGTCTCCCGGTCTGAAATCGCGCGACGGATGCTGTCCTCGTTTCTGGGTCAGGTGCTGGACGACGGCCTCTTCCACGCCGACTCGCACCCGGGAAACCTCCTGATCGACGCCGCCGGCACGATCTGGATGCTCGACTTCGGATCGGTCGGCCGTCTGGACCCCCGCTCGCTCGATGGGCTCCGTGGAATCGCGCTCGGGGTCGCCGCCAACGATGTCAGCGTGCTGGCGCGGGCGGCGCGGGACCTCTCGGGAAATCAGTCCGCTGACCTGCGCGGGCTCGAGAGCGACCTGAGCGCTCAACTCGGCGCGCTCGACGGGTCCGCCGGGATCGATCCCCGCATAATCGGCGAGGTTCTGACGGTTATGCAGCGACACAAGCTCGCGCCGCCGCCGTCGGTCACGCTTCTCGCGCGCTCGCTGTTCACCCTCGAAGGGACGCTCAAGCGGATCGACTCTCAGTTCAGCTTGGTAACCGAGCGCCAGCAGATCGTCATGGAGGAGCACCGAGATGCGTTCGGGACGCCGCAGCAGCTCCTCGAGCGCGAGGCCCTGCGGGCGCTCCCAGCACTGCGCACGCTGCCCGAGCACGCCGAGACGCTGGCTAACCAGCTCCGCTCCGGTCGTCTCACCGTTCACACGCGGCATTTCGCGGGAGATGACCACGATGCGGTCGACTTCTGGGTCGATCGCCTTGTAATCGCCGGGATCGCGGGCTTCTCGGTCGTCGCGTCCGCGGTCCTCTTACTCGCGGCCGGGGTGACGAACGACCCCGAGGTGCGCTCCGCACTGTGGGTCCTGGGTTTGCCGGCTTGACACTCTCGACCATCCTGGCCATGCGCGCCGCCGCACGTGCGCTGCGGCGTCACCTCGAACGCGTCGAGTGACTGGTGACTCATCCGCCAGCCATTGCGATGTGCCACGATCTCGCAGGTGACCAGCAGCCCCGCCGCAGCGCAGCACCTGCGCGACCTCGCGCTGCTGCGCCGCGTCCGTGACCGGATCGACCGGGAGTACGCGCAGCCGCTGGACGTCGAGGCGCTCGCCCGCGACGCGCACATGTCGGCGGGGCACTTCAGTCGTGAGTTCCGGCTCGCCTACGGCGAGTCGCCGTACGGCTACCTCATGACGCGGCGGATCGAGCGCGCGATGGCGCTGCTGCGTCGTGGCGATCTCAGCGTCACCGAGGTCTGTTTCGCGGTCGGGTGCTCGTCGCTGGGCACGTTCAGCACTCGCTTCACCGAACTCGTCGGGATGCCGCCCAGCACCTACCGTCGCGACGCGGCGCGCGCCACGGCTGGAATGCCGCCATGTGTGGCAAAACAGGTGACCAAACCGATCAGGAATCGAGAAGCGCGTTCACCGAGCCGCACCTAGCATGAGCGTCATGGACATCACGATTCACTCAAGCTTCCTACCGCACGACGACCGGGACGCATCTCTGGCCTTCTACCGCGACACGCTCGGCTTCGAAGTCCGCAACGAGGTCGAGTACGGCGGGATGCACTGGATCACCGTCGGCCCCGCCGAGCAGCCAGGCACCTCGATCGTGCTGTACCCGCCGGCCGCGACCCCCGGCATAACCGACGACGAGCGCCGCACGATCGAGGAGATGATGGCCAAGGGCACCTACGCCTCGATCAACCTGGCTACCGATGACCTCGACGGCACCTTCGAGCGGCTGCAGGCCAGCGCCGAGGTCGTCCAGGAGCCGACCGAGCAGCCGTACGGTGTTCGTGACTGCTCCGTCCGCGATCCCGCGGGCAACCTGCTTCGCATCCAAGAGCTGCGCTGAACCGTCCGGCGACTCGCCGTTCGTCCTACCACGACCGTACACCCGGGGTCGGTGTGACCCCACGACTTCAGGAGTGACCATGACCAACTCTTCCACCGAAGGAATCAAGACCGTCCTGCACCCCGTGTCCGACCTGGCGAAGGCCAAGGCCGTATACACCGCCCTGCTCGGCACACCGCCGCAGGCCGACTCGCCCCACTACGTCGGATTCGACGCCGCCGGCCAGCACATCGGGCTGCTGCCAGGCGGTGGTCCGCAGCGCATGACCTCACCGGTGGCCTATTGGCACGTGTCGGACATCGAGGCGAAGCTGGCCGAGGTGACCGCCGCGGGCGCGACCGTAAAGGAGCCCGCCCGCGACGTCGGTGGCGGCCGCCTCGTGGCCTCCTTCACCGACCCCGATGGCAACGTGCTCGGGCTGGTTCAGGACCGGTAAGTCCAGCCCTTCACGTCCCAGGCGCAGCCTCGTCGCGACCCCGAGCACCGGCTTGCCCATGACAGCGATGTCTGGGCGGCCGGTGCCTCGGCGGACTGGGCGCCGTACCTGGTCGACCTCCTGTCTAGCGACCGAATGGAGACACGATGAGCATCGCCACTATGACCGACACGCAGTCGCCTGCGCTGCAGGTTGCCGACCGCCACGACCTGATCCGCGTGCACGGCGCGCGCGAGAACAACCTCAAGGACGTGAGCGTCGAGCTCCCAAAACGCCGGCTGACGGTGTTCACCGGGGTCTCCGGTTCGGGCAAGAGCTCGCTGGTGTTCGACACCATCGCCGCGGAGTCGCAGCGGCTGATCAACGAGACTTACAGCGCCTTTGTGCAGGGCTTCATGCCGACGCTGGCGCGGCCCGAGGTCGACGTGCTCGAAGGGCTGACGACCGCGATCATCGTCGACCAGCAGCGGATGGGCGCCGATCCCCGCTCCACGGTCGGCACCGCCACCGATGCGAACGCGATGCTGCGCATCCTCTTCAGCCGAATCGGCCAACCGCACATCGGCTCGCCCAGCGCGTTCTCGTTCAACGTCCCCTCCGTCCGAGCGCGCGGTGCGATCACGATCGAACGCGGGGTCAGCAAGACCGTCAAAGCCACCTTCACCCGGACCGGCGGCATGTGTTCGCGCTGCGAAGGCCGGGGCGCGGTCACCGACATCGACCTGTCTCAGCTCTACGACGACAGCAAGTCGCTCAACGAGGGGGCGCTCACGATCCCCGGCTACAAGGCGGGCGGCTGGAACTATCGGCTTTACAGCGCCTCGGGCTTCGTCGATCCCGACAAGCCGATCCGCCAGTACAGCAAGAAGGAGCTGCACGACTTCCTCCACCGCGAGCCGACCAGGATGAAGATCGCGGGCATCAACATGACCTACGAGGGCCTGATCCCGCGGGTCCAGAAGTCGATCCTCTCCAAGGACAAGGAGGCGCTGCAGCCGCACATCCGCGCGTTCGTTGAGCGCGCGGTCACTTTCACCGCGTGCCCCGACTGCGGCGGCACCCGGCTCAGCGAGGCCGCTCGATCGTCGAAGATCAACGGGATCAACATCGCCGATGCCTGCGCGATGCAGATCAGCGACCTCGCGGAGTGGGTGCGGGGTCTGGACGAAGCGTCGGTCGCGCCGCTGTTGGCGGCGCTGGGAGAGACCCTCGATTCGTTCGTCGCGATCGGGCTCGGCTATCTGAGCCTCGACCGCCCGTCGGGCACGCTGTCCGGCGGCGAGGCGCAGCGGGTCAAGATGATCGGCCATCTCGGCTCCTCGCTCACCGACGTCACCTACGTCTTCGACGAGCCCACCACGGGCCTGCACCCCCATGACATCCAGCGGATGAACGACCTCCTGCTGGCGCTGCGGGACAAGGGCAACACGGTCCTCGTCGTCGAGCACGAGCCGGAGACGATCGCGATCGCCGACCATGTCGTCGACCTCGGCCCCGGTGCCGGTGCGGCGGGCGGCAACGTCTGCTTCGAGGGGACCGTCGAGGGGCTGCGGGTCGCCAGCACCCTCACCGGCCGCCATCTCGACGACCGCGCCGCCCTCAAGGAGACGGTCCGGACGCCCACCGGCGCGCTGGAGATTCGCGGCGCGACGGCGCACAACCTGGACGACGTCGACGTCGACATCCCACTCGGGGTGCTGGTCGTCGTCACCGGCGTCGCCGGCTCGGGCAAGAGCTCGCTCGTGCACGGCTCGATCCCCGCCGGAGCGGGCGTGGTGTCGATCGACCAGGACGCGATCCGCGGCTCGCGACGGAGCAACCCGGCGACGTACAGCGGACTGCTCGATCCGATCCGCAAGGCGTTCGCGAAGGCCAACGGCGTGAAGCCGGCGCTGTTCAGCGCCAACTCCGACGGCGCCTGCCCCAACTGCAACGGCGCCGGCGTCATCTACATGGACCTGGCGATGATGGCGGGCGTCGCCACCACCTGCGAGGAGTGCGAGGGGAAGCGCTTTGAGGCATCGGTGCTGGACCACCACCTCGGCGGCCGCGACATCAGCGAGGTGCTCGCGATGTCGGTGAGCGAGGCCGAGGAGTTCTTCGGCGCCGGCGAGGCGCACACGCCGGCCGCGCACGCCATCCTCGGCCGGCTCGCCGACGTCGGGCTCGGCTACCTCACCCTCGGCCAGCCGCTGACCACGCTCTCCGGCGGCGAACGGCAGCGGCTCAAGCCGGCCACCCACATGGCCGAGAAGGGCGGGATCTACGTCCTTGACGAGCCGACCACCGGCCTGCACCTCGCCGACGTCGAGCACCTGCTCGGCCTGCTCGACCGCCTCGTCGACGTCGGCAAGTCGGTCATCGTCATCGAGCACCACCAGGCTGTCATGGCGCGCGCCGACTGGATCATCGACCTTGGCCCCGGCGCCGGCCACGACGGCGGCCGGATCGTCTTCGAGGGAACGCCCGCCGAGCTCGTCGCCGCCCGCTCCACCCTCACCGGCGACCACCTCGCGGCGTACGCCGGCACCTGACGACGCTCTTGCGAACCCGCGCCTGGCGCAGGAGCGATGGGTGTGACCGTGGCCACCGTGCCGGCGGACCGGGCACCGGGCCGTTCGCTCGAGACGCCGTGGCCGCGATCACTACGGCGAGGCGGAAGCGGTCACCCGTATCGTCTCGAGCGTGGGGTCTGCGGGGTCGGGCAGCACGATGCCTGCCTTGAGCCCGCTGAGGAGATAGTCGATCACTTCACGGTTGATCCGCTCGCCGGGCACGACGGCCGGGATTCCAGGCGGGTATGGCGTGATCTGCTCGGCCGCCACGCGTCCAATAGCGTCGCGGACGGGCACGCTCTCCGCTGGGCCGAAGAAGGCATCGCGGGGACGATCAACGCTTTCGAGCTCCAAGCCGGACGGCCTGGGCAGCTGCACGGGATGTGGTCTCGGCAGGTCCCGGGCGGCGGCCGCAAGCGCCTCCAGGGCCGAGCGCAGCCGGCGCGCGGTGGTCTCGTCGTCTGCCATTGAGAGCGTCGCGAGGATGCGGCCGTGATCGCTCAGGCCGATGTCGACCCGTTCGTGCTCGCGCAGCCAGTCGGCCGCCTGGTAGCCGCTGATCCCAAGCTCTGTGACCTCGATGAGAACCTGGAGCTGATCGAGGTCGTGCGACGCCTCGCGACGGACCAGCTCGTCCTCGAGGACGTGCAAACCGGGCACCTGATCCAGTTCACGGCGCAGGCGCCTTGCCAACTCCAGCGCGGCGCCGAGCAACGATTCGCCGTGCTCGACCATTTGCCGGCGCCAGCCGTCCAACGCCGCGTAGAGCAGCACGTTCGGGCTGGTCGTCATCAACAGGTCTGCACATGCCGCTATGCGCGAGGGATCGACGAGATCACCTTGGACGTGGAAGACCGACCCCTGCTCGAATCCCGCACCCATCTTGTGAACGCTGACCACGCACACATCCGCGCCGGCGTCCATCGCCCACGTCGGGAGCTCGGGATGAAATGGCAGATGAGCTCCCCAGGCCTCATCCACGATCAGGGGTCGGCCCCGCGAGTGGCAAACGCGAGCGATTCCCGCGAGGTCCGCGCACGTACCGTAGGGCGTCGGGCTCACCACCAGCGCGGCGGCCGCGTCCGGATGACGATCCCAGACGTCCGCCACCTGCTCGGGTGATGGCGGATGGGCGAGATGCAGATCGGCGTCCCAACGGGGAGCGACCCAGCAGGGCCGCAGCCCCGAGAAGATGAGCCCAGCAACGACCGACTTGTGCGCGTCCCGGCCGAGCAGCAGATCGCCCTCGTGACCAGCCACCGCCAACATCGCGGCCTTGACTGACAGCGAGCTGCCGCACGTAGAGAAGAACGCATGTTCAGCGCCTACCGCGTCGGCCATCAACCGCTCGGCCTGCTTGAGGTAACCCCCAGAGGACGAGCGATCATCCAACCCGGCGCTCACGAGCACATCGTCGCGGAACGGGTCCCGGCCCATCACCTCGGTCACGCGCGGATCGGCTCCCCGTCCTTGACGATGGCCAGGGGGAGTGAAGCCATATCGGTCGAGCCTGTGATAGTCGGCCAGCGCTTCAAGTAACGGCGCTCGAAGCTGATCCATACGCCCCTCCTAGCCGAATTCGACGCGGTTCACACGTCGGGCGCGGACCTCGAGCTCCACGCCCTCCCGTCTCGTCGGCGTTCCGACGGCAGGACGGTCAGGCTCCCGTGTCGACACCCTCCGCAAGTGCCTGGACGTCGCGGTTGCGCGAGTGATTCTCGACGAAGTGCGTTCCCGCGAGGAGCAGAGCAATCGGCCACTCAACGAACTCTGCCGCGGCCATTGCACCGAGACCGGCGTACCAAAGCAGTCCAGGCTTGTCCGGAAGGCTGATGCTGGTATGGACCACCGGGAGGGTTACGGACGGCGGACCCCTACGGAGCCGCTCCACTTTCTCTTTTCTCGTCTCCCGCTTGGGCATCAGTCAATCGCCTCCTCGTTCTCCTGGTTTCTACCCCGTTTGTCCGGGAAGGCAACAAGAGAGGAAGCGGAAAGAGAGGCCGGAAAAAGAGGACGCGGAAAGAGAGGACGCGGACGTTCGTCAGGTTCCCGCGGGTGCTCACCGCGCGACGGCGAGCGCAACCGCAGGCCGAGCGGCTACAACAGCATTTCGCCGGCTTCGCCCGTTCACCCGCTTCGAGCCTTCAACCGCTACGCCCGTTCACCCGCTCGGCGCCTTCGCCCGCCTCCACCTTCTGCTCATCGTGAGGCCTCGCCACCCACGGCAACCCGTGATCCTGATGGGTCCGGCCAGCGGCTTGGCCGTCTACGTCGTCGCTGCCGTCTCCAGCGAGCGGCCAGTCGCCCTGATCCCGAGCAGGATGAGGGCGCCGGCAAGCGCGCCCGAGATCGCCATGACGATGAAGGCCCCGGAGAAGCCCCACGCGGTGTTGGCGCCAAGCACGATCAGGGGGGCCAGGGCGCCGCCCACGTGTCCCAACCCGTCGGTGAGCGCGACCCCGGTGGCGCGGGCGTTGGTGGAGAAGTGTTCGGCCGTGTACGTGTACAGAAGCGGGACGAGCAGCCCAACGGTCACCGAGGCGAAGAAGCCGAACACCATGATGATCGCCGGTGAGACGAACAGGCCGATGACCAGGAGCGAGATCGTCCACGCGCCGGCGAACGTGGCCGCCGTGTACTTCCGCTCGAGGCGATCGCTGAAATGAGTGGTGGCATAGGCGCCGGCGAGGAAGCCGATCCCTGAGACGATCAGGTACGTCGTGCTGTCGGCAAGGCTGTAGCCCTTGTCCACGAACAGCGTCGGGGCCAGCGTCAGCCACCCGTAGTTGCCCACGTAGTAGATAAACCAGATTGCGACGAACAAGACCACCCGCCCGAGCATGGGCGCGCGCAACAGCGCGGCGATTGGGAAGCGCTCGGCCGGAGGCTCGTCGGGAACTGGCTCTGGTGGCGGGAGCGCTTCGTCGGTCGCCTCGCGGGCCGTGTCTTCGGCCTCCGCGACCACCTCGGCGGCCTCCTCCGTACGACCTTGTGCAACCAACCACCGCGGAGAGGCCGGCAGCCCTCGCCGCATGAACAGGATCGTGACACCACCCACAGCACCGATCCCAAAGAGGACCCGCCATCCCGACGCGAAGGTGGGGACCAGCCCTCGGGCGATGAAGGGGACGACCGCGAACCCAGCGTAGGCCGCGGTGGTGGCCCAGCTGGTATAGCGGCCGCGCAGGCGCGCGGGCGAGAGCTCCCCGAGATATGTCGTGACAGCGGCGATCTCGGCCCCGATCCCCAGGCCCGAGATGAACCTAAATATGATCAGCTCCACCGCGTTCGTGCTGATGGCGGCCAGGGCCGTGCCGATCGAGAACACGCTGACCGAGATCGCCAGGCTGAGCCGCCGGCCCCACTTGTCCGCGATCGTGCTGTCGGCAAAGGCCCCGATGATGTAACCCACGAGGCTGCTGGTAACCGACAGCGACACCGTGCCCTTGGAGACGTGGAATTGCTGCGCGATCACCGGCAGCGCGAAGGAGATCGTGACAATGTCGAAGAACGCGAAGAAGTAGCCCGCACCGACGATCCACAGCAGACGACGCTCGTACGGCCACACCGGAATTCGGTCCAGACGGGCGAGCGGATCGGCACGTCCCTGCCCGGAGCGTGATCGCTCGTGCTGAGCCTGATTCGATCTGGGCTGCATCTCTCCGCTCGTAGCGTCCGCGGGTCGTGATCGAAACTCCGGACCTTTAGCGAAGCTACCCCGTGGCCCGCGAACTTATCCTCGGGCGTTCCAACTAGTGTCGGCGGGACATAGCCGCGTGCGTGAGTCCTCCTCCACGGCGGGCCCGCCACTCCAAGCCGGCGACGCCCGCAGGAGGGATAGCGGGCGTGGGCCCGCGCCAGAGTTCGTGGGCCCGCGCCAGAGTTCGGCTAGTGACCAGCGCCGCGCTTCCTTGAAGACTGCCAGCGACTTGGACCCGAGCAGCGGCGGGCATTCCGGGACGCGCGGCGCCTGTTCATCGCTGCCGTCTGATCCGCAAGCAATTGGATCCGGGCGCTCACCAGTGTCGCTGTCGGTTGGCCGGCGCAAGCGAAAAGAACACGCCGCCCCACCCTCCGGAGACCGCTCTTTCGTCGCGTCCGACGGGATTGTTCTGCTTCTCGATGGGGGGAGGGGGTGCCGGCGGCGCCTTCCTGGTCGGGAGCGTGCTCGGTGCGGGGATTGCGGTGTGTCGGTCCGCGGGCGGGAGGGTCCGATGGTTTGCGAGCGAGTAGCTTGGGTGGGTGAGCTTGTATGAGGTGGAGGGGTTGCCGCCGCCGGTTTCTTGGGAGCGTCCGCTGGCGGGTTCGCTGGATCGGTTCGTGGTGCGTTCTGAGCTGTTGGAGGACAACCCGCTGGGGGATCGGGCTGCGACCGCTGTTTGTCTACCGGCCCCCCACGACGAGTGGCGGTACGGAGCGACTGCCCTCGATCTACTTGTTGCAGGGTTTCGGCGGTCAACTCGAGGAGTGGTTGGCGCCGACTCCAGCGAGCCAGACGACGATCGAGCGACTGGATGCCATGTTCGCCGCGGGCGAGTCTCCGCCGGCGGTAATCGTGTTCGTCGATGCCTCCACCTCGTGGGGCGGCTCGCAGTTCCTGAACTCGACGGGCACCGGCCGCTATCTCGATTATCTGTGCGAGGAGGTGATCCCCTTCATTGACGCGCGCTACCCGACGATTGCGCGGTGGGACCATCGCGGCGTGTCTGGCAAGTCGTCGGGCGGATATGGGGCGATGGTGATTCCGATGCTCCGTCGGGGCGTGTTCGGGGCGCTGGCTTCACACGGCGGCGACGCCTTATTTGAGTGCTGCTATCAGCCGTTCTTTCCGGTTGCCGCCCGGTTGCTGCACAGCGAGTTCGGCGGTTCGTTGGGGGGCGTTTGAGGCTCGGGCGAAGGCAGCTGACTTCGATTGGAGGCAGATCGGCGTTCTGTTCGCGGCGTATGGCACAGCGTGCGCGTACACCCCCGACCCCGACCGGCCGGGGCAAGCCGCTGATCCCTTTCGATTCGGTGGGGCGCCCGATTGAGGAGGTCTGGTCGCAGTGGCTGGCGCTCGATCCCGTCCGAATGGCCAAAAGCCACGCCGATGCACTGATGAGCAGGCGAAGGATCTACCTCGACGCTGGCTGCCACGACGAGTTCTTCCTCGATCTCGCGGCCAAGGCCTTCTCCGACGAGCTCGGCCGCCTGGGCATCGAGCACTCCCTCGAACTCTTCGAGGGCAACCACGACGGAGTCGATCGTCGGATCCCGGCAGCGATTGCGGAACTGATCAACGCACTCCATTAGCCGGCGAAGATCGCGAAGCACGCCACCGTGC
This sequence comes from Solirubrobacterales bacterium, assembly GCA_019244745.1. Taxonomy (GTDB): domain Bacteria; phylum Actinomycetota; class Thermoleophilia; order Solirubrobacterales; family Solirubrobacteraceae; genus Palsa-465. The sequence goes on along the minus strand of JAFASF010000396.1, from coordinate 3,420 downwards.
CTCGGTGGCCGCGCGCGAAACCTGCGCGCACGCGAAGGGAGCAGCTCGCTCACCGCGCCGGCCATGCGCACGTCGTGACTACCGCGCGGGCTGGGCGCTTTGCGGACCGCGAAGGACGCCGAGGACCCATCACGCTCGAGCACGTCACGCCGCTGACGCCCGCAACGACAAGCCGACCGAGCGCATGGCTCGCCTCCTCGCGACGTCTGCGGAGCGATCGCACAGGCTCCCGGAGGCGCTCCGGCTGGCGCTCATCGCCATCGGCTCGCCGGGCTCTCCTACCGCGAAGCCGCCCGTGCGTTGCGTGTTCCCGAAGCGACGGTCACGACCCGCCTGCACCGATCCCGGCAACGCATCGCCATCGCGCGGGGGAAACCCAAAGCGCCCCACGCGCTGCACCCGCCAACCAACAATCGCCACGTGACCGACGGCCTGCGGAAGACATCCGCCTCAAAGGGAGTCTCACATGATGTGGAGCAACACCCCGACAGAGAGACCCGCGGACGCCTTGGCTCCAGAAGGCGACATGTACCCACCGAGCCGATGCTCGACGGCGCGCTCAGCGCCAGGCACCTCGACCGCGACGATCGCCTCGGCGCGGCGTGGGTCCTCTACGAGCTTCAGTTCGTACGGCGTAAGGCGCAAGCAGAGGCCACCCTTGCCTACCAGGCTTGGTCACGTCATCCCGGCCGAGACGGGTACACCGTGTACCGAGCCGCGCAGGATCGGGCCGACGCCGCGCAGGACGAGCTCGCCGCCTGGGTGTGCGATCGGCTCAGTGCGGGCGAGCCGGAGGCGCGATGAAGCTGGCAAGTCACCCTGATCCTTCCGACCCCTTTGACGGACATATACAAGTGCGCCATGAGCGTCACCCGGGCACGATGCCCGGCTGACGTTGACGCGGTACGGACACGTGATGGACGAACTAGAGGACTCGCCGAGGATCGAGCCGAGGTTGCGATCGCCGACGCGCGACGGACAGTCCGGCCGGGCGAGCAGGGGCCGTGTCAGAATTTGCTTCGTGACTAAGGCGGAGCTTCACAAGTTGGTCGATGAGCTGCCGGACACTGCGGTCGAGGGGGCCGCGGTGCTTCTGCGCGGAATCATCAGGGGACTCCTAGACCCCGACCAAGCATGGTTCTGGACGCCCGAGTGGCAAGCGGGGGAACGTGAGGCGGACGCACAGATCGCCGAAGGCTCAGGCGTCGTGTTCCACAGCACGGACGAGTTCATCGCGCATCTCGAGAGCGTGCCGCCGGCTGAGTCGGACTAAGATTGCCGACCCATCAAGAAGCTCGGCGCGCTTCCTCAGAGACTGGCAGGACCTCGTTCCGGAGCAGCGAGCGGCGTTTCTACGCGTGTTGCCTCCCTTCGTCGCCGGGCTCGTCAGCCAGTCGTTCCCACCTCAGCTGCGCGTCAAGCGAGTACAAGGGCATCCCGGGTGTGGGAGATCACGTGGGCGGCTGATCGACGAGCGACGTTCTCGTATGGATCTGAGGTCATCGCCGGTCATCCGCACATCATCTGGCGGCGGATTGGGACCCACGACATCTTCCAGCGCCCGTGATCGCAGCGCTGCTCGGCATGCTGATGTACCCGTTTGGTACCCGCGGTGCGGCCGGGATCGAGGCGTTCAGTAGTTGCCCCTGCGAGCGGAATCTTCGGTATCCGTTAGAACTTCGGCGACGAATGGAGCTAGCCGGACTCGAACCGGCGACCTCCTGGGTGCGATCCAGGCGCTCTCCCAACTGAGCTATAGCCCCGTGCGGCGGCGCATGCCGCGCGGAGCACGGCATTTTAGCTTCGCTTGCCGCTCGCCCATCGAGCGAGGTCGCCCGCCGTGTGGTTCGTTAAGGGCTGCGCGCGGGCGATTGAGGACGCCGATGGTTTTAGTTGGCAGATGTCATGCTTTGCCGCGCCGCCCGCACGTACAGGCCGCCCGGCGCGCCGCGAACGTCACCGCAGCCGGGTAGGCTTCTGTCATGGGTCTGCTCGACGACGCGATCCGAGAACATCTGGATCTCAAGCGCCGGCACGGCGCCGACCCCGCGGAACTTGAACGAGCCGAACAGGAGGCTCTCGGGCCGGTTCGGCGGGGTCCCGAGGAACCGAACGAGCTTCCGCTCGAGCCCGCCGCGGTCGGGGAGGACGAACCAGAGCATCTACGCGATGAGGAACTCGCGTGGGATGAACCTCCCCGGCGTGATGCCGGCGGCGACTTGCCGTTCTCCGGCGAGCCAGGATCATCGAACGAGGAGTCGGGCCATCTGCCGGAAGTTGGTCACGACGAAGACGAGGAGCAGACCCCGACCGAGGAGCATCAGCCCGCCACACCGCAGTCGCATCCGACCGAGCGTCCTGGCGAAGAAACCGCCGAATACAACGTCGACCTCGAAGAGCCGTCAGAGAAGCCGCGCGAAGACGTACTCGAAGAGACTCCCGAGTTCCTTCAAGACACTCCGGACCACGATCGTCTCTGGTTCGAGCAGCGTCCGCCCCGCGATTTCGATTTCGACGGCTAGTTCCGCCGGCACCGCGCGAATCGATTCCGGTGACCGGGCGGTCCTCGTCCGCCGTTAGACTCGCTTCGCTCGGGGCCATAGCTCAGTTGGGAGAGCGCCTGCTTTGCAAGCAGGAGGTCACGGGTTCGAATCCCGTTGGCTCCACTCGCTAATTGCCTGTAAATGCGCCGCTCTGTGATGGTATGGGCGCCGCCTGTGACCCGCATGTGGCCGTCTATGGAAGCGTTATGGAAGCCTCTGGTTTCGGAGTCGCTTCCATGGGCGATCGTTCCATGCCGGTCCGGCTCGTCGCGCGGCTCGTTGACGGCGTTCGCGGGTTGGGTATCGCGACCGAGGGGCTCGGCCGTCAGGAGGATCAGTTTTCTTGTCCCAGTGATCCCCTCCACCCGCCGTTCATCCACTCCCCGGCGGGAGACGGGTCAGGATGACCCGTCTTTCGACGGGGAGTACCCCCGCGGAGCGGACGCTCGAGGCAGCGAAGCGTCTCGCGAGTCGCCGCAGCCACCGACCTGGTAACCCAGCCGGATGAGAAGCTCGACCCCGCCATCGGAGAGGCGGCTGCGTTCATCGTCAGCCGCGAGCCGCTGGAGCGCGGATACGGCCTTCTGAGGCTCGCACGGGGCCACGGTCCCTATGGCCTCATGCTCGGCAAAGGCGATCGTCGGCTCTGCGCTGGCTGCAGCGGATCAGTGCGATCCCCGGTCTCGGGAGGAATCATCCGCAACGTCGACAGGGGCGCGATCGCATTCGTGGCAAAGGCATAGCGAGGCCGGAGCAGCCGCGAGAGCCGAAGCAGTCGTGGCGCGCCCAGGCCGCGCACGCTTGGATGTGGGCGATCGCGACAACGTTCCGAGTTAGCTGCGCGGCCGATATCGAGCAAGCACGATCACGTCTTACG
>JAFASF010000268.1 GCA_019244745.1 Solirubrobacterales bacterium | reverse complement strand
CGAAGCCGCGAGCGCGTCCGGATTGGCGATCGGATGCGCGACGACCTCCTCCATCACCAGGACGCGATCGGTCGACAGCGTGGAGTAGACCTTGGGGACCGCGATGCCGACGTCGCCGGCCCGGTTCTCTCGCAGCCGCATGCCGACAGACGCCTCGTGCAGGTAGTCGAGTTCTTGCTCCAGACCCGCGATCAGCTCCTCGCTAAACGCCCTGAAACCAATCTCCCGGGCGAACTCCACGCGCCGCTCGAGCTGGTTGGCCGCCAACCGCAACACGCCCGCATCCCGCGCCACCACCTCATCGATCCCCGGGCGCTGAACCTTGACAACGACGTGCGTGCCGTCGAGCAGGACGGCACGGTGCGTCTGTCCGATCGACGCCGCAGCGAGCGGCTCGAAGTCGAAGGAGTCAAACGCCTGCTCAACCGGTTCGCCCAACGCCGTCTCGAGCACCGCGCGGACGTCGTGCTCGGCGACGGGACGCACGTCCGCCTGCAGGTTCGAGAGCTCGGTGGTCAACGCGTCGGGCAGGACATCGGTGCGCGTCGAGGGCAATCTGCCCCAGCTTGACCAACATGCCGCCGGAGTCCTCGAGAACGCCACGTAGGCGCCGGGCGACCTCTGGCGATTCGAGCGCCGCCCGAGACGCGTAGCGCCAATGGAGCAGGTTTGCCTGCCGGGCATTGGCGACCAGCTCGCGGAGCCGCCCGTAAGGAGTGAGCGAGGCTCGCACAGCGCGGGCGGGATGGAGCAGCCACCGCCTACGGCGCGGCGGCCGGACGCGCGCGCTGCGCGTGACGAGATCCAGCCCGATCGCGAACGGCATCGCCACCAGCACGCCAAATGCGATCACCACCGCGGCAGCCTGCAGCCAGTGCCCGAACGACGTCGCGTTAATCACCCGACCGCCGCCCTTCGCCGGCGTGCCGATCGTGTACGCCGCCGCGAACAGTCCCGCGATCCACCCTACCGCGCCTACGAGCGCACCCCGCCAATGACCCAGGCGGATGCCGAGCAGTCGCCCCGTCAGCTTGCCACGATGACAACGAACAGCACAAACAGCGGAACGGTCAGCAACAAGCTCATCGCGGGGAACCTCGCGACACAGTCTCTCTCAGCATCAGAACTGCCCTCCGGCTGACGTCTGTGTCGATTTGCCAGCCCGTATCAACGCCCACAGCGGCAAGTATCCAGGTTCAGAGGACGTCACGCTGGTGGAGACTGGGCAGCGGATGGCGGCTGTCGAGAGCGCCGGCGCGGGCGCGCACGGGTTGGTTGCATCCGGGCGGGAGCGGGGTAGCACACGAGACATGAGCGGTGAGGAGAACCGTGATGTTCGGGAAGCCCACGATCGGGCTGCCCGCGAACTCGACGACCTCGAGCGACGCACCGAACGCCTCGGGCAAGAACTCGAACAAACGCGCGCTTCCTGGGAGCACAAACGCGCTGACCCCGCGGTGCCCGGCGCGAACCCTCCGAACCCCGAGCCGGAAGGAGAGGCCGACACCTCACCTGGTCCCGAGTCGCCTCCAGAGGACGCCTCACCCTCCGAGGCCGAAACTCCCCCTGAGGGGGCCGTCGGCCCTCCGGCAGATACCTAGGAACCCTGCGCGGCTCGCCGGAGGCGGTCGGAGAGCTCCCGCAGCTGCTCGGCGAGCTCGGGTGGCTCGTGGACGTCGAAGTCCACGCCGAGCATCGTGATGCGCAATGCGAGCCAACCGAGGTTGTCGTCGCCGGTCCGGTACTCGCAGCTTCGAGCGTCGATCGGCTCGATCGTCCCCCCGTGGGGCGGCACCCGGCTCGCGATTTTCTCGGCCGCGACGTGCAGCGTGACGCGGGCCTCGAAGCGGTTCGGCGCCTCGATGATGCTCTGCCGTATATATGCGGCGGCGTCCTTCGCCGGAAGCCTCCGCGGGGAAAAGCGAACGCCGGTCGAGGCCGGCCTGGCGAGTCGATCGACGCGGAATGTCCGCCAGTCGCCTCGGCTGCGATCCCACGCCACGAGATACCAGCGGTGTCCGAGGTTGACGAGGCTGTGTGGCTCGACGTGACGGCGGCTGTCGGTGCCCTCGCGGCTTCGATACGCAAACCGCAGGCACTCGCCGTCGCGGCAGGCCGCGGCGATCGCGGTCAGGTGTTGGGGTTCCACCGTCGGACCGGCAAGCGGTGGCGCGACGGTCGCGGACCCCAGCGCGGCGACGCGTCGGCGCAGATGGGCGGGCAGGACCTGCTCGAGCTTCACGAGCGCGCGCACGGACGTCTCTTCGATCCCCGACACCGATGCCCGGGCGGCGGTGCGAAGCCCGACCGCCATAGCGATCGCCTCTTCGTCGTCGAGCACGAGCGGGGGCATGGCGGTGCCGGCCCGAAGCCGGTAGCAGCCAGCGGGGCCGGTCGCCGACTCGATCGGATAACCGAGATCGCGGAGCCGCTCGACGTCGCGCCGGATCGTCCTGCCCGAGACTCCGAGCCGATCGGCGAGCTCGAGGCCCGACCACTCTCGGCGGGCCTGGAGCAGCGAAAGCAGCTCCAGCAGTCGGCTCGAGGTCTCGGTCACGCGACAACCATGGTCGAGGAAATTGCGGACAGATACTGACCTAAACCACGAATACGGTGCAAGAACTGTCAGCTACCGGAAGGAGCAGCAATGGCCGAGCGAGATGGATACATCACCGGCGTCCCCTGCTGGATCGATACCAGCCAGCCCGACCCAGAGGCTGCCGTCGCTTTTTACGGCGGCCTGTTCGGCTGGGAGTTCGAGGACGTTACGCCGCCGGGGTCGGAGGGCAAGTACTTCATCGGGCGCCTCCGCGGCGGCGATGTCGCCGCCGTGGCGTCGAGGCCCGAGGCGGCGCCGCCGACGGCGACGTGGAATACCTATATCTGGGTCGAGAGCGCCGATGAGACCGCGTCGAAGGTCCGGGACGCGGGCGGCAAGACGCTGATGGAGCCGTGCGACGTCGGCGAAGCCGGCCGCATGGCGGTGTTCGCGGACCCCGAGGGCGCCGCGTTCTGCGTATGGCAGGCGAAGAACCACAAGGGCGCGCGGATCGTCAACGAGCACGGCTCGCTGAACTTCAACAACCTCAACACCCGTGACCCGGAGGCCTCGAGGAGGTTCTACGGCTCCGTTTTCGGGTGGCAGACGCTGGCGATGGGCGGGGGCGCCGCGGCGTGGACGTTGCCCGGCTACGGCGACTACCTCGAGCGCGGCGACCCCGGGCTTCGCGAGCGGATGGCTGCCATTGGTGCCCCACGCGGCTTCGAGGACGTGGTCGCGACCATCAGCCCGATCCGCGAGGACCAGCCGGAGGCGCCGGCGCACTGGAGCGTGACGTTCGCGGTCGACGACGCGGACGCGAGCGCGAAGAGGGCGACCGAGCTGGGCGGGACGCTCCTGGCCGCGCCGTTCGACGCGCCGTGGGTGCGCGTGGCGGTGATCGCCGATCCCCACGGAGCGACGTTCATCGCCAGCCAGTTCGTCCCGAGAACAAGGACCTCGCCGGCCGCGCCGAAACGTCGGTCAGCGCGTCCTAGGCGGCGCGCGCGCGAGCGCGCCCCAGCAGACCAACCGACCACTCACGAGGGCGAGGCGGGCGCCGGCGTTCGCCTTGCCCTCGTCCGGGTCACCCGCGCAGCGGACGACGGACCGGGCAGATTCGTGGTGCGAACGGTCGTGCCGAGCGTCGGCTCGGCATCGTCGACTGGAAGGATGTTGCATGTGCGTTCCGAGATCCGCCAGCAGGGGCTGAGCGAAGAGCGCTCGCTCACCGGTCGCCTCCGGGTGTTGGTCATGTGCGCCGACATCGGCGAGGGTCACGTCACCGTCGCGCGGTCGCTGGCTCACGACCTGGCGGAACGGGAGGAGCTCGAAGCGGTCGAGCTGCGCACGGACCTCGATGTCCTCGGTCAGCGCCTGGGGAGGTTCCTGACCAGAGGCTTCAATCTCCACATCGACCGGATCGGCTGGACATACGATCTGGCCTACCGGGTGTTCTTCGAGCGCTCGTTTCCGCGCAGGGCTGGACATCTCGCGCTTGCCCTCCTTGGCCAGCGCGGTCTGCGTAACACGCTCGCCGAGTTCTCACCCCACGTCGTGGTGACCGAGTATCCGGTGCTGAGCGCAGCCCTGGGACAGCTGCGCGCGCTCGGTCGATTGTCGGTCCCGCTCTGCTCCTCGATCTCGGACCCGGCGGGTCTTTACTACTGGGCTCATCCGGGTATCGATGTGCATCTGTTGTCCTGGCGCGAATCGATCGCGGAGGTGGACCGAATCGCAGGCGAGGGACGAGCGGTTGCCGTTCGCCCGCTCGTTGACCACGGGTTCTTCACCGCTCCCGGTCGCACCGAAGCACGCGCCCGTCTGTCGCTCCCGGAAGCGGCGCCGGTGGTGCTGGTGTCAGGAGGGGGCTGGGGTCTGGGTGACCTGGCCGGCGCCACGCAGCTCGCGCTCGCCGCGCGGAGCGACATCATCGTGATCTGCCTCGCCGGACGGAGCCACCGAGCGCACGAGGAGCTCCAGGCTGCGTACCCGGGCGATCCACGGGTTCGCGTTCTTGGCTTCACCGAGCGGATGCCGGAGCTCCTGGCAGCAGCTGACGTGCTGGTCCACACGACCGGCGGGACCACCGCGCTCGAGGCGAGAGTCGTGGGATGCCCGCTGATCAACTACGGCACCGGCGTGGCTCACGTCCGGGCTCACGCGCAGGCAATGGCGAAGCTGGGGCTGGCCGAATGGGCGAGCAGTGGCGGCGCTCTTCGTCCGGCGCTACTGCGCACGCTCGAGCGGCCCCGTCCCGCTCCCCTCGCGACCGATGGGCTAGCCGACGCCGCGGGCGTGGTCGTGGATCTCGCCCGCTCCCGCGTCCGCCAAGCGGGAGCGGGCGCAATAGCTCGCCCGGACATCGAGGCGGCAAGTGACTCCACGCGACGCAAAGCTCGATCGGCTGGACTTCTAAAACCGGGCGGACGGATCCCCTCCTCGACGACTGGTTGTGACTTTTCGAGCCGCGGCTAAACGGTCTCGCCGGCGCGGCCGAACACGATCTCCGGCACCACGCACGACGGTGAGACCCGGAGCAGGAAGAGCACCGCCTCCGAGATGTCGCTCGGGCGCAGCATCTCCTCGGCTGGAATCTGGTCCTTGATGAAGTCGGTCATGTCGGTGTCGACAAACCCGGGACAGAACGCGACCGACTTCACGCCGTCGCCGTTCAGCTCGCGGTTCATGGCCCGGGTGTAGGCGACCACGGCCGCCTTTGTGGCGGAGTAAACCGACAGCCATGGCTGCGGCGATTTCGCGGCGATCGAGGAGAGGTTGATGACCAGCGCGCTCCGGTGCTCGGCACCGGATTGGCGGAGCATCTCCAGGCACTCGCGATAGAACAGGATGATCGAACGGAGGTTCACGTCGAGCTGGAGGTCGACGTGTTTGGTTTGATGCTCGCCGGCCGCCGCGCCGAT
>JAFASF010000223.1 GCA_019244745.1 Solirubrobacterales bacterium | reverse complement strand
GCGCACCACGCCGGCGACCTCGCTGCCGGGAACGAACGGCAGCGGGGGCTTCAGCTGGTACTGCCCGCGGCTCTGGAGGACCTCGGGGAATGACACCCCAGCTGCCCGCACGTCGACGAGCACTCCCCGGCCGGGCGTCATCTCGTGGGAGGCCTCGGGCTCGGGGAGCTCGGCGAGCTCGAGCGAGTCGCGGGGGCCGTCAAGCGAGGTGATCTGTACAGCGCGCACGGCGCCGGGACCCTATCCGAACTCCTCCTCGAGGACCCGGATCGCGCGCGGGGGAGCCCGCAGGAAATCGAGCCCGGCGATCAGGTCCATGGCGGCCTGAAAGCGCGACTCGAGCACCGGGTGGACGACCATCACGAGCCGCGCCTGCACGCCGAGGCCCTTCTGGACCACGGACTTCACCGAGACGCCCTGCAGCGCGAGCACCTGCGCGACCTGCGCCAGCACGCCCGGTTCGTCGGCCACCTCCAGATGCAGATAGAACGCCGAGACGACGTCCTGCACGATCTCGAGCGCGCTGCTCGTGGGCGGGGTCGAGGCCGGAGGGATCATCGCGCTGATCACGTCGCCGAGCACGGCGCTCGCGGTCTGGGGCCCGCCGGCGCCCGGTCCGGACATAGTGACCTCGGTGATCGCCTCGGACTCAACCGTGACCGCGTTGAAAGGCCCGCTGACGCTAGCCAGCGGATGCGCCGGGTAGAGGAAGATCGGGTGGACGCGAACCGAGAGGCCGGCGCCGATCCGCTCGGCCGTGCCAACCAGCTTGAGCTCGAGGCCGAGATCGCGCGCGTACTCCAGGTCGTCAGGCTTGATCTGATCGATCCCCTCGTAGCGAACCTGCTCGAGGTGCACGGGCGTGTCGAACGCCAGCCGGGCCAGGATCGCCATCTTCGCCGCCGCGTCGCGGCCGTCGACGTCCTCGGATGGGTCGGCCTCCGCGTACCCCAGCCGCTGCGCCTCGGCCAGCGCCTCCTCGAACGTCATCCCGGTCCGCGCCATCTCGGTAAGGATGAAATTCGTGGTGCCGTTCACGATCCCGTGGACGCGGTCGATCGTGGCCCCCGCGAGCGCCTCCTGAAGGACGCGGATGACTGGCACCACGCCGGCCACGGCCCCCTCGAACCGGAGCTGGACGTCGTGGGCGCGCGCGGTCTCCCACAGCTCCTCCCCATATTGCGAGAGCAGCTGCTTGTTCGCGGTGACCACGTGGCGGCCGGCCCGCATCGCCGCCAACAGGTACTCGCGCGCGGGTTCGATCCCCCCCATCAGCTCGACGATCAGATCCGAGCGCGCGAGGATCTCCTCGAACGCGCCGCTCGAGCGCGTCATCACACCCGCCAGCTCGGGCCGCAGGCCCGTGATCCGCTCGATGCGCTCGGCGTGCCTGGGCAGCAACGCGGCGAACGCGCCGCCGACGGTCCCGCGGCCGAGCAGCCCGATCCTGAAGCCGCCGTCAGTCGAGATCACGGGCCGCCAGCTCCTCGTAGGTCTCCCGGCGGACGACGATGCGCGCGTTCCCGTCGTTGCAGAAGATCACCGGCGGTCGCGGGATGCCGTTGTAGTTATTGGCCAGCGAATAGCCGTACGCCCCGGTGACCGGGGTGGCGATCACGTCGCCGGCGCCGGGATCGGGCAGCGACACGTCGCGGACGATCACATCACCGGCCTCGCAATGCTTCCCCGCCAGGTTGCAGCGTTCGGTGCCCGGCATGAGCGGGCGGTCGGCGATCACCGCCTCATACGCCGCGCCGTACAGCATCGGACGCAGGTTGTCCGACATGCCGCCGTCGACGGCCACCCACGTCGAGACGTTGCGCTTGACCGTCTCCACGGTGTAGAGGGTGACGGTCGAGTTGGCCACGAGCGCCCGCCCCGGCTCGAACAACAGGCGCTTGCCGGCGCCAAGCAATTCGTGCGCGGTCGCGATCATCGCGTGCACGTAGTCGGCGACCGCCGGCGGGTGCTGGGAGGAGGTGTAAGCGACCCCGAGCCCGCCGCCGAGGTCGTAGGTCGGAAACGTGCCGAGCTCGGCGACCGCCTGGATCGAGGCGCGGAAAGGCTCGAGCTCGAACAGTTGGGAGCCGATGTGAACGTGCAGTCCCCCCAGCTCGAGACGGTCGGCGCCTTCCAGCCGCGCGATCGCGCGGCGCGCCTCGGCCGGCGAGAAGCCGAACTTGGAGTCGGCCTGGCCGGTCGAGATCGCGCGGTGGGTCTCGCCGGCGACGTCCGGCGTCACGCGGATCAGCACCCTCTGGCGAGACGCGAGTCGCGCGGCGAGACGGTCGAGTCGCTCGAGCTCGTCGATCGAATCGAGCACGATGTGGCCGACACCCGCCTCCAGCGCCTGCTCGAGCTCGGCGCTCGATTTGGCGTTTCCGTGGAGCACGATTCGCGCCGGGTCAAGGCCGGCGCGCAGGGCGAGGAACAGCTCGCCGCCCGAGGCGACATCGCACCCGAGGCCCTCTTCGGCGAGCGTGCGGTAGACGGCCGTGCATGGAAACGCCTTGGACGCGAACAGCACGTCATAGTCGGCGTGCTGGGACGCGACGGCCTCTACGAACTCTCTGGCCCGGGCGCGCAGGTCGCCCTCGGCGACAACGTACGCGGGTGTGCCGAACTCCCGCGCCAGCTCGATCGCGTCGCAGCCCCCAAGCTCCAGGTGGCCGCGCTCGTTCACCCGCGAGCCGAGCGGGTACACGCGCGAGAGCGTGGGCGTTGTGGCGGTCATCGGCGCCGATCATGCCATGCGGGCGGGTGCGGTCATCATCCGGCTTGGCATCATCGGGCGGTGCGTCGTCCGCGCCGGGTCACCGTCGCTCTCCCCACCGAGGTCGCGGCCCAGGGCGGCCTCGCCTACTCGGTGTGGTTGCCGCCGCCGCAGCGGACGAACGGGGCGGGCGTGTTGATTCTCCACGGCGCCGGCTCGTGCAAGGAAAGCCACCACGACTACGCACGCGTGGTCCTCGGAGCCGGGTTCGCCGCGCTGGCGTTCGACCAGCGGGGGCACGGAGAAAGCGACTCGCCGATGGACGGGCGGGTACTCGAGGACATCGGTCGTATGGCGGCGCTTCTGCGCGCCCGAATCGGTTCGAGGGCGGCTCCTCTGGCGCTGAGGGGCTCGAGCATGGGCGGATACCTGGCCATCCTCGCTGGTCCGCTGATCGACGCCGGGGCCGTCGTCGCGATCTGCCCGGCCAGCCCGGAGGGGCTGCGCCGCGGGCTGCGTTCGGAGACGCTGAGTTTCGCGGCCGACGTCCCCGCGCTGGAGACGTTTCTCTCGGCCCACGACCTAACCCGGGCGGTGGCGGCGCTGTCGGCACCGTTGCTGCTGCTTCACGCCGAAGGCGACGAGCAGGTCCCCGTCCAGCACTCGCGCGAGCTCGCGCGCAACTTCATTTCCCCCGGGAGTCGGTTGATCACGGTCCCGGGCGGACATCACCGGTCGATCCAGCACGACACCGAGCTGCAGGCGGTCAGCCTGCGGTTCATCGAGCAGGCGCTTGGGGTCTGAGGAGGATCGCCCGAGGCGCCAGTCGCGCAGCCGAGGCGTTCTTGCGAAATTCTTCAGGCTCCGCTTACGCGGTCTGCCAACATAGTGGTCAAATGGCTCGTAAATCTTCATTTGGCCGGGACCGTGGCCTCGAGGGCAGGATGTTGTTGACCCTGTTCCTGCTGGGCCTCGTGTACGCGGTTCTGATCGCGGTGCTGATCGCCGCCGGCGCCGGTGCCGCCACGATCGCGATCGTCGCGGCCGGCCTGTTCCTGGTTCAGTACTTCACCTCGGACAAGATCGCGCTGACGTCGATGGGCGCTCGCGAAGTGAGCCCGCAGGACGCGCCGCAGCTGCACGCGATCGTCGAGCGGCTGTGCGTTCAGGCGAACCTTCCCAAGCCACGGGTCGCGATCGCGCAGACCCGGATGCCGAACGCGTTCGCCGTCGGCCGCTCGCCGAAGAAGGCGACGGTCTGCGTGACGACCGGGATCCTCGATCTGCTCGAGCCCGCCGAGCTCGAGGGCGTGCTCGCGCACGAGCTGACCCACGTGTTGAACCGCGATGTGATGGTGATGACGATCGCCAGCTTCTTCGCGTCGATCGCCGCCTTCATCACCCAGTGGGGGTTCTTGTTCGGCGGTGGCTTCGGCGGCGGCCGCAACAACCAGAACAACCAGGGAGGCAACGCGTTCATCTTCGTGATCCTGGTCTCGGCGGCCGTGTACATAATCTCGTGGCTGCTGCTCCAGACGCTCTCGCGCTACCGCGAGTTCGCGGCCGATCGCGGCTCGGCGATCATCACCGGTCGCCCGAGCGCCCTGATCTCCGCTCTGCTCAAGATCAGCGGCAACATGAAGCACATCCCGCAGCAGGACCTCCGGGCCGCTTCCGGCGAGCTGGCGGCGTTCTACATCTTCCCGCCGAAGGCCAAGCAGTCGATCGCGAACGCGTTCTCCACCCATCCGACGCTCGAGGCGCGGATCGCGGCGCTGGAGAAGCTCGAGGCCCAGCTCCAGGGCACCGCCCGGTAGAAGCCCCGAGCCGTGGGCTTCCTCGACGTCCTGCTGGGCAAGCGCAAGCTGGCGGCGCCCGCGCAGGACCGTCTGTTCGCGATGAGCACGGCGTACGTCACCCTCCAGACGGGCCTCGGGATCACCTCGCGCGGAAGCGCGGCGATCGTCTTCCAGCCGCTTTCGACGGCCGACTTCCAGTCGATCGTCCGCGACATGGAGGAGGTGGTCCGCGCCACGGCCTCGGACAGCGGGACCTCGGTCGAGAGCTCCGACGACACCTATGGCTTTCGCTGGCTGGTGCTCCGCGGGAGCTCGTTCGACGATCTCGTCGTCGGCATCAACGCCGTTTCGAGCGCGCTGGAGAGCGGCGGGTACGGCGAGCGTGTCCTGTGCGCCGTGTTCGCGTTCGAGGACGAGCGTAAGCGACCCCTCTACTGGATCTACAACTACAAGCGCGGGTTCTTCTATCCCTTTGTCCCCGCCGCGGGCGAGCAGCAGCGCGACAACGAGCGCGAGCTCGTGATCAAGGCCCAGATCGGCAACGAGCTGCCGGTGGAGCCGGAGCTCGAGCGGTGGTTCCCGCTGTGGGGAATCCCGATCTGAGCTCGGGCCGGGCTAACCCGGGATCAGGCCCTCGCCCTTGAACTCCGCCCGGGCCTCCTCGATCGAGACGTCGGGCGGAGGCAGGATCAGATCGGACGGGGCGAGGCTGTCCTCCGCCACCTCCCGCCCGTGGCTGCGCACGAACTCGAGCAGCTTCGAGTACGTGGCCCGGAAGTGCGCCTCGTCGTCGGCCTCGCAGCTGGCTACCGCCTGGTTGTCGAGCTCACCCAGAGCCTCGGCGTCGTCCTCCGAGAGCTCGTACTGACCTTCGGTGGCGATCCGTACGATCACTGCCCTTGCCCCTCGGCGGGCGCAGCCCGGCTGGGCTGCGTCTCACCGCCGCCCGGGGTCCCAGCCCCAAGCTCCCCGGCCGGCGGAGACGATCCGGCGCCGAGCTCGGCCTTCATCTTCGCCAGCTCGGAGTCGACCTCGCTGGTACTCGAAAGCTCCCTGAGCTGGCGGTCGATGTCGTCCTCGCCGGACCCCAGTGCGGTCAGGTCCTCGAACGTGCCGGCGGCCTCCAGCTCCTGTACCGCGTCCGCGCGCGCCTTCATGTTCTCGGTCTTGTCCAGCGCACGTTGCATGGCCAGCCCGACGTCCGCCATCTCCTCGCCCACGCCGGTCGCGGCCTCGGAGATCCGGACCTGCGCCTCAGCGGCCGAGTACTGCGCCTTGATGACCTCTTTCTTGGACCGGAACTGCTCGATCTTGGCCCGCAGCTTCTGCTCGGACTCGGTCATCTGCGTCTGCTGCTGCTCGAGCTGTCCGATCTGGGAATCGAGCGACTGGAGCTCCGTCTGCGCGACGTTCTTGCGCTCGAGCGCGGTACGCGCGAGATCTTCGTTACCGGCGGCCAGGGCCTGGCGGGCCTGAGTGTCGAGCTTGACGACCTGCTTCTGGAGGTTCTCGGTCTGCAGCTGCAGGCGTTTCTTCGAGGTGACGACGTCGGCGATCCCCTTCTTGACGTTCTGGAGCAGCTCGATCTGCTTCTGGTAGCTGTACTCGAGCGTCTCGGCGGGATCCTCGGCGCGGTCGAGGAGCTTTGAGATCTTCGATTTGATTACTGTCGACATGCGCCCGGAAAGGCCCGGCATCGCATCCTCCTTGCAGGTGTCTGAACTGGCTATTCAAGCGTAGCGGGCTTGTTGGTGAGATCGCCATGCGCTTCGGGCGCCCGACCCGCCGCCAGGAAGCCGGCGCTGCCAACGGTTTCGGCTCGCTAACGTCCGGGGGGCCATGCGGCGGATCCTGCCTCTCCTGATCCTCGGATCGTGCGCCGCGCTGGCGGCATGCGGCGGCAGCACGACCAAGTTGGTGCGAGAGCCCGCGTCCTCGATCCAGTCCGGGACTCCGCAGGCGGCGCAGAAGCTCGGCTTTCCTGATTTCGCGACCAAGAACACCACTCGGGTGGCCGGTGGAGACCCGATCGCGGACGCCGCGGGCGTGGCCCGCGCGGTCTATCCCTCGGCCGCAGCCGGCTCTCACCCAGCCGCGGTCACGCTCGCGCCCACCGACGACTGGCAGGCCGCCATCGCCTCGTCGGTGCTGATGGCACCCCCGATCGGCGCGCCCATCCTGCTGTCCGGCGGCGCCTCGCTGCCGTCGGCCACGGCCAGCACGCTCGCCGCGCTCGCCCCAACCGGGTCGAGCGCAATCGGGGGCAACGAGCTGATCCGGGTGGGGGATGTTCCCCGGGTCTCGGGCATGCGCGCTTCGTCGATCTCGGCGAGCGGTCCGTTCGCGCTTGCCGCCGCCATCGATCAGTACGTGACCGCCGCCACCGGGAAGCCGACCAGCGAAGTGGTGGTGGCCTCCGCGGACAATCCGGCTTACGCGATGCCCGCGGCCGGTTGGGCGGCGGAGAGCGGTGACCCCGTGCTGTTCGTCACGGCTTCCGGGATCCCGGCCGCGACCAAGCAGGCGCTCCTTTCGCATCAGCACCCGCACATCTACGTCCTCGGGCCGCCAAGAGTGATCCCCGACAAGGTGCTCACGGCGCTCGGCAAGTACGGCCCGGTAAAACGCGTCGGCGCATCCGACCCGGCCTCCAACTCGGTGGCCTTCGCGATCTACCGCGACCCGCCCTGCGCCTTCAAGCAGCCCTGCGCGCACGTTCCGGGCAGCTTCGGATGGGCCTTGCGAAGCCCCGGCCACGGGTACACCCTCATCAACGCCAACCGCCCGCTCGACGCGGCGGCGTCGGCTGCGCTGTCGGGAGCCGGTGACTTCGGCCCCCAGCTGCTCATCGATAAGCCGGCGACGCTGCCTCAGCCGGTTTTGAACTTCTTCCTCGACTACGCCACTCCCGGCTACACCCAGGAAGGGCCGACCGCGGCCGTCTACAACCACGGCTGGGTGATCGGGGACTCGAGTGCGATCTCGGTTGGAGTGCAGGCCGAGATGGATACGCTTCTGCAGGCCATACCGCAGAAATGAGCCAAGCAGAGAATCCAGAGCGACTGCGACCGAACCGCGAGGTGACCGTGGACGACGTGCGTCAGCTGATGGGCGCGTCAACCCCCCACTTCGCGCTCCAACTCCGCGAGCGGATCCGCAACCTGATCCGCGGTCTGCCGCCAGACCACCCGGCGCGGATAGAGGGAGAACGGGAGATCGCGCGGCTCGACAAGATCGCGTTCGCGGGCGAGATCCGAGGGCACGCCGCCGAAGCCGGGCTCGCGCCGCTCCCGAGCCTGTCGGGCGACTCGTCGCGCTGACTGCATGGCGCCGACCGCCGCTCCACGGGAACCCCGGGTACGTTTAAGCAACGCGTGAACTCAACTAGACGCTCAATCTCGGTTATCGGCCTGGGACGCGTGGGGCTGCCGCTTGCGCTGTGCTTCGCCGACCGTGGGCTGCACGTTCTCGGCGTCGACCACAACCCGGCGGTGCTCGACTCGATACGCACTGGCCGCATGCCGTTCAATGAGGCCGGAACGCAGGAACTGCTCGATCGCGTCTCCGCAAGCGGCCGGCTCGAGCTCGCCGAGCGCGCCGCCGACGCCGCCGAGGCCGACGACATCGTGATCACGATCGGCACTCCGTCGTTCTTTCACTTCGAGAGCGACCTGCGACAGGTCCGCGCCGCGGTCGACGACCTGCTGCCCCTGCTGCGCCCCGGACACACCCTGATCCTCCGTTCGACGATCGCCCCTGGAACCACGGACTTCGTCGCCGGCTATCTCGAGAAGCGCCGCGGTCTGAAGGTCGGCGAGGACGTGTTCGTCGCCCATGCGCCGGAGCGGATCGCCGCCGGGAGGTTCATGGAAGAGATCTCGAGCCTGCCCTGCATCGTCGGCGGCGTCGGGGAAGCCTCGACCGACCGCGCGGCGGCGGTGTTCGGTGTGTTCGGGGCTCCGATCGTCAGGACCACGCCCGTGCAGGCGGAGCTCGCCAAGATCTGGACGAACATCCTTCGCTACACCACCTTCGCGCTCCCGAACCTCCTGATGATGGACTGCGAGCGCTACGACGCGAACGTGTTTGACGTGATTGACCTGATCAACCACGACTATCCGCGGGGCGGCATGGCGATGCCGGGGCTGACCGCCGGCACGTGCCTGCGCAAGGACTTCGTGTTCTCCGAGGAGCGCTCGAACGCGCCCGGGATGCTGCTCGCGGTCTCGCGCGTCAACGAAGCCGTGCCGCTGTTCCTCGTCGAGGGCATCAAGCGGAGGCTCGGCAACCTCTCCTCACGCAAGATCGCCGTCCTCGGCCTCACGTTCAAGCGTGACACCGACGACGAGCGCGACTCCCTCTCGCCGAAGCTGATCCGGTTGCTGGAGCGCGAACTCGCCGACGTCGCGGTGTGTGACCCGCACGCCGGTACCCCCACCCAGCCGCTGGCGGACGCCGTGCGCGACGCTGACGTGGTGATCGTCGCGACGAACCATTCGTCGTTCGAAGGCCCCGAGGTGCTCCGGGATATCCTCGCCGTCGCCGACGACGATTGCCTGCTCGTGGATCCTTGGAACGCCCTCGGAATCGGTCACGTCTTCTCCAATGGCGCGGCCTCCGCCTCGGTGCTCGCCGCCGCGGACGCAGTCGACACCACGCGCGACGCCACGCGCTGAGGATGAGCCGCGTGCTTGTCACCGGCGGCGCCGGCATGATCGGCTCGGCCGTCGTCCGTCGGCTGCTCCGCGACCCGGAGTGGGAGATCAGGGTCGCCGACCACCGGGTCGCTCCGGCGTGGATGCGCGAGGGCTGCGAGATCCGCACCGGAGACCTGCGAGATCCCGAGGTAGCGCTGGCCGCCACCATCGGTTGCTCGCACGTGATCCATCTGGCGGCGATCGTCGGGGGGATCGCGAACTTCCACAAGCTGCCCTTCACGCTCACCGAGGTCAACAACGCACTCACCGGCGCGGTCGTGCGGGCGTCGATCGAGCGGCGGGTGGAGCGCCTCGTCTACGTTTCTTCGTCCATGGTGTTCGAGAACGCGCGAGAATTCCCAACCACCGAGCGCCACCTCCGGGAGTGCCCGGCGCCGCGGTCCGCGTACGGGTTCTCGAAGCTCGCCGGCGAGGTCTACACGCGCGCCGCTCACGACGAGCACGGCCTGCGCTACACGATCTGCCGACCGTTCAACGCCTACGGCCCCGGGGAGCTGCCCGAAATGGACGAGCCGGGGATCGCGCACGCGGTTCCCGACCTCATCGCCAAGGTCATCTCCGGTCGGCGCCCGCTCGAGATCTTCGGCTCCGGCCATCAGACCCGAACGCTCACCCACGTCGACGACATCGCCGACGGGATCGTGACCGCGATGGCCCTGCCGCGGGCCGAGAACGAGGACTTCAACATCTCCGCTTCGAAGGAGCTGACCGTGGCCGAGATCGCGGCTTTGATCTGGGAGGCGTGCGGAGAGGACCCGGCGGCGCTCGAGCTCCGGTCCGTGGAGAGCTTCGAGGTAGATGTGCAGCGGCGGTGGCCGTCGGTGGAGAAGGCGCGGGAGATGCTCGGCTGGGAGGCCAAGGTCGCGTTGCGCGAGGGCCTCGAGCAGACCGCGGCCTGGCTTCGCGAGCAGAAGTTCGAGGGCGTATCGCAGGAGCTCGGAACGTGAGCGTCCGCCGCGCGCTGATCACCGGCATCACCGGCCAGGACGGCTCCTACCTCGCAGACTTCCTGCTCGATCAGGGCTACGAGGTACACGGCATGGTGCGCCGCTCATCGACGGAGAAGTTCGACCGCATCGAGCACGCCCGCGATCGGCTGATCCTCCACCAGGGCGACCTCCTCGATCAGCGCTCGCTGGTGGACACGATGCGCGCCGCCCGGCCCCACGAGATCTACAACCTGGCGGCGATGTCGTATGTCGCCGCATCGTGGGTGCAGCCGACGCTGACCGCCGAGTTCACCGGCACCGGGGTGACCCGGATGCTCGAAGCCATGCGCGAGACGTGCCCAGATGCTCGCTTCTACCAGGCCTCCTCGAGCGAGATGTTCGGCAAGGTGCGGGAGGTTCCCCAGACCGAGCGAACGCCGTTCTATCCGCGTTCGCCGTACGGAGTGGCCAAGGCATACGGGCACCACATCACGGTCAACTACAGGGAGTCGTACGGATTACATGCCACGAGTGGAATCTTGTTCAACCACGAGAGCCCCCGCCGCGGGCTCGAGTTCGTCACCCGCAAGATCACCTGGCACGCGGCGGCGATAAAGCTGGGCCTCGAGGTGAAGCTGCGGCTGGGGAACCTCGAGGCGGAGCGCGACTGGGGCTTCGCGGGAGACTACGTGCGGGCGATGTGGCTGATGCTCCAGCAGGACGAGCCGGAGGACTTCGTGATCGCCACCGGCACCGCCCACTCGGTGCGCGAGTGCGTCGAGATCGCCTTTGATCACGCCGGCCTGGAGGTCGACGAGCACGTGGAGATCGATCCGACCCTGCTGCGACCCGCCGAGGTCGAGCACCTGGTCGGCGACGCGAGCAAGGCCAAGCGGATCCTGGGGTGGGAGCCCGAGGTGGGCTTCGAGGAGCTGATCCGGATGATGGTCGAGGCCGACCAGGCGCTCCTCAAGCACGAGTCCAGCCCGCACGGCGTCCGGCGCCTGTGAGCCGTGTCCTCGAGCTCAGCGCTCGATGCTGAACGTGCAGCCCCGCGCCTCGAGCTCTGCGAACATCTCCTCGGGCTCGATGCAGCGCTCCGGCGGGTGGGCGCCCGTCGTCCTCAGCGATCCCCGCGCCAGCAGCCTGACCGTGGCTGCGGCGGGTGCGGCGGTGGAGACGATCGAGCCCCCCAGCCCGAAATGAGGCCGCGTCACCGCGCGGACGGTGACGGTCGCCTCGTCGGTCGCGGTCACTCGCACAAGGTGAATCGAGACGGTCTCGTTCGACGGCGCGGCCGCCTCGCGGGCGGCGGCCGCAACCTCTTGCGCCGAGGCGCCGGCGAGCTCCTTCAGGCGCTCGAGCAGCGCGGGGGCAAGCGAGAGGCGGAAGCTGGCCGACCTGCACCCGAAGCTCTGGCCGAACGTTGCCAGTTCCGAATGAAGGGTGTAGATCGTCTCGGCTTCCCCGATCGGTTCGCCGTAGTCGACCGCGCCCCCGGGGGTGAGGGGGTCGATCTCCGCGGGCTCGCCGTCGCGAATCACCACCGGCGCGAGCGTCAGTTCGTCGAGCAACGTCTGGATCGCGTACGGCGGTCGCAGCCGGCCGTCGGCGGCCGCCGCCGGATCACGACCGGCGGCGCACACCTCGATCGAGTCGATCGCCCGTTGCTCGCCACCGAGCTCGCGCACGGCGCGGCGCGCCATCAGGTTCGTCTTGCCCGGACTGGAGCCGATGCCGAGCACCGCGTGCAGGCCGGCGTCCTCGAAGTCGGCGGCCAGCTCGAGCTGGCGGTGGGTCATCCAGTACAGGCCGCCGAGGTCGAGGTAGTGGCACCCGGCGGCGAGACAGGCACGCATGGCCTCGAGGTTCACGCGGTAGGACGCGGTGTTGACGAGTACGTCGAGGCCGTCGAGGGCGCCGGCGAGCTCGTCGATTCGGCGAGCATCGATCTCGCGGGCCGAGGCCTTCTCGCCTCCCTGCACGTCGGCCACGGCCTGGGCCTTGGCCCGGTCGAGGTCGAGCAGGACCATGCCTGCGACTTCCTCGGACTCGGCGAGGTCGCGGACGATCGCGGGCGCGATCGTCCCGGCAGCACCGAGGACCGCGACCGAGACCTGAGCTTCAGCCATTGGCAACACCGTATCCGGCGCGGCGGCCTCGGGCACCGCCAGCGCCCATGCTTCCCGCCGCCAGCGCCGTGCTTCCCGCCGACCTGGGTATCCACTTCGCTCCCCCGATCGCGGGCCAGCCGGCGATCCTGCGGATTCGCCGATGGTGGGGACCCTCGCGCGGCGGGCCGGCCGCCATCCGCCTCGTTCCTGCCCCGGGAAGCAATGGGTGGATCACAAGCTCGCACGTCCGAGAACGAGGAGCCACAGACCTGGACGCTCGAGTACGGCGTATATGACGTACTCAAGCGACCAGGTCACCCCGGGGTGACCCCGCAGGCATTCGCCGTTGGCATCTCCTCACAAATCCGGGGTCGGCCGCGTTCACCCGCGCACACCCGATCGCCCCGAGCACAGGCAGGGGGACCGAAATGCATAGCCAGCCCCGCCGAAGCGCCCGCAACGAACCGCCCAGCACGCCGGTTTTTGGACGTTTTGTACAAGCAGGGTGGTAGTTTGTGATGCTCAGGCGGCTTGCGGGCCTCATGCCGGTCCGCATAAGTTTGGGGGAGCTATGGAGAGCACGACCATCACTGAGCCGGCGGGCAGCCTAGATCCCACAGCGCCCGGCAACAAGGGCCTCAAGACCGACGCGATCGGCTACGTCTCGAACCTGGTCATCGCGATCGCGTCGACCGCGCCCGCGTACAGCCTCGCGGCGACGCTCGGGTTCGTAGTTGCCGTCGCCGGCGTCGGCGTGCATGCGCCGGCGGTGCTGCTCGTGGCGTTCATCCCGATGCTGTTCGTCTCGGTCGGTTACCGCTTCTTCAACCTCGCCGACCCGGACGCCGGGACGACGTTCGCGTGGGTGACCCGCACGTTCGGGCCGCAGCTCGGCTGGATCAACGGCTGGGCGATCTTCCTCGCCGACATCATCGTGATGGCGTCGCTCGCGGCGATCGCGAGCCAATACACCTATCTCCTGGTCGGCTGGCACTTCGCGCAGCACTCGAACGTGATGCTGATCGTCGGCGCGGTCATCTGGATCGTGCTCATGACCTGGATCTGCTACCGCGGCATCGAGCTTTCGGCGGAGGTGCAGACGGTCTTGCTGGGGATCGAGATCTTTACGCTCGCGCTGTTCGTGGTCGTGGCGCTGATCAAGGTATATGCGAACAGCCCAGCCCACTCGATTCACGTCTCGGCGTCGTGGTTCAACCCATTTGACCTGAGCTGGAGCGCGCTGGTCCCCGCGATCCTGCTGGGGATCTTCATCTACTGGGGCTGGGACTCGGGTGTCGCCGTCAACGAGGAGTCGCGCGACCGCCACCGCGGGCCGGGCAAGGCCGCGGTCGTCTCGACCGTGGTCCTGCTGCTCGTCTACGTGACCGTCGCGGCCGCGGCGCAGGCCTATCATGGCACGGCGTTTGTGGCCAACAACTCGAGCGACGTCCTGAATGCGCTCGGCAGCGGCGTGTTTGGTTCCCCGCTCGACAAGCTCGTGATCATCACCGTCCTCACCTCGGCCTCGGCGTCGACCCAGACGACGATCCTGCCGACCGCGCGCACGACATTGTCCATGGCGCGCTGGGACGCGATCCCGAAGGCATTCGGCCGGGTCCATCCGCGTTTCTTCACGCCCAGCTTCTCCACGCTTCTGATGGGCAGCCTCTCGATCATCTGGACAGTCGCACTGCTCGCGTTCAACCCGAGCCAGAAGGTGCTCGGCGACACGATCTCGGCGCTCGGCTTCGCGGTCGTGTTCTACTACGGCTTCACGGGACTGGCGTGCCCCGTCTACTTCCGCCGCGACCTGTTCAAGAGCGTTCGCAACTTCCTCTTTGCCGGTGTGATCCCGCTTGTCGGCGGCGTCATGTTGGGCTACATCGGCGTCAGGTCGTTCGGTTACTACAACAAGGCCGCCAACAACTTCTCCCACGCGTTGTTGGGCATCCAGACGCCGATCCTGGTCGGTGTGGGCGGCCTGATCCTCGGAATCGTCCTGATGTTCGCGTCGTGGCCGTTCTTCCCGAAGTTCTTCAGTCGCGGGTGGTTTGAGACTGCCGACCCTGCGGTGCTTGAAGCGGACGCCGCCCACGGCAAGGTTACGATCCCCGGCGAGCCGGACCCAGACCTCAAGGTTCCGCGTTAAGTCGTGACCGATCGGCCGGTCGGGGCGCGCGCGCTCGCGCGCCCCGACCGCAGGAACCGCTGTCAAACTCCCGCCAGCGCCGCCACCCGCTCCCGGTGCCAGCGGGAGTCCCCGAACGCGTGCGCGTTGGCCGTCGCGCGCTTGAGAAAGAAGTGCAGATCGTGCTCCCACGTGAAGCCGATCCCGCCGTGGACCTGGAGCGCCGAGGCCGCGACGCGGAAACCGGCGTCGCCCGCATACGCCTTGGCCATCGACGCGGCCCGGGCCGCGGTGTGCGGCTCGTGGTCGATCGCCCACGCGGCACCGTAGGTCAGCGACCGCGCGCTCTCCACCTCCAGCAACATCTGCGCGCACCGGTGCGAGACGGCCTGGTAGGACCCGATCGGCCGGTCGAACTGCTTGCGGTCCTTGGCAAACGCCACCGCCATCTCCATGGCTCGCTGGGCGGCGCCGACGTTCTCCGCC
>JAFASF010000218.1 GCA_019244745.1 Solirubrobacterales bacterium | reverse complement strand
CGGCCAGGGCGGCCTGGGCGACCTGATGAACACGGGAACGCCCCAGTTCCTTCAGAGCTCGATCGGCGCGGAATCGTTGACGCAGGCGCTGGATTCCTCCGGCCAGGCGGCGCTTCCGCAGGTCTATGAGAAGGCGTGGAACGTCGGGAGCAGCGATGTGCTCTCCGGGTTCCCCGTCCGCCAGGACGGGTTCCCGTTCTTCGACGCGCCGCTGGCCGCCGACCTCGCCGGCGACGGGACGCGCCAGGTGATCGAAGGCAACGACTCCTACTGGATCCACGCCTGGGACATCCACGGCGGCGAAGCACTCGGTTTTCCCAAGTACACCGGACAGTGGCCGAGCTTCAGCGGCGTGGTCGGCGACCCGACCATGGACGGCCGGCTGCGCTACGCGGTCGGAACCCGGGAGGGCTGGCTGTTCGTCTGGCGCGTGCGCGGCAACGCTGCCCTCGATAACTCCTGGTCGCACCTGCGCGGCGATGATTACAACGCCGGGCTTTACGGGTTGGACTCACGCCGGCCCGAGGCGATCCTCGACCTGCGCCGCTTCGGCCGCGTGCTGATCTGGAGCGCACCCGGCGCCGACTACGAGCTCGGGCGGGCATCGGCGTACGAGGTGCTCGCCTGCCGGGACGCCGGCTGCACGCGTGCCCTTCGGTTGCCGGGCACACCGCGCCCTGCCGCCGCCGGCGTCCTGCAGAAGTTTCTCCTGCCTCGCCTTCCGCACGGAACCCGCTACCTGACGGTGCGCTCGACGAACGCCGCCGGCAACCTGTCGAGCCCCGGCAACGTTGTCAGCACGCCGCGATGACAGCAAGCTTGCACGGCGTCGTGCGGGCGCTCGATAGGGTTGCGTGCGGCGATCCGCCGTTACGCCTCTCTAGGAGGGACCATTGGCCAAAAATGACCGTGACCTTTTCGATCGGCTACGTCAGGCCGGTGTGCGCAAGAAGGTCGCGAAGACACTGAGCGAGATAAGCGAGGACGCGAGCAACAGGACCGTGCAAGCCGCGCGGGGCACGGCCGCACAGCTGCGCTCGCTCGCCGACGAGATCGAGCGCCGCTTGCCGCGCCAGAGGCCCGCCGCGAGCAACGCTTCACGGCCCGCTCGCCGGCGGAGCACCGGATCGGCGACACGCACGCGGCGTTCGTCGACTCGGGCCACGCCCCGTGCCTCGCGTTCCAGGGCCGCCGGCGCGACCCGGGCGTCGCGTTCCAGCGCCGCCGGCGCGACCCGGACGAGCAGCGCCCGGGCGCCCCGCGGCCAGAACAAGGCCAAGATCCTGGCATCGCTCAAAAAGGGCCCGAAGACCGCGTCCGAGATCGCCGAGGAGACCGGGATCGGGACCGGGACCGTTGGCTCCACGCTCACCAAGATGGCTACGGCGGGCGACGTCGTCAAAGCCGAGCGCGGTTACGGCCTCCCGAAGTAGCGTTTCGTAACACTGGCCGGGCGGCGGCGCCTGTCAGACTCGGGTGATGGCTGACAGGCGAGCATCCCGACCGACTCGTGGACGGGTCGCGCGAACGGCGCGGTTGGGACGCGTAGCGGCCGGGGGCGCGGTGCGCTTTGCCGCCGATCGGATGGACGGGCGCGGCAGTGCCGAGGACCAGCGCCGGCGCCGGGGCGACCGTGTGGTCGCCAGCATCGACGCGCTGGTCGATCAGCTCTCGGCGATGCGCGGCGCCGCGATGAAGGCGGGGCAGGCGTTGTCGACGCTCGAGTTCCCGGGACTCGACGAGGGGCAGTCCGCTCACCTGCAGCGCCGCCTGGCGGAATTGCGCGACGACGTTCCGCCGGTGGGTTGGAAGCAGATGCGCAAGCTCTTGACGAAGGAATGGGGAGCGGAGCCGGAGCGAGTACTGGCTCGCATCGATCCCGAGCCGGTGGCGGCGGCAAGCATCGGTCAGGTGTATCGAGGTCTGACTCACGACGGCGTCGACGTCGCGATCAAGGTCCAGTACCCGGGGATCGCGGAGGTGGTCGAGTCCGACATGCGCAACCTGACCGCGCTGCTTCCGCTGCTGCGCCAGTTCAGACCCGATCTCGACGTCAAGGATCTGCTGAGCGAACTACGCGAACGGATCGCGGAAGAGTGCGACTACGAACTGGAGGCGGCAAGTCACCGTCGCCTGGCCAGGTACTGGCAAGACCATCCGTTCATCCTCGTTCCCGGCGTCGAGACCGCGCTCGCGCGCCGGCGGGTGCTCGTGACCGAGTGGGTGGACGGCATCGGTTTCGAAGAGGTCATCCGACAGCCGGAGGCCGTGCGCGATCGCTACATCGAGATCGTCTACCGCTTCTACTACGGAACCGCCTCGGCGCTCGATCTCGCCTGCGGCGATCCCCACCCGGGCAACTACCTGCTGTGTGCCGATGGCCGCGTGGCCTTCGTCGACTTCGGGATGATGCGCCGGCTGCCGGCCAATTATCTGCACCGCGAGGCGGCCGTCGCACGGGCTGTGCGCGAGGAAGACGCCGAAGCATTGGTGAACGCGCTGAGCGGGCTGGGCTATCTGCCGGGCGAGCGCTCAGAGTGGGACGGCGAGGCTCTGCTCGATCGGCTGAGTCGCGGGTCCGCCTGGCGGCGATCGGAGGAGCCGGTCCGGCTGGACCCGAACCACGGCCGCCGTTCGCGCGCAAGCCGCGGCGAGACCCCCACCGACCACGGCGGGCAGCCGCGCCGCGATCAGACCACGAGCGACCAGCGCCCGCGCCGCCCTCAGCTGAGGTTGCCGCCCGAGGCGCTGCTCCTGCGTCGCATGCAGGGCCTGCTCTATCTGACCGCGCTCAAGGCGCGGGCCAGCGCGCGCTGGGGACCGCTCCACCGAGAGCTGCTCGAGGGCGCCGAGCCCGTCGGTGAGCTGGGGACGGCGCACGCCTCCTGGCGCGCGGCGCACCGCCGGTAGCCGCTTGCAGGGATCGTCTCGCGTTCGCTGCGCGCTTAGCGAGTCGGCCAGTTGTGGACCGGTTCGTTTGAGTGCATATGCTCGCGGTAGAGCCTGGTCATCTCCCGCAGGGCTTCGTGTCGCTCCATCCCCCTCTCGCGGTAGAGACGGTGAAAAACCTGGCTCTGCCAGGAGGCGCCGTTCAGCAGCGTCACACACCGACGCTCGATGATTGCCAGCAGGCGCTCGGCGTCGGCGTGGTCAACCCCCGTCCGCGCCAGGCCCTCGTGCGCGAGCGGCAGCAGACGCCGGAGCACGAGCTCGGCCGCAGGCACCTCGCCCACCCCCGGCCAGTACACGCGGGCATCGATGCCATCACGCGCCCCGGCGTGGAAGTTCTCCTCCGCGGCCGAGAACGACATCTGCGACCACACCGGGCGTTCCTCGTCGGCGATCACCCGCACCAAGCCGTAATAGAACGCGGCGTTCGCGAGGATGTCGACGACCGTGGGACCGGCGGGAAGGACGCGGTTCTCGACGCGCACATGGGGCTGCTCGCGCACGACGTCGTAGATCGGCCGGTTCCAGCGGTAGATGGTCCCGTTGTGGAGGCGCAGCTCGCCGAGACGCGGAACGTCACCGCGCTCCAGGGTCGCCAGCGGATCCTCCTCCTCGCAGACCGGGAGCAGCGCCGGGAAGTAGCGCACGTTCTCCTCGAAGAGGTCGAAGATCGAAGTGACCCAGCGCTCACCGAACCACACTCGCGGGCGGACGCCCTGGGCCTTCAGCTCCTCGGGACGCGTGTCGGTGGCCTGCTCGAACAGCGCTATCCGGGTCTCCCGCCACAGCTCCTTGCCGTCGAAGAACGGCGAGTTGGCCGCGACCGCGACCTGAACCCCGGCGATCGCCTGCGCCGCGTTCCAATAGCGAGCGAACGCCTCGGGATCGACCTGCTGATGGAGCTGGACGCTGGTGCACGCCGCCTCGGGCGCGATCGTGTCGGCATGGGTGAAGAGGCGCTCCACACCCGCGATGGCGATCTCGAGGTCCTCCCCGCGCGCGGCGAAGATCTGCTCGTTCAGCAGCGCGTAGCGCGGATTCGCGCTGAACGTCTCGGCGTGCAGATGTCGGGCCTCGATGGTTGGGAGGATCCCGATCAGCATCATGTGCGCGCCGACGGTGCGAGCTCGCTCCTCCGCGTCGTTGAGGCTGGCGCGCGCGTCGCGCTCGAGGTCGGAGAAAACGTTGCCCTCGAGCAGCCGCGGAGCGACGTTGATCTCCACGTTGAACTGGCCGAGCTCGGTCTGGAAGCGCGGATCGGCGATCGCCTCGAGCGCGGCGGCATTGACCAGCGCCGGCTCGCCGGCATCGTCGGTCAGGTTGAGCTCGATCTCCAGACCAAAGGAGCGACGCTCCGGATGAAATCGCGCCTCGGACAGCATCCGGGCAAACACATCGAGGCAGGCGTGGACCTTGCGTCGGTAGCGCCGTCGGTCTTCTCGGGTGAACGTCTTGGAGGCGACCTGCTGGCCCACGGGCACAGTATGCCGTCAGGCACCGAGAGACCCAAGATCCGGAGGGACGTCGACG
Source organism: Solirubrobacterales bacterium (assembly GCA_019244745.1). Taxonomy (GTDB): domain Bacteria; phylum Actinomycetota; class Thermoleophilia; order Solirubrobacterales; family Solirubrobacteraceae; genus Palsa-465. Next base: position 4,596 of record JAFASF010000218.1, on the reverse strand, counting down.
GCGTGTTGCCGGAGTACGTCGAGCGGTACGACGTCGAGCGCGCGCTCGGCTGTGGAAGCGAGCACCACATACGCGGCGGCGCCCGCGTGGTGGGCGCGCAACCAGTTGACCGCGGTCACACACCAGCGGTCGCCGGGCACCAGCCCGGGGAACCGGAATTGGGGGACCGGGGTTGAGAGATCGTTGCCGATGCTTCGCTGGTGCTCGAGGAACTCGGCCGTCATGACCGCGCAGATCGTGTGGCTGCCCACATCTTCGGGCCCGGTACGGCAGCACCCGTCACGGTAAAAGCCGGTCAACGGGTCGCTGCTGCAGCTCTCGAGCTCGCCGCCGAGCACGTTGCGGTGAGGCATGGCGTCAGTATCGCGCGGCGATCTCGGCCCGTTGAAATCGTTACGCTCGCGCCATGCGCTTCAGTGCCGATCGCACGCTTCGCCTCGCGCCGGCGACCGCGGTCGATTACCGCGAGCTTGCGCGGCGTCGCCTCCCCCGCCAGCTGTTCGACTACATCGACGGGGGCGCGTACGAGGAGACCACGATGCGCGCGAACTTACGCGACCTGGAGCGCGTGTCGCTGCGACAGCGGGTGATGCGCGATGTCTCCACCCGAGATCCGGCGGTCGAGGTGCTCGGCCAGAAGCTGGCGATGCCGGTCATCTTGGCGCCGCTCGGCCTGGGCGGGATGTTCGCGCGCCGGGCCGAGGTCCAGGCCGCGTGTGCCGCGGAAGCGGCTGGTGTGCCGTTCGTTGAGGCGACGCTCTCGATGTGCAGCATCGAGGAGGTGTCGCAGGCCACCTCTAACCCGCCGTGGTTTCAGCTCTACGTGATGCGCGATCGGGGCTACGCGGAGAAACTCATGTCGCGTGCTCGGGCCGTGGGATCACCCGTCCTGATCCTGACCGTCGACCTCGCCGTGGTGGGAGCGCGACATCGCGAGAGGCGCAACGCGATGGTGGGCGAGGTCACGGCTTGGGCCAAGCTCGTTCGAGGTCTCGACGTGGGGACGCATCCGCAATGGATCCGCGATGTGGCCCTTGCCGGCAGGCCCCTGACGTTCGGCAACCTGGAGAAGGCGGTCCCAAGGGCGAGGACGACGGCCGCGTTTCGGGAGTGGATCAATACTCAATTCGACCCGAGCGTCACCTGGGACGATGTCGCATGGGTGCGCGAGCACTGGAACGGCCGCCTTCTGGTCAAGGGTGTGCTCGACCCGGAGGACGCTCGGCGGGCCGTCGACGCCGGGCTCGACGGGGTGATCGTTTCCAACCACGGAGGACGCCAGCTCGATTCGGTCCCGTCGACCGCGCGTGCGCTACCAGAGGTCCTCGACGCCGTCTCGGGCCAGGTCGAAGTGCTCGCCGATGGCGGTGTCCGGTCGGGCCTCGATGTGTTCAAGATGGTCGCGCTTGGTGCGAGCGCCGTGCTGATCGGCCGCGCCTGGGCCTGGGCGGTCGCGGCGCGCGGCGAAGCCGGCGTGCGTGACCTCATCGAGACGATCAGGGCCGACATCGACGTCGCGCTGGCCCTCACCGGTCACACGTCGTTCGCCGACGTCGACCGCTCGGCGCTCCACCTGCCGGATTCTCTGTCGAGCCAGGCTGAAATCTAGATCGCGAGGATCGCGTTCACTTCGTCGGCCGTCGGCAGCGAGGGTTGCGCCCCCGGGCGAGAGGCCGCGAGCGCGCCGGCCGCGCAGGCCCACGCGAGCGCCTCGGCCCGCTCGGCGCCCTTCAGCAAAGCCACCACCAATGCGGCGCAGAACGCGTCCCCGGCCGCGGTGCCGTCCACAGCCTCGATGCGAGGGGGCCGGGCACGGGCCAACTCCTGGCCGCCTTCGAGCAGCACCGCCCCCTCCGCGCCCAAGGTCAGCGCCACCAGGCCGGCGTAGGGGCCGACCCGCTCGTATTCGTACTGGTTGACCACCAGCAGGTCGGGATCAAACTCCAGCCGGGCTCGGGCGGGTGCCGCGTTCAAGCAGAAGAAGCGCGCGCCGGCAGCGGCGGCCGCGACGGCCTCATGCGGGATCTCGAGCTGGCACATGACCGCGTCGGCCTCGCCTACGTCCACCTGGTCGGGCGTGAGGCGCCGGTTCGCTCCCGGGGCGACGACGATCACATTTTCGCCGGCGGCGTCGACGAGGATCAGCGCCACGCCGCTCTGGCCTTGGTCGCGGACCACCCCAGTGGTGTCGATGCCCTCGCGCTCGAGCGAGGAGAGCACCAGGTCATCCTCGCCCACCCGCCCGACGAATCGCACTCGTGCGCCGAGCCGCGCGGCCGCCACGGCCTGGTTGGCGCCTTTGCCGCCGGGTACCCGCTCGAACGCGGCGTCGCTCACGGTCTCTCCCGGACGCGGCAGGCGCTCGCAGCGGGCGACCAGGTCGACGTTCGCCGAGCCCACCACGGTGATCCGAGGATCAGCTGGCGCCACCACCTGCCAATCGTATGCTGCGGGGGGCCGGAGATGACCTCCAAGCAATCCGCGGCCGCATTCTTTACGGTCAGCACGTACACGGTCTCAGAACAGGAGCGAGCATGGCAACTATTACGCCGATGCAACTTGGGATGGTGGGGCTGGGCCGGATGGGGGCCGGCATCGTCCGCCGCGCTATGCGCGACGGCCACCGATGCGTGGGCTATGACCGCCAGCACGAGGTCGTGGCGGCGTTGGCCGGCGAGGGCGTGGTCGGCGCAGACAGCCTGGAGGAGTTCGCGGCCAAGCTCGAGAAGCCGCGCACGGCCTGGATCATGGTCCCCGCGGGCGAGATCACCAACCAGACGATCAAGGCAGTCGCCGAGGTGCTCGAGCCGGGCGACGTGATCATCGACGGAGGCAACACGCACTACCGGGACGACATCCGTCACGCCGCCGAGCTGCGAGAGAAGGGGATCCATCACGTCGACTGCGGCACCAGCGGCGGGGTGTGGGGCCTCGAGCGGGGCTTCTGCTTGATGATCGGCGGCGAGGACGAGGTCGTGGAGCGGCTGTATCCCCTGTTTGCCTCGATCGCCCCGGGGGTCGATGCGGCGCCGCGCACGCCGGGGCGCGACGGTCGGCCGAGCCCCGCCGAGCACGGGTATCTCCACTGCGGCCCCAACGGCGCAGGTCACTTCGTCAAGATGGTCCACAACGGCATCGAGTACGGGATCATGGCGGCCTACGCGGAGGGGCTGAACATCCTTCGCAACGCCAACGTGGGCAAGCGGCAGCTCGAGTCTGATGCCGAGACGGCGCCGCTCGAGCACCCCGAGGACTACATGTACGACATCGACACCACCGACGTCAGCGAGCTGTGGCGGCGAGGAAGCGTCATCGGCTCGTGGCTGCTCGACCTCACGGCCGAGGCCCTTCTCGAATCACCCAATCTCGATGACTTCTCCGGGCGGGTGTCGGACTCGGGGGAGGGGCGGTGGACCTCGACGGCGGCCATCGAGGAGGGCGTGCCGGCTCCGGTGCTCACCACGGCGCTGTACTCGCGCTTCAGCTCGCGTGGACTCGGCGACTTCGCCGACCGAGCGCTGTCGGCGATGCGCAAGCAGTTCGGCGGCCACGAGGAGAAGGTGATCAACTGACTGCGGCGTCAGCCACGCGGGCTGACGCCGCAGCGATCAACGTCGGGGCGCGCCGGCCGCGCCGTGGTTGTTCGTCCTTACACTGACGCCCAGTGATGGCAAAGGAACGTTTGATCCGCTGCGCTCTGCTTGCGATCGTCGTTCTCAGCGTCGCCGGATGCGGAGCGAGCAGCGCCACGAGGAGCACCACTTCCAGCGGCGTGACGGGCACACCGGCGAGCGACGCGTCGAACAGCGCGATCCCTCAACCTCGGCCGCAGGTGATCGAGCCAACCGCCGGCGTCCAGGCGAGTGCGCAGGGCGTCGCCGTCGCGCCGAGCGATCCGATCGGCGACCCGACCGCCCACGCGCCGCCGCTTTCCGAGGTGAGAGCTGAGCTGAGGATGGAGCTGATCGCGGCAACGGTGTCAAGCGCGACCTACATCGACCCCCTGCGTTACGTCACGGTCTGGGAACGCACCGACCAGGGGGTGGACGCAGCGATGCCAGTGGGAGCACCGATTCTGGCGCCGTGCCGGGTGAAAATACTCGCGATCGAGCCGAACTGGTATGCCGGCCAGCCGCTGGTGTACTACGAGCTGCTGGACGGCCCGGACGCGGGCAAGGTCCAGTACGTGGCGGAGGAGATCACAGACATCGCCCCGGGGGGCACCATCCTGCAGCAGGGACAGCCGATCGCTCGCTACGCCGCGTCGGGCACGGGCATCGAGTTCGGGTGGTCGACGCTCGACGGGGTCACGCTCGCCATGGCGACGGGTGGCTACGAGGAGGGTCAGATCACACCGGCGGGCCGCTCGATACGCGCCTGGCTGAACAGCCTGGGCGCGAACGCCGGCCGCGATTTTTGATCGCCGGGCCCCATTTACCCGCCTGCACGGCGTAGGATCGCCGCGTCTTGCAGTCCACCACGAGGAGGGAGTGCCATGCTGCACAGCACGCCACGCCGGGGGGCGTTCGTGTTGGCCGCGACCGCGACGCTGACGGCGGGAGCGATCGCTGCCGGAACGAGTTCCGCCAAGCCCGC
>JAFASF010000143.1 GCA_019244745.1 Solirubrobacterales bacterium | reverse complement strand
TTGACGCTGTAGAACGCAGGCTCTGGGTGCAGAGTGTGGAGGAGCTGCACGCCCGCGCTCAGGATCTCATCGACTCCCGGCCGGAGGGCGAATATCCCGTCGAATGGTGCGCCGAGGCGAAGCACGTCGGTGACCTGGCGGCGTTGGGGATGCTCGCCGCGCTGGCCGCCGGAGTCCCGCGCACGCGTTCTTGACGAGGGTCAGGCCGGCTGCCCATACGTCGCCAAGGCGGGCTCGGCGGTCTTCGCCGCCCTCGCCGCACGCAGCGCCGCGAGCCTCGGGTCCGGCGTCGTGTCCGCTCCGCACGCGGCCATGAACAGGCGGATGGTCTCCATGACCTCAAGCGGCTCCTCCTCGGCTCGCGCGTAGATCGGCAGGCCAAACGTCACCCGGATGGTGTGGCGGCCCCGCCACCGGGACCCCGGCGGCCGGATCATCCAGCCGCTCCCGGGCGGCATTGCCTCGTGGGTGCCGGAAATGTGCACGGGAACGATCGGCACGCCGTGCTTGGCGGCCAGCCGGGCGGCACCCGAGCGCATGACACCCACGCGGCCGTCGCGTGATCGCGTGCCCTCGGGGAACACGACGAGGTTCCATCCGCCGTTGATCAGCGGCTCGAGATGGCCGTTGGGATGGATGTCGACACCGCGGGAGCGACGCTCGAGCGGAACCGTGCCGAAGGCCAGCGATACCGTGCTTGCGAGCAGGCGGTTGGAGTAGAAGTAGTCGACGGCCGCGGCGACGGCGGTCCGGCGGCGCCGCCGGGGAGGAAGGGAGCGGAGGAGCACCGGGGTGTCGACGTGGCTCGAGTGGTTGGCGACGAAGATCGCGGGCTTATCGAGGTGGGCGAGGAGCTCGTGCCCGACTATCTGCTGGCGAGCGTAGGCGTCGATGATCGTGCCGAACACGCCGCGGAGCACCACGCCGCGCACCATTCGCGCCGGCAGGGTCCGCGCCCAAGGCTTGTCCAGGCGAGCCGCCTCCTCGTTTCTCACATCCGTTAGCTACTCCCCGGAAGCGGGAAGGTTTCCCCCCGCCGGCGAAAGATCCCCCCAGTCGTCGGGATACAGCGCCTCGGGACGGCGCTGGCGGTCGGGCTCGGGCGCTTGCTCACCGGCCGAGACGATCTTGCCCGGGTTCAGGCGCCCGCGGGGATCGGTTCCGTCAAACAGCGCCCGGAGCATTTCGACCCCCGGGGAGGAGATGTCCTGCTCGAGCCATCGTGCGTGCTCGGTGCCCACCGCGTGGTGATGCGAAAGGGTCGCGCCGTTGTCGACGAACGCCTGCTGGATGGCCGACTTGACGACGTCGTACTCGGCGAGCAGGTCGCCGCGGGCCGTCGGTCGAAAGGCAAACGTGAAGTACAAGCAGGCGCCGGAGTGATAGCTGTGCGACAGATGGCACATCAGGTAGCCCTGCACCCGGACCTCGGCAAACGCCCCGCTGGCGGCGGCGCTAACCGCGTCATAGACGGGCAGCAGCCGGCTCCATGGCATCGCCGTCTCGGACACGTCGCCGGGCGCTCCGCGGTCGAGGAGAAAGTCGCGGATGTGCGGGATGTCGAACTTCTTCTGGTCGTAGAGCGCGCCCGGACCCGAGCCGATGCACAGCCCACCGTGGCGCTTGACGAGCTTGCCGACCGCCCGGCGCTGGTGCGCTACGTGGTGCTCACTGCCCTCATAGCCGATGAACGACAGGCACATCTGGTCGAGGTCGTAGCCGAGACGGCGCTGGAGGAAGATCCGCAGCGCCCTCGACTGCAACTTGTCGAGAACCGTTGGCCGAACCCGCGAGGCGAACGAGAACTGCGTTTCGTGCGGATCCGAGACTCGCGTGACCGAGACGGAGCACTCGCTGGCCGCGATGTCGCGCATTGCGCCCAGGCCGTCGGCCCAGGTCGGGAACAGATAGCCGAGGATCGTCCGCCGCTCGGGGATCGGCCGCACGTGGACGGTGGCTTCGGTGATGATCCCCAGACGCCCCTCGCTTCCGAGCACCATCTCGCGGACGCTCGGGCCGGTCGCGGTCGCCGGGACGGCCCGAACCACGAGCATGCCCGAAGGGGTGACGACGCGCAGCCCCCTCGTCAGGTCCGCGATGTCGCCGTAGCGGTCCGACTGCATTCCCGAAGAACGCGTCGCGATCCAGCCGCCGAGCGTGGAGTGCTCGAATGAGTCGGGGAAGTGGCCGAAGGTGTAGCCCTGCGTAGCCAGCTGCTCCTCGAGGTCGGGACCGAAGACGCCGGCCTGCACGCGCGCGAGCCGCGAGCTCGAGTCGATCGCGAGCACCTTGTTCAATCGCTCGAGGTCCACCGATATGACCGGGCGAGCCTCGCCGGCGGCCGCCTCGAGCGAGCCCGAGATCGACGAGCCGCCGCCGAACGGGATGACCACCGCATCCCAGATGACCGCGGCTTGCATCAACACGGTCACCTCGTCCTCGCTGCCCGGACGCGCCACGACGTCCGGGACGCGCGATAGCTCGCCGCGGCGTTGGAGGATCAGGTCGCGCAGTGATTTGCCGCGCGCGTGCACGACGCGGTCGAGCGGGTCGACGGAAACGAACGCCGTGCCGAGCGCCGCGTCCAGGTCCGCCCGCAGGCCATCCGGGACGTTTGAGGGGGGGATTGTCAGATCGTCGAACGGGACCGGCTTCTCGGTCGGCTTCCCGATCGCGATGCCCAGGACCTCCGTGATGAACGGAGCCAGGTCGGGCTTGTCCTCGTGGGTGAATTGGACGCCCTCGGGACCCCAGCCCCACCATTTCATCGCGGTCATGTCAAACGCCTTCCGAGCACTAACCATGATTACCCTGCCGCGGCCACGTTGTGACGGCCCGCTGTGGGAATCTGTGTCGCGGGTATGTCCAACGTGAAGTCCGATCGGCCGGCACCCACGACTCTGTCCCTGATCGGGCTGGTCGTCCATCCCAACCGGCCGATCGACGGCCCGGTTCGCGAGGTGCGCACGTGGGCGGATCGGCGAGACGTCGGGCTGGTGCAGGTTCCTGCCTCGTGTCAGCAGCAGCGCGTCGCCCAGTCGGGCGAGGCGGCCGACTGCGATCTCATCCTGGCGATCGGTGGCGACGGGACCACCCTGGCGGCGATCCGCACCGGGGCGGGGGTCGATCGCCCGGTACTCGGGGTAGCGTGCGGAAGCCTCGGGGTCCTGACCGCCACGCCGGCCACCGACGTCGTCCGAGCACTCGAGCGCTTCAGCACGGGCGAATGGGTGCCGCACTCGTTGCCCGCGCTCGACATCGCTCCCGACCTGGGAGAGCCGGTGTTCGCGCTGAACGACCTCGCGATCGTTCGGGCCGGCCCCGGACAGGTGCGCGTTACCGCGGAGGTCGACGGCGCCCTGTTCGCGCGGATGGCGGGTGACGGGTGTCTCGTGAGCACGCCGGTGGGCTCGAGCGCGTACGCGCTGGCCGCCGGCGGGCCTCTCGTCACGCCGGGAACCGATGCCTTCCTCCTCACGCCCCTCCCCATCCATGGCGGCTCGACTCCGCCGCTGGTGGTCCCGGCTGGATCCTCGATCCGGCTTCAGGTTGTCCCCGCCCACGTCGGTGCGCGCCTCGAGGTCGACGGGCAGATGGCCGACGCCCACATCGAGTCCTTGACGGTCGCATTGCGCGCCGACGTGGCGACGGTCGTGACGTTCGCCGATCAGGAATCGTTTCTCGCTCGGCTCCGGCGGCTCGCGATCATCGCCGACAGCCCGCGGATCGTGGCCGAGGATGCCCGCGGCAGCGGCGATGAGCGCCCGTGCTGATCGATCCGGAACGACGACCGAGATCAGATGAGACCGCTGACAACGCGATCCCTCGGCGCCGGCTGGGGTCCTTGCGCGGACATGTCAGCCGCGTTTGCGTTTGCCCGAGGTGCGACCGGGTACCGTTTGACTGTTGAGTCGAGACACGGCGGACCCGCGCAGGTCCCACTAACTGGGCGTTCGCTTGCATACCCCGGGGGTTGAACATGGCAGAAATGGGTAGCAGCCTGCGGTATGGAGACGTTGACGACGTTCAGAACTGAATCCGATGAGCTGTTTGTCCGCTGGCAACAGCAGGGGGATCAGCGCGCGCGCGAGGAGCTGGTGGATCGTTTTCTCCCGCTCGCCCGCAAGCTTGCCCGCCGGTACGCTGGCGCTCGGGAGCCGTTTGACGATCTGGTGCAGGTCGCCAGCCTCGGTCTGGTCAAAGCGATAGATCGGTTCGACGTCACCCGCGGCACGGCGTTCTCGTCGTTCGCGGTTCCCACGATTCTCGGAGAGCTCAAGCGCTACTTCCGGGACCTCGGTTGGTCCGTTCACGTCCCGCGGGGAGCCCAGGAGCAGGCGCTCAAGGTCGAAGAGGCCGAGCAAGTCCTGACCAGCAAGACGGGACGCCCGCCGAGCGTCGACGAGCTCGCGCTTTACCTCGAGCTGAGTGTCGAGGAGGTACTCGACGCGCTCGAGACGTCGGGTGCCCACCATTCGACCTCGCTCGACGCTCCCCGCGAAGACGTCGAAGGCGACACCGGGACACTCGCCGACGCCCTCGGCGAAGACGACGAGCGCTACGAGCTCGTGGATGCCAGCGTCACCATCTCGAGAGCTGCTCGTGAGCTGTCCGCGCGCGAGCGCCGCGTGCTCCTGCTGCGCTTCGTCGACGATCTGACCCAGACGCAGATCGCCGATCGGATCGGTGTTTCGCAGATGCAGGTCTCGAGGATCCTTCGTCGGGCCCTGGCCCGCCTCCGGGAGCTCACGACCGTCGAGGTCGAGCTCTCTCGGGAAAACCCCTGAGGGACCCTGCCCCGGTGGCCCGTGTCGCGAGTCCTGGCGGCACTAGCTGCGCGCGGTCTCAAACCACACGCATGTCCCCTCAGCCGTGCGCGTGACTCCCCACCGGTGGGCCAGAAGCTCGACCAGCCGCAGACCCCAGCCTCCGCCTTCAGCCGCGCGCTCGGCATGGGCCGCAAAACCGGAACCGTGGTCGAGGACCGCGCAACGGATTTCCGAGTTCACGTCCAGGTCGAGCACGATCGTGCCGTCATCCCCGGCTTGCCCGTGGAGAATGCTGTTCGTGACGAGCTCTGAGACCAGCAGCTTCACCTCGTCCAGGGTCGAGCGCCCGACGCGTGCAGACAGCTCCGAAGTGACGATCTCGCGGGCGCGCGCCGGCCCGTCTGCGCGCGCCGAAATCCTGTATAGGGCTCGTAGACGTGGTTGCATCGACTAACAGATCTGACTCGAGGGGCTACAGCATTGCTACCCCGAAAGATCTGCCACGACGCGACTGGCGAACCCGTGCCTCTCTACCCTGCTGTAGCCGGCAGTGACCGTAGACAGCCCCACCGTTCGACTCGAGCTCGACAGCACTCCCGAGGCGTTGTCGCTCGTCCGCAGCGCGTTGGGGGGCGTGGCCGAGCAGCTCGCGCTCGATCCGGAGCTCCTCGACGACCTGAAGACCGCGGTGAGCGAGGCATGCAACAACGTGGTCATGCACGCCTACAAGGACGAGACGGGGCCCCTCGAGATCAGCCTGTACACCGGCGCCGACCGAATCGAGGTGGTGGTCCGCGACCGGGGAGCGGGAATGCCGAGGGAGGCAACGGTCGACGATCGGCTGCAGGGCGTAGGGCTGCCGATCATCCGAGCGCTGACCCAGCGGGCTTCGTTCCGTCCCATTCCCGGGGGTGGGACCGAGGTCGAGATGATCTTCGTGGGCGCACGGGAGGGCAAGCCTTTGTTCCACGCGCCGACGACGCCCTCGCCGGACGACGGCTGGACGCGCCGTCTCGACGGCGACGCGGTGGTGTCGCTGTCGCCGATCAGCATTGTGGGCGGCGTGCTCGGGCGGCTTGCGCGAGCGCTGGCGGCCAGGGCTCGTTTCTCGCTGGACCGCTTCTCCGACGTCTATCTCGTCACGGACGCGCTCGCTGCGCACACGGCCCGATCAGCAAGCGGCACGCGAATTGGTTTCGGGATCGCCACGGGGCCTAAACGTCTGGAGCTCAGCATCGGACCCTTCCGCGCCGGCACCGGGGCCGCGTTGCGCGACAAGCAGGGGCCCGTGGGGGACGTAGCCTCGGCGCTGCTGGTGCTCAGCGACGAGCTCGATGTGCGTCCCTCGGGCGGCGGTGAGATGCTGCACATCGTGATGATCGATTCGCGGTCGGCCGGCGGCGGATCTTCGTAGGGAGTCCCGCAGCGCCGGTTTGGCTAGCTCTGGCCGGCACGCGCTCGCGGCCGTAGCGCAATCGCGACCATGTCGTCCCTGCGGGGGCCCCTCCGAAACGCCTCCAGAGCCTCATCGAGCCGCTTGAGCACGAGCTCCGGACCCGAGCCCGCGTGGAGGCTCACGAGTTCGCGCAGACGTTCAGTGCCGAAGCGCTCCTTCTCGCCCGGCGTCTCGATCACTCCGTCGGTATAGAGCAGGAGCAGCTCATCCGAGCCGATTCTCACGGTGTCTTCGGGCCAGCGCGCGTCGGCGAACGCGCCGAGCAGCGGACCCGCCTCGGGGGCCTCGCGTGGCTCCTCTCCGGGTCGAGCGATCAGTGCCGGCGGGTGACCCGCGGAGCTGAGCACGATCGACTGTTCGTGTAGAGCCACGCACAACGCGCTGCACAGAGACTCGCCGGCATGCTCGCGAAGCTCTTCGTCGAGCCGACCCAGAATCGCCGCGGGCTGGGGCTCGAGCCGGCTGGCAAACCTGGCCCCATGGCGCATGAGCCCGGTCAGCGCGGCCGCGGTCACGCCCCTGCCGGTGACGTCGCCGATGAGACAGAGCCACCCCGCGCCGCTGGGGAAGATCTCATAGAAGTCGCCGCCGACGTCGACGCGCTCATCCGCACCCGCCGCCCGGTAGAGCGTCGCGAGCTCCCATCCCGGCACTTCGGGTAGTTCCCCAGGTCGCAGGCTCTTCTGAAGGATCTCGGCCACGCCGGCAAGCGTGGTGTGGAGCCGCGCATTCTCGACGGCGACAGCGGCGCGGTGGCCCAGTTGCTCGGCGAGCTCCACATCGTCGTGGGTCAGACGCCGGCGTGACTCGGCCGTCACCAGCGTCATTACCCCGAGGGTCCGCATCGCGACCCGCAGGGGAACGAGCAGCACCGAGCGGACGCCGAGCTCGCGCAGCAAGGCCAGGTGCTCGGCGCTCCTGGCCGCCCGCTCGAGTTGCCCGGGTGAGAGCTCCTCGACCAGCTCCGACACGCCGGTGTGCAGCACGCGGTGCAGCGCGGACCCGGGAAGCGCCTCGTCGGGAGCCAGCTCACGCAGCCGCCGCGCCAGATCGCTCTTCGCCGGGTTTCGATGCGCCGTGACCGAATGCTCCCGTCGGAAGTTCTCGTCGACCAGTTCGACCGCGCACCAGTCGGCGAGTACCGGGATGGCGACGCTGGCGATATTCGCGAGCGTCTGCTCGTAGTCGAGCGTCGACGCGAGGACCCGCCCCGACTCGGCGAGCACGCGCATTCGCAGCTCGGCTGTCTTTACCGCGGTCACGTCTTCGATCACCGTCACCGCGGCGACAATCTCCCCCTCGTCGTCGCGGATCGGCGTCGTCTTCAGGTTGCGCCACCTGGTCTCGCCGGTGGCCCGGTGCGTCGTGCGCATCAGCTGCGAGGTCGCCGGCGTCCCCCGCATCAGGCGCACCGAGGGAACGTCCTCGATCGTCAGCGGCCTGCCCCGGTCGTCCTCGACCACGTAATCGGCCATGATCGCGGACGAGGGCCGGCTCTGCAGCTCCTCGAGGGTCTCGAAGCCCATGCTGTGAAGCGCGGCGCGGTTGGCGTAGACGAGCGTGCCGGATCGATCACGGATCGTCACCGCCTCGGCCAGGATGTCGAGCACCTCGGCCAGTGCCGGTCCCCCCATTCGGAGAGCGTGGCCCCCAACTGTTTCCCCCCAGATCAGATCAGCCTCCGCCGAACAGTTCCTCCGGTGCATTCACCAGCGTCAGCCGGTCGGCCACGCCGGTCAAGGTCAGAAGCCGCTGTACCTGCTGTGAGCCGTTGACGAGACCGAAGCGCTTGCCCTGCTCTTCGGCTCGCTGGTGAGCTTTGACGAGCACGCTGAGCCCGGTGGAGTCCATGAACTCGAGCTCGCGAAGATCGACGATCACGAGTCCTGTGCCAGAGGCGGCCACGCGGTCGAGCTCCTCCTCGAGCGCGGGGCTGGAGGCGAGATCCAACTCCCCGCTGACTGATATCACGCACGCCTCATCCTGGACGCGCCGCTCTAGCCGGAAATGACTCTGCACCCTGGCGCGAGCGTACTGATCTCGGCGCCGGCTTGCTGAAGTGTTTGCGGCCTTGGCCTCGGGCTCGGCCTCGGCCTCGGGCGACCCGAAGATCGATGCGCAGGATCGGAGATCCGGCTGACTGACCTGGTCGTCAGGAGTGCAAGCCGGTTGCCGGCGGACCGCGGCGCGCGTGGGCGGACGCGATCCGGGGTAGCCCCACCGCTACGCGAGCGAAGGTCGCTTCAAGTTTGCAGAAAGGAGACCAAATGGTCGCGTTGATAGTGCTGTTGCTGCTGCTCGCCATTTTCGGCGGCCTCGGCTTTGTCGCGCACGTCCTGTGGTTTGTGCTGATCGCCGCACTCATTCTGTGGGTGATCGGCTTCTTCGTGGGAGGCGTCGAGTCAGGCCGGCGAAGGTGGTACGGACGCTGGTAACCACCAGCGTCTATCTGGGGTTCCCAGGGGACAGCCGTTACTCGCGCCCGACGTACGTGCTTCCCGCTGCAAGTCGAGTCGGACCTGCTGTGGGGAGCACTACGGGCGGCGGTCGTCCGTGAGTGGGCGGCGGTCGTCCGTGAGTTCGCGCAGCCGGTTGAGCGAGCGCCGGAGGAGTCGCGAGACCTGCATCTGGGAGACTCCGACCACGTCGGCGATCTCGGATTGCGTTAGGTCCTCTCCGAAACGCAGATACAGGATCCAGCGCTCGCGATCGGGCAAATGCTTGGCGGCGGCAAAGATCGTCGCCTGCTCGTCGACGAGCTCAAGGCGCTGGTCGTCATCGCCGATGGCCTCCAGGCGGCTCGTTACGGAGTCATCGCTGCTACCCAGGGGCGCATCGAGCGAGACCGTCCCATAGGCCTCGGCGGTCTGAAGGCCGTCCAGCACCTCCTCCTCGCTGATTTCAAGGTACTGAGCGAGCTCGTCGATCCGCGGTTGGCGCCCCGTCTTGCCGCTGATCTGGTGTTGGCCGTCGATCACCTTGCGCGCGCGTTCCTGCGCGCCCCGGTCGACGTGCAGTGCCCACCCGGTGTCTCGGAAGTACCGCTTGAGCTCCCCCACGATCGTCGGGACTGCGAACGACGTAAACGCGAAGCCGCGTCGTGGGTCGAAACGCTCCACGGCCTTGACCAAACCGAGGCTCGCGACCTGCACCAAGTCTTCGTAGGGCTCGCTCGAGGAGACATAGCGACGGGCGAGCTTTCGCGCGAGCGGAAGGAACCGCTCGATCAATTCGTCACGAGCTCGATGATCGCGGCGCCTCTGCCACCGCACAAACAACTCGCGCGAGCCGATCGCGGTGACTGGCACACCGGAGTCCGGGGCCACCTTTTCGCGGACCTCCTGGTTTGCAGACCTATTGTTTTTAGCACACTACCGGGAACGGCGGCCTTCGTGGGTTCCTTTGAAACCCACTGCGGTGTCACGAGCGCCCGGGCGGGCCAGGAGCGGGCGGCAGGGTCTACGGAGCGGCGGTGGGTGTCAGGCGTCAGGCGCCGTCACGCAGGAGGTCGAGCACCGCGCTCTCGATGCGGGCCCGCGCCCGGTCGTTCACGGCGTCGAGCTCGAGGGCTGATCCCAGCGCGGCGGCGACCGCGGATCCGGACTGGTAGCGGTCGAACACCCGGGGGTCGATGTACGAGCGCCTGGCGACCGCCGGGGTGTTGCCGAGTAGCTCGGCGACGTGTCGGACCGCCTTGTCGATCTCGCGCTTACGAGCGGTTTTCAATGCCGGGCCCTCAGTCTGGGCCGCCAATGAGACGGCGGCCACGACGGTCGCGTTCCAGGTCCGGAAATCCTTCGCGCTGAAGTCGTCTCCGATCTGCTCCTTCAGGTAGTCGTTGATGTCGTCGGAGCGAAGGTCCGACCACCTCCGGCCATCGCGGTAGGCCAACAGCTGTTCGCCGCCGCCGCGGCGCCGTCGGAGCGTGGCGATCAAAGGTCGGCAAGCTGGATCCCGGATTTTGAGTACCCGCCTGGAACCGCCTTTGCCGAGGTAATCGAACACGACCGAGGATCCGTTCAGCGACACGTGCTCCTTGCAAATGGTGGCCAGACCGAGGCCGCCCTCGTCGTCGGCATACTCCTCGCTGCCGACTCGGAACAGGCCGATGTCGAGCAGACGGACCGCGCAGGCGAGGACTCGCTGACGCGTCGGCTCGGAGCCGCGAAGGTCCGCGTCGATGCGTCGGCGCAAGTCGGGCAGCGCGCTGCCGAAGCGAAGCAACCTGTCGAACTTCTGTTGGTCGCGTCGCTCTCGCCACCGCTGGTGATAGAGGTACTGCTTGCGACCCGCCGCGTCGATCCCGGTCGCCTGGAGATGGCCCATGGGGTCCGGGCAGATCCAGACGTTCCTCCAAGCGGGAGGGATGGCCAGCGCCCGCAGTCGCTCCAGCACCTGTGGATCCGTGATCGGGCGATCATCCTGGTCCGCGTAGGAGAACCCACGGCCACGCCGCACGCGCCGCAGTCCGGGTCCCGAACAGTCAGCCCGGCGAAGGCGCGGTCTCCGCTTGACGTTTGCGGTCGCTTGACTCACGGTGAGGGCGCTACCCGGCGCCCGGTTTGCGGAAAACCGCTGGAGTCACCGGACGGACGCGCGGCCTCGTCTTAGCCTTGGGATACTGCGCGCCGTGCGCAATGCCCGCTATACCTCCGAGCTCGCGCAGGAACTGGGTCCGGATCTGCTCGAGCGCTTTCTTCGCTATGTCCGGATCGACACCCAGTCACAGCGTGAACGCACCCAGTCTCCGAGCACGCCCGGCCAGACCGAACTCGCACGCCTGCTTGCGGGCGAGCTTCGGGACGCGGGCGTCGGCGATGCCGAGGTCGACGAACACGGATACGTCACGGCGACGCTCGAGCGAACCGGCGACACCGCGCCCGCGATCGGCCTGATCGCCCACCTCGACACCAGTCCGGATGCCCCCGGTACCGGCGTCGAACCGATCGTCCACGAGCAATACGGCGGCGGCGTGATCGAGCTCCCACGCCGCGGCACACGGCTTGATCCCGCGAGCATGCCCGAGCTCACGCCGAAGGTCGGCCACGACATCGTCACCTCGAGCGGCGACACTCTCCTCGGCGCCGACGACAAGGCTGGAGTGGCCGCGATCATGGCCGCGGTCGTGTATCTGGCGGCGCACCCGGAGATCCCACGTCCCAGGCTGCGGATCGCGTTCACGCCCGACGAAGAGATCGGCGAGGGCGCGACGCTATTCGACATCCTGCGATTCAACTCCATCTGCGCCTACACGCTGGATGGCTCCGCGCTCGGCGAGCTGCAGGACGAGACCTTCAGCGCCCTGGAGGCGATTCTCACCATCCACGGGGTCGAGGTCCACCCCGGCCAGGCAACCGGCAAGCTCGTCAATGCGCTGCGCCTCGCAGCCCAGGTCGTGGCCGCGCTCCCGGCCGACCTGGCGCCTGAGACCACCGCCGGCCGCGAGGGCTTTATCCACCCCTACGAGCTGAGCGGGGGCCCCGCCGTAGCCCAGATGAGGGTGATCCTGCGCGATTTCGACGAGGGCAAGCTGGAACACCACGCGGCGCTGCTCGAGCGGATCGCGCGGGAGGTCGTCGGCGCCGAGCCGCGCGCCCGACTCGAGTTGAGCGTGCGTTGGCAGTACCACAACATGCGCCGTTACCTCGAACCCGTCCCATACGTCACCGCCGCCGCCGAGGAAGCGATCAGGGAAGAGGGCATCGAACCGCTTCGCGAGCCGATCCGCGGGGGGACGGACGGGTCCAGATTGAGCGAGATGGGCCTGCCGACGCCGAACATCTTCACGGGCGGCCACGAGTACCACTCGGTGCGAGAGTGGGTCTCCGCGCAGGACATGGCCGCCGCCGCCGCCACCGTGGTGCGGCTGGCCGAGATCTGGACGCGGCCCGAGTACGCCCGCCGCGGGTCCAACGGGTCGCGCACGCGTTCCTGGGGCTAGTCTGCGCCCCGTGACCACTTCGTTCAGCGCGTCCCTCGCCTCGGTCGACGGGGAGATTATGCCCGCTTCGGCGGCGTCGATCCCTGCCACCGACGAAGGCCTCCTCCGCGGGGATGGGGTGTTCGAGGTGCTCCGGGTCTACGACGGAAAGCCGTACGCGTTCGAGGAGCACATGAAGCGGCTGGAGCGCTCGGCGTCGAATCTCCGCCTCCCCCTCGACCTCGAGGCCGTGCGAGCTGACGCGCACCGTCTCCTCGCTCATGCCGGCGTCGGTCCCGCCCACGAGCTCCTGCGAATCCTGGTCACCCGAGGGGGCCGGCGACTTCTGTTGACCGAGCCGCGCTCGGTGATGCCGGATCGCGCGCGTCTCGGGACGATCACCTATTCGCCCACCCGCGTTCTCGACGGGATCAAGTCGCTGTCCTACGCCGCGAACATGCTCGCGGGGCGGCTCGCGCGCGAGCGCGGCTTCGATGAGGCGCTCCTCGTCACCCCCCACGGCCGCGTGCTCGAGGCGCCGACGAGCTCGATCTTCTGGATCAAGGACGGGGAGGTCCTGACGCCGCCACTGAGTGAGCACATCCTGGCCTCGATCACCCGCAAGCTCATCATGGATGTGAGCGGTGCGGTGGAGCGGCCGTGCCCGCTCGAGGAGCTGCTCTCGGCGGACGAGGCGTTCCTGGCCTCGACCGTGCGCGAGGTCCAACCGGTTGCCTCGATCGACGACCGGCCGTTCGACGGCGGGACTCCGGTCACGACTCGAATCGCCGGCGAGGTCACCGCGCGCATTCGCGCGGAGCTCGACGCTGCCTGAGGGGGGCACGGTGAGGGTGCTCACCGTAATCGGCAACCGCCCTCAATTCATCAAGGCCGCTGCCGTCTCGGCGCGCCTGCGACGCTCACACGAGGAGGTGCTCGTTCACACCGGCCAGCACTTCGACGACGAGCTCTCGGCGATCTTCTTCAGGGAACTTGGTATCCCCGAACCGGACCGCCAGCTCGGCATCGCGCTCGGATCGAACAGCTCGCAGACGGCTCGCATGCTGGCCGCTCTGGAACCCGTGGTCGTCGAGATGGCCCCGGATGCCGTGCTGGTCTACGGCGACACCAACTCGACCCTCGCCGGAGCGCTCGCCGGCGCCCAGAGCGGAGTCCCGGTGGCTCACGTCGAGGCCGGCATGCGCTCGTTCGACCGTTCGATGCCCGAAGAGCTAAACCGGGTGCTCGCCGATCACGTCAGCGCCTTGCTCCTCTGCTCCTCGGAGGTCGCGGTGCGGAACCTGCGCCGCGAGAACGTGGCCGGATCCGTGGAGCTCGTTGGAGACGTGATGGTGGACGTGGCGCTGACCGTCCAGCCCCAGGCGCGCTCTCGGGTCGACCTGTTGCGGGCGCGGGGATTAAAACCGGGTGAGTACCTGGTTGCCACCGCTCATCGCAGCGGCAACGTCGATGAGCCCGCTCGGTTGGAGTCCCTGGTCGAGTTGTTGCTGGCTATGCCCCTTCCGGTGCTGTTTTCGATGCACCCGCGCACCCGGGAGCGCTTGGTTGACGCTGGCCTGCTCGAGCGGCTGCGAGACGGCGAGCGACTGATTCTCACCCCGCCTCTGGGTTACCTCGAGTTCACGGCGCTGATGTGTAACGCGCGCGCGGTGCTGACCGACTCGGGCGGCCTGCAGAAGGAGGCGTATCTCGCCGGCGTTCCCTGCATCACGCTGCGGGCGAGCACGGAGTGGATCGAGACCGTGGAGTGCGGCTGGAATAGGCTCGTCGATCTCGACCGGGCCGCGGCGCTCGATGCGCTCGAGTCGTTCGCCCGCGAACCCGATTTGGCGAGGCCGGCGCTGTATGGCGACGGGCACGCCGGAGAGCGCGTCCTGGCCGCTCTTACACTGCACCTCCAATGATCGCTGGCGCCCCGATGAGCGAACGCCCGATTCGGATCGCGGTGGCCGGGCTCGGCTACTGGGGCCCGAACCTGGCGCGCAACTTCGATGCGATCCCCGGCTGCGAGCTGGCCTGGTGCTGCGATGTTTCCGCGCCGGCGCGAGAGCGCGTCGGGGCGAGGTTTCCGGCGGCGCGACTGGCGGAGGATCTCGATCAGGTGCTGGCCGACGAGACCCTCGACGCGGTCGCCGTGGCGACTCCGGTGCCCACGCACGCCGAGCTGGCCGTGCGGGTGCTCGAGGCCGGCAAGCACTGCTTCGTCGAGAAACCCCTGGCCCAATCGGTGGCCGACGCCGAAGTCGCCGTGGCGGCCGCCGCCGCGAGCGGCCGGAGCCTGATGGTCGGTCACGTGCTCGAGTACCACCCCGGCGTGCAACAGCTCAAGGAGCTTGCCGGCTCGGGTGAATTGGGCGAGCAGATCTACTACATCTACGGCAATCGCCTTAACCTGGGCAAGCTGCGCGCCGACGAGAACGCGCTGTGGAGCCTCGGGGCGCACGACGTGTCGGTCGTCCTGTACCTGGCCGAGGAGGAGCCGTGGGAGGTCCTCGCCCGCGGGGAGTCATACGTCCGCGGTGGCGTCGAAGACGTCGTGTTCTGTTTTCTGCGCTTCCCCTCGGGGCTGTCGGCCCACCTGCACCTGTCCTGGCTCGACCCGCACAAGGAGCGCCGGTTCACCGTCGTCGGTTCCCGCCGGATGGCGACGTTCGACGACATGGCCCTCGAGGGCAAGCTGACCGTGTACGACAAGGGCTTCGACGAGGACGCGCGGACGTACGGCGAGTACATCACCAGGAGCGGTTCGATCTTCTGCCCCCAGATCCCCAGCGTCGAGCCCCTGCGGCTCGAGTGCGAGCACTTCATCGATTGCATCCGGCTCGGACTGCGGCCGCGGTCGGACGGCGCGAGCGGCGTTCGCGTGGTGCGGGTGCTCGAGGAGCTCCAGCGTTCGCTGGAGGCCTCGGCGCGCGAGGCCGGTGTCCGCCGCGGCTCGATGCGCGAGGCGGGTGTCCGCGGCGCCTGAGATCTCGCCCGACGCGCACGTGGCGGCGGGCGCTCATGTCGGTGCCGGCGCCCAGGTCGGGACCGGGGCGGTGATCTTCGAAGGGGTGCGAATCGGCCCGGGCGCGTCCGTTGGCGTCGGCGCCGTCGTCCATCCCGGAACCGAGGTCGGCGAGGGCTGCGTCGTCGAGGATCAGGTCGTGCTCGGCAAGCGCCCGCGCCTGCGAGCGGGCTCGAGCGCCGCGGTCGTGCAGGGCGGGCCGTTGGTGCTCGCGGCCGAGGTCACCGTTTGCTGCGGCGCCGTGGTGTACGCGGGCTCGCGGATCGGCGCGGGGACGATCATCGGCGATCAGGCGCAGGTGCGGGAAGGGGTGACGATCGGTGCGCGCTCGGTGGTGGGGCGGGGATCGGCGGTTGAGTTCGGCGTGCGCATCGGCGAACGCGTGCTGATCCAGACCGACGTTTACGTGACCGCGGGCTCGGTGGTCGAAGACGACGTGTTCCTCGGGCCAGGCGTGATCACGACCAACGATGACGCGATGGGTCGTCATCCCGCCGGGCAGCCTCTGGTCGGCGCCGTGTTTCGCCGGGCCTGCCGAGTGGGAGGCGGGGTCGTGCTCGTGCCCGGCGTGGTGATCGGCCCGGAGGCGTTCGTGGCCGCGGGGGCGGTGGTCACGCGCGACGTGGGTGAGCGGGAGGTCGTCATGGGGGTGCCGGCGCGCGCGGTTCGGCGAGTGTCCGATGCCGATCTGATCGAGCGCTGGCGTTAGCCGACCATCCCTCCCCTTGCCTGCGTTAGCCGACTATCCCTTTCCCTTGCCCTGGGGTTAGCCGACCATCCCTTCCCGTGCCCGGGCTTAGCCGACCATCCCCTCCCGTGCCCGGGCTTAGCCGACCACCCCTCCGTTGCCCGGGGGTGCGAGGATCTAGCGAGTTCAGACCGACACGCGAGGAGAAGCGATGGAGACCTGGGACATCCGCTCACTGCCCATCGAGCCCCATCATCCGCAGGTGCTTCGCTCCGACGACGAGACCCGGGCGATCGCGATACAGCTACCCGCAGGTGAGGAGCTCCAGGAGCACCAGGTCCACGAGCGTGCATATCTTCTGGTCGCGGAGGGGGAGATCGAGATCAGCGGCGACGGTCGCACCGTCCGCGGCGGAGCCGGGTTCCTGTCTCACTTCGAGCCGGCCGAGCGCCACGCGGTAAAGGCGATCAGCGACGCTCGCCTGGTGCTCGTGCTCTCGCCGTGGCCCGGGGTCGGGCACCCCTCGAGGCGCGCCGAGAAGCCCTAGGCGCGGCGAGAAGCCCTGATACGGGTCCGCTACTGCGCGCCCGCCGGCGCTTGCGCCGCCCCGCCGACCATTCCCACGCTGGCCTGTGTCCACACAACCTGGTCTCGACCTGCCCCGACGCTCACGAGCGAGATGGGGACCCCGACGAACTCGGCAATGTACTGCAGGTACTCGCGTGCGGCCGCCGGTAGATCTGACTCCTCGCGGCATTCGGTCACGTCTTCCGACCATCCCGGAAGCTCTTCGTAGTCGCCCACGGCGTGATGGAGCACGGTCTGGTGATACGGGAAGTCGTAGAACTCGGCGCCTTCCGCCCCCCGGTAGCGAGTGCACACTCGCACCCGATCCTGGCCTGAGAGCACATCGAGCTTGGTCAACGCCAGGGCGGTCAGCGAGTTGATCCGCGCCGTGTAGCGAAGCGCCACGAGGTCGATCCAGCCAACGCGCCTCGCCCGGCCGGTCGTCGTCCCGTATTCGCCGCCCTTCTGGCGCAGGTCGTCGGCCATCTGTCCGTCCAGCTCGGTGGGAAACGGACCGGCGCCGACGCGGGTGGCGTAGGCCTTGGCGACGCCCCACACCTCGTCGATGTCCTTGGGTCCGACGCCGGCGCCCACGCACGCGGCCCCGGCGACCGGGTTGGATGAGGTGACGAACGGATACGTGCCGTGGTCGATGTCGAGCAGCGCGCCCTGGGCGCCCTCGAACAGGACAAGCTGGCCGCTGTCCAGCTGCTCGTGGACAAGCCGCGTGGTGTCCTGGATGTGCCGTTCGAGCACGTGGCCGTACGTGAGGTACTCCTCGGTCATCGTCTGCAGGTCCAGCCGCGGGTCCTTCGCGAACGGACGCAGGGAAAGCCGTTTGGGCTCGAGCGCCGCGACGATCTTCTTCTTGAGGATCTTCTCGTCGAGCAGGTCCTGCACTCGAATACCGAGCCGGGCAGCCTTGTCGGCGTAGCAGGGCCCGATTCCGCGGCGCGTCGTCCCGATCTGCAGTTTCCCGAGCTTCGCCTCGCCCGCGTGATCGAGCATCAGGTGGTAGGGCATGATCAGATGGGCGTTAGCCGAGATTCGCAGGGACTCGATGTCGACCCGGCGCCGGCGGAGTTCGTCCAGCTCGTCCGTGAGCACCTTGGGATCGACGACCACCCCGTTGCCGATCACACACAGCGTTCCGGCGTGGAGGATCCCCGAGGGGATCAGGTGGAGCTTCCACGTCTGGCTGTTACGAACGATCGTATGCCCGGCGTTGTTTCCGCCCTGAAAGCGCACGACGGCGTCAGCCCGCTCGGCCAGCAGGTCGGTGACCTTTCCTTTCCCTTCATCGCCCCACTGGGCCCCGACGATCACGATTCCCGGCATCGCGGAATCAGTGTACGAGGGCGCCGGCGGTCGCAGACCGCGGAATCAGTGTACGAGGGCGCCTGCGGTCGCAGACCGCGGACTCAGTGTACGAGGGCGCCTGCGGTCGCAGACCGCGGACTCAGTGTACGAGGGCGGCGGCGAAGACCGGCCTGGGGCCCGTGCACCGGCTGTCGAAGACCGGCCTGGTGCCCGCAACTATGGGCGCCTTGCTCAGCGCCCGATGTGCTGTCAGGCGTATCCGAGCCGGTACCGGCGCGCCACCCACCCTGGGACCCGCGTCCGGACGGGCTCACGATGGGCCGCGCCGTGGGTGCGCAGAAGGGCGACCAGATCGAGGGTCGGATGAAATGGATCGGCGATGACCGAGCCGTCTTGGAGCGACATCGCGGCCCGCAGTTCGTCGTCGACCTCGGCGATCAGCAGGGGCGCCGGCGGAACCTGGGGGGCGCTGTCGAGCGCGGCCAGCCGGCGAAGCGCTCGCTCGTCATCGCCGTAGGCGGGGCGGATGGTAATTGTGGCGAGAGATGCGGTCATCTGTTCTTGCCTCGGTGGTTGCCTCGTGTGGCGTGTGCCGACCAATCTCCTCCTCTCGGGCTATAAATGCAAATAGGGGTTTGCTTGATGGGGTATAACTAGACGTCATGCTGGACACGCGTCGCCTCAAGGTCCTGTGCGAGGTAGCACGTCACGGCTCGTTCTCCGCTGCCGCCGCTTCGCTCGGCTACACGCAACCGGCGGTGTCGCGGCAGATAGCGACACTCGAGGCGGAGGTGGGTGCCGTCCTCGTGCGGCGAGCTCCTCAGGGCGCGGTCCTCACCGATGCCGGACGGCTCCTGGTCGATCGCGGCGAGTCGATCCTGGCGCGCTTGCGGGATGTGGAGTTCGAGCTGCAAGCGCTAGCTGGCCTCGAGGGCGGCACGCTCCGCCTCGCGTCGTTTGGGTCCGCAGCCGCAGCGATTGTTCCGCTGGCCATCGCTCGGTTCCGGGAGCTCTATCCCGCGGTCGAGCTAAGCCTGGTGATGGCCGACCCGATCGACTCGCTGCCACAGTTGCGGGCCGGCGAGCTCGACCTCGCCCTCTCGCACGACCCGCTTGGTGCGGGAGCCGATGAGCTCGGCAACCCCACGCTCACCGGGGAGGAGCGTGACCAGATCGAGCTCGTCCACCTGTTCGATGACCCCGTGTATGTCGCGCTGCCGACCGGGCACCCGCTCGCCGCGGTTTCGCCGCTCGGCCTGGACAGCCTGGCCGACGAGCCTTGGATGCTGGCACCGAAGGCCACCTGCCCGGACTCACGGCTGTTCCTGCGGGCGTGCCACGCTGCCGGCTTCGAGCCGCGGATCGCGTTCGAGAACAACGACTACCAGGCGATACTCGGATTTGTCGCGGCCGGGGTGGGAGTCGCGCTCATCCCCGACATGGCGGCGCGGGGCTCCCGCGACGACGTCGTCATCCGTCACCTGGACCCGCCGCCGCCACCCCGTCCGATCCTCGCGGCGTTGCCCGCCGGCTACCGGGCTCCCGCCGTCGCGGCGATGCTCGCTGTGCTGCACGAGATCAGCCATGAGTGGGTCGGTGAGCGGCCCGCGCTGCGCGCAGCCTGAAATCGGTCGGGCGCGAGCGGGCGGGGCGCGGGCGGCTCAGACGCGACGCCTGGACAGCGGACATAATTGTCCCCGCCACCGTGCCGTCTCAGGGCACAGCGGAGCTACGGTTTGGGTGCGATGAGCGAGGAACCGACCACCGAGGAGCTGCGCAAAGCCGAAGCCGAGCGCGCGGCGGTCGAGCGCGAGCGCGCCGTCGCCGCCACCGACGAGCGCGAGGCGGCCCAGCACCAACGCCGAGCCGAGAAGGCCGAGTACCTGCGCCGTAAGCTCGATGAGCGAGCCAAGTCCGAGCGCGAAAAGGACGGCTGAGTCCGCACGACTCGCAAGGAGGGCCGGTACGAAAGCCGGCTTTTCGCCGTGAGGCTGATCACCGCCATGGTCACGTCAAGGGCAGGACCGTGCGCCGATCCTCGCCGGCGAGCGGGAGCTGTTCGCACATCTCGGTCAGGCGGGACACGGTGCGCTCGCTGATCTGCTCGCACAGCGCGGCGTGGTCTTCGATATTGGTGGTGATCAGCATTGAGCGCTGGTCCTCGTAGCGCGCATTGACGATCGAGTAGAGCTCCTCGAGCACCCAGTCCGTGGTGCGCTCGGCGCCGACGTCGTCGATATGGAGCAGATCGACGGCGGTGAGGCGGTCCAGGAGATCCAGGTGTGAGCGCTCGGCGCGGTGAATGTCGCGGATCTCGTTCAGCAGTCGCGGAAGCGAGTAGATGGCGACCGAGCGGCCGGCTGCCAGCGCGGCTTTGGCGACCAGCATCGCGAGCGTGGTCTTACCCGTTCCGACCGGCCCCATGAACCACAGGCCCCGGCCCGCATCGAGGTGCTGATCGATCCGATCCGCAAAGCGGCGGGTGGCCGCCACGATGTTCGGGGCGATGTCGAGCACCGGGGGTCGATCGAAGGACACGTCCCGATAGCGCCTCGGGATCACCGCCGACAGGGTGCGCGCCTTAGCCCGCGCGACACGCTGCGCGCGGCAGCGGCAGTCGAACGCGGTGTTGGTCTCGGTGTCGTACACGAACCCGGATCCGTCGCACAGGTCACACGGGCAGCGCTCGTCGGTGCGGCTGTCCGAGCGCTGCGTCCACGCTGGCGACGCCGAGGAGTAACTCACTGCGCGAACCGCTCGCCGGCGTAGTTCATGAACTTCGGGTACTCCTTCTGGAACGTCAGCACCACGTCGCCGACCGGCCCGTTGCGGTGCTTGGCGACGATGATGTCCGCCTCGCCCGGCCGCTCGGAGTCCTTGTCGTAGTACTCCTCGCGGTAGATGAACATCACCAGGTCAGAGTCCTGCTCTATCTGGCCACTCTCCCGTAGGTCGGACAGGATCGGCCGTTTGTCCCCACCCCGCTGCTCGACCGCGCGGCTGAGCTGGGAGATCGCGATCACCGGCACGCCCAGCTCGCGGGCGAGGCCCTTGAGCCCGCGGGAGATCTGGCCCACCTGCTCGACGCGGCTCTCGACCCGGCCCTCGTGGCGCATCAGCTGGAGGTAGTCGACGATGATGAGGCCGAGCCCCCCGTCGATCTGGTGATGCAGTCGCCGCGCCTTGGCCCGGACCTCCAGCACGCCCGTGTCGCTCGAGTCATCGACGAACAGTGGCGCTTGGGCGAGGCGCTGGCAGGCGTCGAGGATCTTCGGCCAGCGGGCTTCCGGCACCCGGCCGCGGCGTAGGTCCTCGCCCCTGATGCGCGCTTGGGAGGCGACGAATCGCTGGGCGAGCTCGGACTCCGACATCTCGAGCGAGAAGAGGACGACGGCGTGACCGGCGAGCACGGCGTTCTCGGCAATGTTGGCGACCAGTGCCGACTTGCCCATCGAGGGGCGGGCCGCGATCACGATCAGGTTCCCGGGTTGGAAGCCGCCCGTCTTCTCGTCGAGGTCCTTGAAGCCCGCCGGCGTACCCGTGAGCGGGGTCTTGGCGACCGACAGGCGGTGGAGCTTGTCGGTCTCGTCGTGCAGGATGTCCGCGATCGAGCGAAGCTTCTTCTGTCGATCGTCGTGGGCAACCTCGAGCATGGCCCGCTCGGCGCGCTCGACGAGGTCCTGGGCGGGAGCCTCCCGCGTCATGACGCTCGCCTGAATCTCGTACGAGGCGGTCAGGAGCGCTCGCATCTGCGCGTTGTCGCGGACGATCCGTCCGTACTCGCGCGCGTGCCCAGCGGCCGGCACCCAACCCGCCAGCTCGTCGATCGCCTCGGGGCCGCCCGCGTCCTCGAGCCTTCCTCGCTGCCGCAGGGTCTCGGCGACCGTGAGATGGTCGATCTTGCGATCACTCTCGTACAGCTCGAGCATGGCCGCGAACACCACGCCGTGCTGTTCGCGGTAGAAGTGCTCCGGCCTCAGCTGCTCTTCGACAAGCAGACGATGCAGATGGCGCTCGTCGAGTAGCACGGCGCCCAGCACGGACTTCTCCGCCTCCAGGTTGTGCGGCGGCACCGCGATGTTCTGGACAGCACTCATGGGGGCCCGAGTCTAGGTTTGGCCGAGGCGGCAAGATGGAGACGACCCCGCACCAAGCGGGTTAACGCCGAGGAATCTGCATGCTGGCCGCGCAACGACTCGAGCGACCAGCATGCAGAATCCCTCGGCGTCCACTTGGCACGACGATCTGTGGCGTCGCCGTCGCCTCCCGTCGGCGCGGCGCATACGTGTACCCGCGGCGCTAACCCGTCGTCAGCCGGCCACGACCATCGTCTTGACGGTGGCCATCACCCCATCGGCGAGCTCGACCACCACCATGTATGTCCCGGCGTGGCGTATGGGGTCTTCGAGGTGGACCTTGCGGCGGTCGACCCGCATTCCGCGAGCGTCGCGGATCGCATCCGCAATGTCCTGCGTGGTGACGGTTCCGAACAGGCGGCCGTCATCTCCGGCCTGCTGACGGATCGTGAGCACCGTACGTCCGAGCAGCGTGGCGTTTTCCTGCGATCTACGTTCAGCGTCCAGCTTGGCCTGCTCGGCGGCCTGCTGCCGGCGCCGGGCGGCCTGGATCGATCCCGCTGTCGCCGGCTCGGCGAGTTGGCGAGGCTGCAGGTAGTTGCGCAGGTAGCCGGGGGCGACCTCCACCACGTCACCCCGCTCGCCGAGCGGGTCGACGTCCTGCAGGAGTATCGCCTGCGCCATGGTCGCCTACCTCTCGGCGGCACGCTCGCGGCGGTCGCCGCGATCGCCGCGGTCGCCGCGGTCGCCGCGATCCCCGAGGCCATCGGCGACGTACGGCAGCAGTGCGAGCTCGCGCGCACGTTTGACGGCGCGCGCAACCTGGCTCTGATGACGGCGACACGCGCCGGTGATGCGGCGCGAACGAATCTTGCCGCGCTCGGAGATGAACCGCCGCAGCGTGGCGAGGTCCTTGTAGTCGACCTGCTCCACCTTGTCGCGGCAGTACGGACACGGCTTCCGTCTCCCGGAAGTCGGGCCTCCCTTCCTGTCACGCCGGCGGACCGGCCGTCTACGTTGCTTTGCCACCGCGGATCACCTAGCTCGCTTCTCAGACTGTCGATTTGATGGTTGGCGCCCTAAAACGGGATGTCGTCGTCGGACCCGGCAGCCACGGGAGCGGCCTCGAAGTCGCCGGTGTCGATCGGGATGTCGCTCTCCGTGGCACGGACGCTGCTGGAGAACCCGTTCCCGTTGCCAGCGTCGTCGCGCCCGCCGAGGAACTGCACGGTCTCGGCGATGATATCGACTGCCTGGCGCTTTTGTCCCTCGTTGGTGGTCCACTCTCGCCAGCGCAGGCGCCCGTCGATCGCCACGGGACGGCCCTTGCGGAGATACCGGTGGCAGTTTTCGCCCTGAGCTCCCCACACGGTGACGTCGAAGTAGTTGGGCTGATCCTCCCATTGCCCCGTCTCGTTATTCCTGCGCCGCCCGTTGCACGCGATGCGCAGGCTGCACACCGCCGTTCCGGTTGACGGAATCGAACTCAGATCGGGATCCTTCGTCAGGTTCCCGGTGATGATCACGCGATTGATGTTGCTGCCAGCCATTCTCCGGCTCCTTTCCACGAACGCATTGAAAGCCTGCGCCGAGTCTATGCCGGCCCCAGACGGCAACCCGGTCCCTCCACGGAAAATGGGCCGAAACGTTGCATCCGCTGCGGCGAGTCGTGCTAGGAGGTAACGATGCTGTCGCGAAAGGGAAGAGCTGTCGGTACGCTGCGACGACGCGGAAGAGCCCGCCGCACCAGGCGAAGCCGGCAGCTACTCCGAACCGGTGTCCACTCGTCCCGCGCCGGCGGGGGCGATCACGGGCGGCGCGGATTCAGGCGGCGCCGGAGTGCCAGGCAGGACCTTGATGATCCTGAAGCGCAGGACACCGTCCGTGATCCGGAGGTCGTGGGACAGTGTCTCGAGCAAAGAGGGTGGTCCGCTGAACTGCAGCAGGTGATATTCAGCGTCGCGCTCGTGATGGATCCGGTAGCTCATGGTGCGCGTTCCCCAGTCGGCGTTGCGCTCGATGGAGCCTCCACCCTTCGAGATCGTGGACTCCACGTCCGAGAGGATCTTGGCGCGCTGCTCATCCTCCGAGCTCGAGGAGAGCAACAGCATGAGGTCGTAGATTGTCGTGTCCTGGGCCATGGTCAAATGCCCGTTCGGGCGGCGGCCGACTATAGCGGGTGACCATTCGCTCGGAAGGGCGTGCCGATGCCGCTGGCTTGACGGCCCACACACCGATGCCAATGACGACCAAGAAGCAGAGCCTCCCGATCCTCGAGTTCGCCGATCGGGGAGCCTGGGAGCGCTGGCTCGAGGAGAACCATGAATCTTCAGGTGCCGTTTGGGTGAAGATCGCCAAGAAGGGTGCTCCGCGCGGCACCGTGACCTATCCCGAGGCGGTCGAGGAGGCGATTCGGTACGGCTGGATCGACGGCCAGAAAGCCGCGCACGATGACTCCTTCTGGCTGCAGCGCTTCACCCGGCGAGGTCCGCGGAGCAGGTGGTCTCAGATCAACCGCGGTAAGGCGAGCGAACTGATCGCCCAGAACCGGATGACAGCGGCCGGTCTCGCGCAGGTGCGGGTCGCTAAGGAGGACGGTCGCTGGGACCAGGCCTACGAATCGCAGCGCCAAGCGACCGTCCCCGAAGACCTGAAGCGCGCCCTCGACGAAAACCCCGCCGCCGAGGAATTCTTCGCCACGCTGGGGGGAGCAAACCGCTATGCCTTCCTCTACCGCCTACACCAGACGAGGACCCCGGCGGCCCGCGCCAGGCGCATCGCCACCTACATCGAGATGCTCACCGAGCACCGCACCTTCTATCCGTAGGGAGGGCGGGGCGGAGGGAGCCAACAACGCGCGCGCCCGTCGGTTACCGGGCACGGGGGTGCGTGTGGGCGACCAACCGAACCCCGAAGCACTCACATGTCGCCGACCACCCGCTCCGTGTCCTTCCTCTGAATATCCGCCAGCTGCTCGTCGATCCAATGCCCCGGGTCCCGCGAGGTCACGATCGACTTGAGCCCTTCATGGCGCCGGCGCCGCTCTTCCGGGTCCATCGTCAAGGCGGCGTGGATCGAGTCCGCCAGCTCCTGAATGTCAAACGGGTTGACCGACAGCGCGTACTCGCTGAGCTCCTCGTGCGCGCCGGTGTTCTCCGACAGGATCGAGACGCCGGCGCGCTCGTTGACCATCGGCCCCTCCTTGGCCACGAGGTTCATGCCGTCGAACATGGCGTTGACTATCAGCACGTCGTAGTGCTTGTAGGCCGCAACCGCCTCCTCCAGATCGTCGCGCAGTTTCAGTTGGATCGGCATCCAGTCCGGCGATCCGTGGCGGTGGTTCACGACCGCGACGACCGCCTCGATCCGCTCCAGGTACTCCGCGTACTCGGGCACGTCGGTCCGGGAGGGCATCAGCTGAGCAATAAACGTGATCCTCTCGCGGAACTCGGGATGCTGTTCCAAGAACACGTCGAAGGCGCCGAAGCCGCGCAGCACGTTCTTCGACAGGTCGGCGCGGTCGACCCTGAGGATCAGATGGTCGCGTCGCCGGCGCAGCAACTCGGCCTCGAATTGCCGGGTCCGCTCGCGCGCCGCGACGGCTTGCACGGCGTCTGAATCGATCGGCAGCGGATACGCGCGGACCCACACCTCGCGGTCATCGCAGCGCACCACGCCGCGCTCGTGATCGACCTCGAGTCCGCAAAGGTCCTCACAGCACTGAAGGAAATTGCGCCGATAGGACCGGGTGTGGAAGCCGATGATGTCGTTGGCCAGAATCCCGTCATAGATCTCTCGGCGCATCATCGACGGCAGGACCCGCCAGGAGTCCGACTGACTCCAGGGGATGTGCACGAAGTGGTGCAGGAACGCCTCGGGACGCTCGCGCCGGATGAGCCCGGGGAGGGTGTAGAGGTGGTAGTCGTGGACCATCACCACTGGGCTCTCCACCCCCTCGATCTCCTCCAGCACCGCGCGGGCGAGGTCCTCGTTGACGGCGTTGTAGCCGAACTCGAACGCCTCGGTCTCGTTGCGGCGGATATCTGGAGCGTTCGAGAGATCCCATAGGTAGTGCTGGATGAACCACAGCATCGGGTTGGCGATGATGTTGTAAAAGCGGTCGTATGCATCGGCGTCGGAGGCGACGAGCTTGACGCGGTAATCGCCGCCGTCCGGCATATGCACGGGGAAGGGCCGCCCGCCGTTGCTCTCGGCGGCGGCGATGTCCTCCTCGGTCATCGCCGAGGCGATCCACGTCACATCACGGTGCTTGGCCAACCCGATGAGCGCCGTGACCAACCCACCTGTGCCGCGCCTGACCTCGCCGTTCGGCCCGAACGTCACAGGGCCGCGGTTGGAGACTAAAACTAGTGACCCATCCGACAAATCCTCACCCCTTCGCCACTGCGAATCTTCGTCTGCTCGCGCTTGCCGCCCGCTCCGCATCCAGCCCGGTCATCACGCCCCCAGTCCTTCCAGGATCTCCAGCCAGTCGCGCAGCAGTCGCGGCATCAGGAACCGCAGCCGCACCGCCTCCTTACCCGCCCGGCCGAGGCGCTTGCCCAGGCCGGGA
>JAFASF010000074.1 GCA_019244745.1 Solirubrobacterales bacterium | reverse complement strand
ACCCAGCCCGGCTCGCCGCGCCTGCTGCGATCGCGCGAGGAGATCAAGGGCTGGCTCGAGGACATGTACGGACGCGACATGTCCCACACCGTCGAGCACAAGGTGCTGGACAACGCCGGCGCGGCCTACACCCAGGCGTGCCGGTATCCGGACGGGACGAACGTCTTGTGCGCCACGGTCCTGGCGCTCGACTCGGGCCAGATCTCAGACCAGACCGTGATCCAGGTATGGGACGAGCAATGAGCGCCGCGACATTCGATCCGATTGCGTACAAGCGCACGACTGCCGAGCAGTGGCAGGCCGCGGCCGAGCCCTGGTACCGCTGGGGCCCGACGCTAGAGGACTGGCTCGGCGAGGCCACCGAGGTAATGCTCGATCTGGCGGGTGTCGGCGCGGGCGCGCGGGTGCTCGACGTCGCCGCCGGGGCGGGCGGTCAAACGCTGGCGGCAGCGCGGCGCGTCGGGCCGCAGGGCACCGTGGTCGCGACCGACATCTCGCCCAACATCCTCGCCTTCGCCGAGCACGCCGCGCGCGAGGCCGGCCTTGACAACGTCAGGACCGTGGTGATGGACGGCGAGCACCTCGAAATGCAGGAGGGAGCGTTCGACGCCGTCGTCTCGCGCGTCGGGTTCATCTACTTCCCTGATCAGCAGGCCGCCTTCACCGGCATGAGGCGGGCGCTGAGAGCAGGCGGTCGTCTCGCTGGCGTGGTCTATTCGACGCCGGAGGCCAACCGGTTCTTCTCGATCCCCGTCTCGATCATCCGGCGTCGGGCGGCACTGCCTCCGCCGGCGCCCGGGCAACCAGGGCCGTTCAGCCTCGGGGCACCAGGGGTGATCGAGGCCGCCTATGAGCGGGCCGGCTTCAGCGACATCGAGGTGCGCCGGATCAGCGCGCCGCTGCGGATGCCCTCGGCGGCGGAATGTGTGCGCTTCGAGCGCGAATCGTTCGGTGCGCTGCACCAAATGCTCGCGGGACTGAGCGAAGCGGAACGCGAGGAGGCCTGGGACCAGATCGAGGCGGAGCTGTCCCAATTCGAGTCCGCCGCTGGCTTCGAGGGCCCGTGTGAGCTGATCGTGGCCGCCGGAACAAGCCCAAGCGAGAGATGATGAGACACGAAACCGAGCACAAGAGCTTCGGAGCCCCCGACGAGACCCGTCAGTTCCCGCGCGGGAAGGCCGAGATCCTCTCGATCGGCGAATCCCAGATCGGCAGGATGACCTTCGAGCCGGGCTGGCGCTGGTCAAACGACGTCAAACCGATCGCGGGCACGGACAGCTGCGAGGCGCCGCACTTTCAGTACCACGTCAGCGGGCAGCTCGCGATCCGAATGGACGACGGCACCGAAATCATCGCCCAACCCGGCGACATCACCTCCCTGCCCAGCGGACACGACGCCTGGGTCATCGGCGAGGAGCCCGTCGTCGTCGTCGACTGGTACGGCGCCAGCAACTACGCCCAGGCGGATTGAAGCTATGCCCCACGAGCAGCCGCTATCTCCAGGTGCCAGCTCCGAACCGGAAAGGCGTGGACGATGAGTGTGCGAGTGGCCGCAGTGCAGGACTGCCCGGTGCTGCTGGACCGCGCGGCGACTCTTGATCTCGTCGCCGAGCTGACGGACAAGGCGGTGGCGGAGGGCGCTCAGCTGGTGGTGTTTCCGGAGGCGTTCGTGCCGGGGCCGCCGGTGTGGATCGACGCGCTACCGGTCTGGGAAGACGCGGACTGGCATACGCTGCTGATGCGCGAGGCCGTGACCGTCCCGGGTGACGCGTGCGACCGGCTCGCGGAGATCGCGAGCTCCGCGGGGGTGGTGCTGGTCGTCGGCGTCGACGAGCGCGAGCAGCACGGTGGCACGATCTACAACACGGTGCTCACGTTCGGCCGCGACGGGTCCCTGCTGGGGCGCCATCGCAAGCTGATGCCGACTGGCGGCGAGCGGCTGGTATGGGGAATGGGCGACGGATCGGACCTGCGCGTCCTGGACACACCGACCGGACGGCTGGCCAGCCTGATCTGCTGGGAGAACTACATGCCGCTCGCGCGCTTTCACCTGTACGCACAGGGGCCGCAGATCTGGATCGCCCCAACGCTCGCGACAGCGGAGTTCTGGGTGGCGACGATGCGTCACATCGCCCGCGAGAGCGTCTGCTTCACGATCGGGGCCGCTCCCGTCATGCACCCCGACTGGCTGCCGGAAGGGCTTCCCAACACAAACCCGCTTCGCGAGTGGGCCGACAAAGTACACGGCGGCTGGACGCTCACGGGCTACTCGGTGATCGTCGACCCCTTCGGCAAAGTGCTCGCCGGTCCGCTGGTCAACGAACGCGGGATCCTGCTCGCCGACCTCGACTTCGACCTGATCGCGGCGCGAAAGCGAATGTTCGACGCAACCGGCCACTACAACCGCCCCGACGTGTTCCGACTCGAGGTCGACGATCGCCGAAAACTGCAGGTCACAACCACCTCTCTCAAAGCAGATGCGCCGGGTAGGCCGATGACCATCGAGGAACCCGTCCAGGCATCGTCCACTCGGTCCCCAACGGCGCCCGTCGATGGCGACGCGGCCAGCGCACGCTAGTCGACACCCCGCCGACGCACCCGCGGAAGGACAGACAAGCGCGGCGGCGATCCCACTGCCGCGATTGAGGCGAACCCCAGCGGCGTGCCTGTTTGCGCATAGGGCGGGCGGCCGATCCCAACAGTCAGCCCGCTGCTTCCGGCGGCGCGAGCGAAGAAGCAAGATGCGCGTCGTGCCGCCAAAGCAGGGCGGAGCTACGCTCAACGGAGTTGGTCTCGCTCCTCGCCAGCCGGGGGTATGGGTCGGGCCGGTCGGTGTGGCGT
>JAFASF010000315.1 GCA_019244745.1 Solirubrobacterales bacterium | reverse complement strand
CGGCGGTGCCGGAGCAGCTGCCGCCACCATCGCGACGATGTCGGACACCGCACGCGCAGCCAGCCCGCTCGACGCAAGCTTTACGAGCCCGTATCCGCCTCATCCCGCGCTCCGCCATCCAAGCTCCTGGTTCGTGTACACGGCGTTGATCCCAGGCGTCATTATGCCCTACGACACCATAGTCTCTAATCGGCACCTCGGCCCCTTGCCAAACATCGAAGGGAACCCGGACCTGCGTGCTTTGCCGAGCGATACAACTATGCTGCTGATATATCACTGGGACCCCGTGCCCGTTGCGACGGCGAACCTCTCAGCTTCGCCGATCCAGCTCTCGGCAGGAGCGACTGCGCTGTTTAGTCAGTTTGGCGGAGGAACCGTCAACTGGTTCGGATTCCGTCAGTTTCTCGGAAACTACATCGCCGTTCAGGGCGACACTCTGTATAGCTTAGATATACGGGTGTACGTTGGCCCGGACTCAGGCCCCGAATGGTCAGACGTCCAGCCGGTCGTCGACAGCATGCAGGTTCCCGTCTAAAGAGATTGTCACGGGCGTGTCCGCGTGAGCTCGCAGACGCCGAATGCTCGGTCCTGGCCAACGCTGGAAAGGTCTAAGCACCGCGCGGTCGGTGGAGGAGTTTGCTACTCGGGCGGACCAAGATACGATTCTTGTGGGCAGTAAGGTGCCTTCGCCTGCGGCAGATGGAGATGCTGGCGCGCGGATACGTCGAGACCATCGTCGTGCCTCAGGAGCCGAAGACGGGTGGACGCCACGGCACGCTGCCGCCGGTAAGGACGAGGTGACGTCCCAGTAGCCGGGGAAAAGGGGGTCCGGGCGTAGCCTCCGCTTTGTCCGTCACGACGAAAGCAGGAGGTACGCCCAGATGGGTATGAGAGTAACCCCGAGCGAGCGGCTGCGCGACGAGCTCGATGCCGTGGTCGCTGACGCCGGCGAGCTTCAGGATCCGATCGAGGAGATCGGTCGGCTCGGTGCCCGGTTGATCATCCAGCAGGCGCTCGAGGACGAGTTGAGCGAGTTCTTGGGGCGGGCTCGCTATGAGCGGACCGGGGCGCCGGTCGCGCATCGCAACGGCTACGAGCGGCGGCAGAAGATCGCTGCGACCTCGGGGCCGATGGAGGTCGAGCGCCCGCGGGTCAGGGACGCGTCGAAGCTGGGGTTCGAGTCAAGGATCGTCGGCAAGGGAGTCGCGCGCACCTACGCGCTCGAGACTCTGGTGATCTGCTCGTTCCTTCGCGGCTTGTCGGTGCGCGACGTCGAGGCCTCCTTGGAGGAGACCTTCGATGCGCAGGTGATCTCGAAGTCGACGGTCTCCCGAGTGCTGGAGGACACGCGTGAGCGTTACCGGCGATGGTGCAAGCGGCGGCTGGACGAGCACGATCTCGCCTACCTGTTCCTCGATGCGATTTACCTGAAGCTGCATCCCGATGACACGCCCGCGGAGGGGGTGCTGGTCGCTTGGGGCGTGACCCTGGAGGGCAGGAAAGTGCTGCTCGGGCTGCAGCTCGGGAGCCGGGAGAGCTATGAGTCGTGGCTCGCGTTCGGCCGTGACCTGATCGCCCGCGGGATGAACGCTCCGGGGCTCATCTGCGCTGACGGCGCCCCGGGGCTGTGGAAGGCGGTCCGCGAGCTGTGGCCCCGAGCGGACGGGCAGCGCTGCACCGTGCACGCCTTGCACAACATCACCTCGAAGCTCCCCGAGCGCCACCACACAGAGGTCAAGGCGCGCTGGTGGAAGATCTTCGACGAGGCAGCCTCTCCGGCCGAAGCCCGCCGCGGCCTCGAGGCGATCATCGCCGATTACCGGGCTGCTTACCCGTCGGCCATGGCCGTGATCGAACGCGACCGCGACCAGCTCGTGGTCCATCTGCGCTGGCCGTCTGAGCACCGCAAACGGATCCGGACCACCAATCTCCTGGAGCGCACGTTCGTCGAGGTCCGCCGACGCACCAAGGTAATCGGCCGCTTCCCGGGCGAGACCAGCGCGCTGTCACTGATCTGGGCCGTGCTCGAGCTCTCAAGCCGCGGCTGGCGCGGCGTGATCATGACCCCCAAGACAGTCGGCCACATCGAACGTATTCGCCGACAGCAGAACACGCCGACGAATGACAACACCGAGGAGGTGATCGCCGCCTAGGATCCCCAACCAGCGGAGCTACGCCCACTCCACTTTCACCCGGAACCTGGGACGCCACCGCGCTCTCCCCACAACAGCCGTTGCCGTCAACATAGCCGGCTCCGAGCAACGGCGGCCCGAGCACCACCGGCGCACGCGAGCTGACCTGCGTGCGCGTACCGTTGACGATGCCCCGGCGCTGCGGGCTCGAGAACTCGGTGAAGACGATCCGATGCACCAGCTGGTGGGGAGGGTGGGCGCGCTGAGGAAACAACACATCCAGCCACAGCACCGCACCGCCGCCTGGCGGCAGCTCGGCGGTGGGCGTGTGCTGCAGCGTCGTCACCGCGCTGCTCATGATCGCTCGCACTGCGCGGTCGCCGTCATAGGAGGCCATCACCGAGCGATCCGCTGCATCGAGGGTCGACCCGCTCCGCCGCACCAGTCACGTTGAGCAGCGAGATCTCACACACCAAGTGACGGCGCTATCGGTCCCGAGCACCGGAGTAGGCTCTGCAATCACGCTGGCAGCAAGCCCCATAAACGCCGGCGACGGCTCCCCCGGCCCGATGCTCGAAGAACGGGCACGCGGCCCGGCTAGCGACACCGCCGCCGCCAACAGCAGCGCGCCCACGGATGCGACGGCCACCGGCCGAAATCCGAACAAGCTCGCCCACTCTCCACCGACCCGCGCCCGAGCCCTCATCAGAGCCTCCTCTGCGGCTACAAACCGCCCCGTCCTCGCAGCGCAGAGAATAAACGCGACAGAAGCGAGCGCCAATCGAGGTAGGCCTGCTGGCTCGACGGTGACCACTAGGCACTCAGGGAGCGCTGATCAGCGGTCGGCAAGCCGACAAGCAGGGTGAGCCAACCCGGCTGCCACCGAGACTTACTCCGGTCGATTCCCCGGGTGTCACGCAGACCGAAGCACGTCCACCCCGCCACCGACACCGTCGGTCGTCGACCTAAGCACGACGATGTCGATGCCGCAAAACCACGATCCCGCTGCTGAAGGCGGACACGACGGGTCACGTCGGGACAGACGTTGGACAAGCGAGCGCCAAGAGCGCCCCGCTTGCCATTGCGCGCTACTCGTCATCGCCTAATGCGGTAGCGCCTACGTGGCCCCCTCGCATGGAGAGGGACCGCGGGCCGGACGGCGGTCGGCGACCCGACGCGCTCGGCACTGCAGGATAAAGGCCCGCGTGTCTGGCGGCCACGGGGCTTGAGATCGGCCGTTCTCACCGGCAGACCGCCGTCCCCTAACACACGAAGCATCGACGTCGACGCTGACGATGGAGGGCCCGCCGCGACCGCACGAGCCGACCCGTGCAGATCGGCTAGCGTGCGAAGACGTGGCCACATCGCAGGCGCGTGTGGAACTGGACTGGCTGGTTGAAGGCTATCGACGCGCGCTGACGCGGCTGCCCGGAACCGCCTGGTCGGTGGCGATCGCCGACCATCCGAAGGGGTGGAAGCGTGTGGGGAAGGATGAGCATGTCCGCGGCCTCCGTTTCGCGCGCAATCGCGTGCGCCACAAGTGGGGCAAAGCGATTGAGCCGCGTGACGACACGTTCCCCACCGCTCAGCTGGGTAGCCGACGATCGGGACACGGAGGGCAGCCCCTCGTGCGCGTCGACTGGTTCTGGCTGCCACGTAGGCGACTGCCGCGGCAGCTCGATCCGAAGTACCGCAAGAGCGAAAAGCAGATCGCGCGGCTCTACAAGGAGCACCTCGCGTGCCGACCCGTGCGAGAGGCGCTGGCTCATCTCGACGAGCTGTTGTCGTACCCCCGGGCCATCTGGCGCCCTCTGAGCCCCGACACTCTACGTGCTGGAGCGTGTAGAACGGCCCGGTGAGCACGTCCAGCGACCCCTCTGCGTGCGTCTCGATCGGCACTCGTCGGTGAGTGCCGCGGCGCAGGTCCCAGCCGCGACGTGCTGCCTATAGCGCGATCGCATTCACATTGGAGGCAGGCTCGTGTGAGGCCGCTGCTTTTCGATGAGAGGCCGGAGACTGACGTGCGGTGCCCGAACGATCGCGGCTCGAGGGCAGCGCGCCAAGCCTGCTCCGGCCGGTGATGGCTGTCAGGTTTGCCCGATGGCAGCGGGCCCGAGGGTTGAGCGCTTGGTAGGTCCCGCACCGTCGTTCGCGTCCACGACAATACCCCGTTGTGTTGGCCGCTCGTGCCCGCGTCGTGAACGCTCCCAGTACTCGCATCGCGGTCCGAGCCGCGGTCATCGCCGTTGTGGCGGTGCTTGCGGCCAGCGTGGTCGACGTCGCGTCGGCCACGGCCGCGCCTTCCTTTAACGGCGTTGTGCTGGATGCGCGGCTGATCACGGTGAACACGGCAACCGCTAGCGCCACTGTGCGCATAGACCCGACCCCGGGCGGGAGCCTCGCGCAGCCTCCGCTCGACCTCCTCACGAAGGGCGTCGTCCTGTACACGAGCACTGTCAACGGCTCGCTCGCCCACAGCTACCGCGCCGGTGGCTTCATGGACCCGTTCGAGACGACGGTGCCGGTGGATGGAGATACCTCGACGTATCCCTTCCATCACCTCAGGGTCGGGATCAGTGCGCTGGCGAGTACTGCCGGCGGCGTGCGCTCCGGAAAGACGGTTCCGTTGCTGCTGCACGTCTCCAGCAGTCTCGCCGGCTACCGCGTCTCAACCCAGTCCGCCGTGCGTGAGGGTCCTGTGGTGGACGTTGTGCTCCACGTGGATCCGTCCTGGGCGGCGGTGCTGTTCGCGGTGTTCATCATGCTCGTGATGTGGGCGTTGGCCCTCGGCGCTCTGGCCGTCGCCGTGAGCTTGCTGGCGCGCCGGCGCCGCTTCGAGGGGGCGTTTGCGGGCTTCCTTGCCGTCCTGCTGTTCGCCTTCCCCACGGTGCGCAACAGTCTGCCGGGCATCCCGCCGGTCGGTGTTCTGTTCGACTACGCGTCCTTCTTCTGGGCCGAGGCGTTGGTTGCGCTCGCGCTGATCGCGCTGATCACCGGCTGGACCATGCGGGCGCTGGCCGGCACCACCGAGCGACGCGACTGAACCCTCAGGTATGCCGCAGCGAGGCTTAGCCGCAGGCCCGCAGAGACCGCTTCCGCTGTCGGTCAAGCTTTTGCTGGTCGGCGGATGTCGGGAGAGCGCTGCTTTTGGGCTTGCCTGCGCAGACGGCCAGTTTTAGACCAGCGCCTCCCGACGTTCCGTCGTGGTGCCCGTTGACCGGCAACAGGAGGTCGCGCCCAGAGCACCATCAGTAAGCAACCGCCAGGATACCTCGCGCCGTCTCCTGCAAAAGGTCGGGTGAAGGGAGTGGGGGTGATGGATGATGGGTGGTTCGCTGGAGTCGATTGGGCCAGCGAGGAGCAT
>JAFASF010000398.1 GCA_019244745.1 Solirubrobacterales bacterium | reverse complement strand
GGTTCTCCTGCATGATCACGACCACGTGCCGGATCTTGTGGATGCCGGACGCGCTCGTGGGGGCCGCCGACGATGTGCTGGTGGCCGGTGGTGCGCGGTGACCGCCTATCTTGGAGTGACCGCCGCAGCCCACGGCGAGCGCCGCACACGCCAGCAGCCACATGGTGCGACGACAAATCACGCACGAACCGCATCGTTGTACTCGGACACGCGCCATCGCAAGCGACCGCGATGCTAGGCCAGCAGAGGTGTTTCTTCGTTAGCGCTCGGTTGTTGAACTGGGGGTTCGCCGACGGTCAGCGTATGTGGGCGCCGCTGGGACCGCCGCCGCCGTCGCGTTCGCGGCGGCGATATGCTCGGATCGATCCGAGGCGAGCATGTCCGATGACCCTCGTGCTGCCGGTGAGCCGGGCCCCAGCGCCGCTTCGCGACAGCGCGTCCGGTGGATGGTGGCGGCCGGCGTGGTCGCCGCCGCCCTCGCCGGTGGCGTGATCGCGTTGCTCGAATCGACCGGCGGCCGCGCGCCGCCTCGGGGGCCCAGCAGCCTGGTGGTGCTCCCATTCCCCGGCACGCCGGCCGCCTCCCCCCGCACACAGATCACATTTCCCGCGTTGGCTCCGGCGCAGGTGCGGGCGGTCGCCGTGGACGGCTCCCGCAGCGGCGCGCACGCTGGCCGGCTGACCGCGCTGGTCGGCGGCCGCGGGACCGCCTTCTCCTCCGAGCGTCCGTTTGCGCCCGGCGAGCGGGTGTCGGTCGCCGCCCGGCTGAGCTCGCCGGCCGCCGGCACCGCATCGGGCGCACCCAACGCGACCGAGCTGCGTTTCTCGTTCACCGTGGCCGCCCCTCCCCCAAGTGCCACGACGTCGTCCAAGAACGCCGGCGCCACCGCACAGAGCGGCTCCGGAAATCAGGCCAAGCAGCCGCCGACGCAGAGCTTTCACTCGCAACCCAACCTGCGTCCTCCGGTCGTCGAGATGTCCGGCCGCGACCCAGATCGGAGCTCGGGCGACATCTTCGTCGATGCCCACAGCGCCCCGCAGAACGGACCGATGATCCTCGACAGCGACGGGCGCCTGGTGTGGTTTGACCCACTCGACGACGGTTCCTCGGCGTTCAACTTCCGCGTCCAGACCTACGCTGGCCGCCCCGTGCTGACCTTCTGGAAAGGTCAGGTCAGCTCGGGCCACGGCGCGGGCGAAGACCTGATTCTGAACCGCTCCTACCAGACGTTGGCAACGGTCCATGCCAGCGAGGGCTACCAGTCCGACCTGCACGAGTTTCAGATCACCCCTGAAGACACCGCGCTCATCACGGCTTATCAACCGGTGAAAGCCGATCTTTCGTCGGTCGGCGGACCCCAGGATGGCGCAGTATTCGACTGCATCGCCCAGGAGATCGACATCGGCACCGACCAGCTGCTGTGGGAATGGCACGCGCTCGGTCACGTGCCGTTGAGCGCCTCTTACGCCGGCAAGCCGACCGCGGACGCACCCTACGACTACTTTCACATGAACTCGATCGAGCAGCTTCCGGATGGCAACCTCCTGATCTCGGCTCGGAACACCTGGGCGGTGTACGAGATCGACCGCGACACGGGAAAGATCGTCTGGACGCTGGGCGGCAAGGAGTCGAGCTTCACGCTCGGGTCCGGCGTCCGATTCGAGTGGCAGCACGACGCGCGGCTGCATCCCGACGGAACAATCACGCTGTTCGACGACGCCGCCAGCCCACAAGAGGAGAGCCAGTCGCGCGCAATCCAGCTGAAACTGGACATGAGCTCCAGGCGCGCATCGCTCGTCCGCAGCTACACCCACACCCCTCCGCTCCTGGCCGGCAGCCAGGGCAACATGCAGGTGCTCTCCAACGCAAACGTGTTCGTGGGCTGGGGAGCCGCGTCGAGTTTCTCCGAGCACGCGCCGGGCGGCACCCAGATGTTCGGCGGCAGCTTTCCCGGCACGGTCCAGTCCTATCGCGCCTACCGGTCTCCGTGGAGCGGCCAGCCGACGCAACCTCCGGCGATCAGCGTAACTCCCGGCGGCGCCGGCGCCCTGACCGCGTACGCGAGCTGGAACGGGGCGACGAACGTCACGCGTTGGGAGCTGCTGTCGGGTCCCAGCCCGACCAAGCTCTCACCGCTCGCGATGAGCTCGAGTACCGGATTCGAGACGATGATCTTGGCCACCACGTCACAGCCCTACCTCGCCGTCCGAGCGCTGACGAGCTCCGGGCGGACACTGGGAACGTCTGCCGCCGTGAGCCGCTGAGCGAAACCCCGAGGTCACCTTCTCGGTCCTAAAGGCCCGGCGGACGGGTCGCGCGGAGGCGTGTGCAGTAGCCTGAGGTTTCGTTCCACCGGGGACTGCTTCTACCTAGAGGTTGAGATCCGTGCGTCGGCGGGTGCCACCCTTCCATAGAGCCGCATCACGGCCACCGCCATGAC
>JAFASF010000307.1 GCA_019244745.1 Solirubrobacterales bacterium | reverse complement strand
GTCCGCCGGGCGGCCGGCGGACGTTGCGCCGAGCGACATGCCGCCGCCCGCCGGCGCGCGGGCGCCGGACATAACGCCCCCAGAGGAGCTCGCCGAGCACCGCGTCTTCCGCCCCGCCGCGGAGCGCGCCTATCTGGTGCAGCGCATCGGCGATCACAGCTTCCGGGTCGCCGGCCGCGGCGTCGAGCGCCTCATCGCCCGCTATGACCTGGATAACGAGGACGCGCTCGCATACCTCGAACGCCGGCTGCGCGGGATCGGCGTGATCCACGCCCTCGAAGCCGAGGGATTCGAGCCCGGTGACGAGGTCGAGATCGGGGGTGTGACGTTCGAGCTCGATCCAAATCACTAATCTTCCCGCCGCGCTCGTCCCCGGAGGGCCGGATAGCGGGACGACGCGCCCGAAGCTTGTAACACGCCCCCATTGACGCGGGGCTCAAAGAGAGGGAGAGGAATGCGTCGTACTGTCGTGGTCGGTCTCGCGATCCTCGGTGCCTTCGCGATGGCATCGAGCGCCGGCGCCCGCGTTCTGCGGGTGGGCAGCTATCGTGGCGTCCCCGGCCAATTCAAATCGATCCAGGCGGCGGTCAACGCCGCGAAGCCCGGTGACTGGATTCTGATCGGTCCGGGCGATTACAAGACAACGTCCAGCCGGAGGGTCCCGGGCCGCTCCGACGAGGCCGCAGGCATCCTGATCACCAAGCGCAACCTGCGGATCCGCGGGATGAACCGCAACACGGTGATCGTCGACGGAACCGGGTCCGGCTCGCGGTGCAGCAACAAAGCCTCAAACCAGAACTTCGGACCCTCCGGTAGCAAGGGCCCGCTGGGGCTCAACGGGATCCTGATCTGGAAGGCGGACGACGTCTCCATCCAGAACCTCACGGCCTGCAACTTCCTGAGCGGCTCCGGAAACGCCGGCAACGAGATCTG
Source organism: Solirubrobacterales bacterium (assembly GCA_019244745.1). GTDB lineage: Bacteria > Actinomycetota > Thermoleophilia > Solirubrobacterales > Solirubrobacteraceae > Palsa-465. The sequence goes on along the minus strand of JAFASF010000307.1, from coordinate 7,556 downwards.
GTGGAACGGCGGGGACGGCAGCTACCACATCGGCGGCTGGGGCTACAACGGCTCCTACCTCACAGCGACGAGCACGTACTTCAACACCGAGTCAACCGCCGCTGCGTACGGAATCTTTTCGAGCAACTGGAGCGGCGGGACCTGGTCGCAGGACTACACCAGCAACTTCAATGATTCCGGTCTCTACATCGGCGCATGCCAGCAGCAGTGCGACCAAACGATCGACCACGCCTGGTCGGAGTACAACGCTCTGGGCTACTCGGGCTCAAACTCGGGCGGGTGGCTGCTGATCAAACGCTCCCAATTCGACAACAACCAGGACGGGTTTGACACCAACAGCCAAAACGGCGATAACCCGCCGCCCCAGAACGGCCCCTGTCCCGCCGGGGTCAAGCCTCCGGTCAAGGGAGCCCCATCGTGCTGGGTGTTCACGAACAACTACGTCCACGACAACAACAACCCGAACGTCCCGGCCGCCGGCACCGCCGCCGCCGGACCGGTGGGCACTGGCATGTCGGTCTCCGGTGGGCGCAACGACACGATCATGCACAACAGGTTCGTGCGCAACAACGCGTGGGGCGTGATTCTCGTCGCGTTCCCGGACATGGGGCCGCCCTGCACCGGCGGAACGCCGAACTTCCCGATCCTCGGGCCCGGCAGCTGCCTGTACGACGACTGGGGCAACGCGATCATCAACAACGCGTTCGCTCACAACGGCTCGTATGGCAATCCGTCGAACGGCGACTTCGACCAGCTGAACCTCGAGGCCGGGCACCCGACGGACTGCTACAGCGGCAACACCGAGCTCGGCGGGGGCAGCCTGACCGGTGCGGCCGCCGCCCTGGAGCAGGTGCACCCGAAGTGCGACGGCAGCGCGGCGCCGGCGAACACCGGCGGACAGTTCGTTTCCGAGGTGTACTGCGACTCCCAGCTGGACACGGCCTTATGCCTGCCGACCGATCACTACCCGCGCCGGACGCGCGTGGTCATGCACCCGCTGCCAAAGCTCCCGACGATGCCCAACCCGTGCGCGGGAGTTCCAACCAACCCGTGGTGCACGAGGCGCTGACCACGTGAGCTAACACACGCGCAGAGTCCGGGGCGCCGCGACCGAGCCGCGGCGCCCTCGCGCCCTAATCTCCTGAACCATGGCGTGCATCGTGGTCAAGCTCGGATCCAGCATCGTCGCCGACGTGCGCGGCGAGGTGCGCGCCGACGTGCTCGCCGGTATCTGCGACCAGCTCGCGGAGCTCCACCACGCCGGCCAGCCGCTCGTCGTCGTCACGAGCGGAGCGATCGCCCGTGGCATGGGTGTGATGGCGATACCGCTGCGGCCCCGATCGGTCGACGAGCTGCAGGCAGCAAGCGCCGTGGGGCAGGGCAAGCTCTACCAGTTCTACGACCGGCTGCTGCAGGAGCGCGGGGTCCCGACGGCCCAGGTGCTGCTGACGTTCTTCGACATCAGTGCGCGGACGCATTACCTGAACGCCCGCCAGACGCTGCGCAAGCTGCTCGACTGGCGCGTGGTCCCGGTGATAAACGAGAACGACACGACAGCTACCGATGAGATCTCATTTGGCAACAACGACTTCCTCGCCGCACAGGTGGCGATCCTCCTCGGGGCACGGCTGCTTCTGATGCTGACCGATGCCGACGGCGTCTACACCGCCGATCCGCGGGTGGATCGCCGCGCGAGCCTCGTCTCCGACGTCAGTGACTTCGAGGAGCTGGACACCATGCACATCGGCCACGCGACTTCGCCGCTCGGCTCCGGAGGGATGCGCTCCAAGGTGGTGGCGGCCGAGATGGCGACCGCGGCCGGGATCCCGACGGTGATCGCGAGCGGACTCACGAGCGGCACGATCCTCGCGGCCGTTTCGGGACGACCGATGGGCACGAGGTTCGCTGCCCGCGAAGGTCGCTACTCGAGCTTCAAGCTGTGGCTCAAGTACGCCAAGCCGGTGCGCGGGCGGATCCTCGTCGACGCCGGCGCGGCCAGGGCTCTTCGAGAGGGCGGCACGAGCCTGTTGCCCGTCGGGATCGTGGACGTCGCCGGGGAGTTCGACGCCGGCGACGCGGTCGAGATCGCCCATGACGGCGACTCGGTCGGCAAGGGAATCTGCAACTACTCGGCCCAGGAGCTGCGCCAGGTGCGTGGGCTGAAGTCGGCCGCGGTACGCGAGCTGCTGCCCCGAGCGAGCGAGGAGGCGATCCACCGCGACTACTTCGTGCTTGCGTAAGCTGTGAGTGTCATGGCCACCACCGCGACCTCGGTAGCAGACGTCTGCGCAGCCGCCAAACGCGCGTCGCGAACTCTCGCGACCCTCGGCTCCGATCTCAAGGACGCCGCGCTGAACGCGATCGCGGACGCGCTGATCGAGCGCAGCGAGGAGATCCTCGACGCCAACAGGAGCGACTTCGACGCGGGGCGCGAAGCGGGCCTGTCGAGCGCCCTGCTCGACCGCCTCGCTCTCGACGAAAAGCGCATCGCCGAAGTCGCCGCCGGCGCTCGAAGGATCGCGGCGCTGCCGGACCCCGTGGGCGAGGTGATCGAGGGATGGCGCCTCCCGAACGGCCTTGACGTTCGCAAGCTGCGGGTCCCGCTCGGAGTGGTCGCGGTGGTGTACGAGGCTCGACCCAACGTGACGATCGACGCCTCGGCGCTGTCCCTGAAGTCCGGCAACGCGATCGTGCTGCGCGGCTCGAGCACGGCGGCACACTCAAACGCCGCCCTCGCCGCGATCGCCGCCGAGGCCGCGACCCGCGCCGGGCTCCCGGAACACTCGATCTCCCTCGTCGCCGGCGGAGGCCGCGATGAGCTCGCGGAGCTCGCGACGCAGACCGGCGTCGTCGATCTGATCATCCCGCGCGGCGGAGAGGGGCTGAAGGCGGCACTCAAGGGAGTAGCGACGGTCCCGGTCATCTATGCGGCGTCCGGCAACTGTCACGTGTACGTGGAGCGCAGCGCCGATCTCGAAAGCGCGCAGGCCATCGTGCTGAACGCGAAGCTCCAGCGGCCCGGGGTGTGTAACGCAGCCGAGACGCTCCTCGTCGACGCGGAGATCGCCGACTCGTTTCTGCCCAACGCGCTGCGGGCGCTCAGTGACGCCGGCGTCGCGCTCCACGGGGACGCCCGCGCCCGCGCTGCCGCACCGCAAACCACCATCGACCCCGCCACCGATGAAGACTGGGACACCGAGTATCTCGCGCTCGAGCTCGCCGTGCGGGTGGTCGACTCCACGACCGAGGCCATCGAGCATGTGAATGCGCACGGCAGCGGGCATTCGGAGGCCATCGTCACGCGTGACACCGAGGCTGCACGGGCCTTCCAGCTCGGAGTGGACGCGGCGTGTGTGTACGTGAACGCCTCAACGCGGTTCACGGACGGCGGCGAGTTCGGCATGGGCGCGGAGATCGGCAACTCGACCCAGAAGCTCCACGCTCGCGGACCGATCGGCATCCGGGAGCTGTGTACGTTCAAATACCTGGTCGAGGGCGCCGGCCACGTGCGCTCCTGACCGCCGTCCATCGCCCAGTCAGCTGTGCGAATCGGCATCCTCGGCGGCACGTTCAACCCGCCACATCTCGGTCACCTGGTGTGCGCGCAGGAGGCCTACCTCCAGCTCGAACTCGACCGCGTGACGCTGATGCCGGCGCGCATACCGCCGCATAAGCCCGTGGACGAGGAACCCGGCCCCGAACACCGGCTCGAGCTCTGCCGGCTCGCCGTCCAGAGCGACGAGGCCCGATTCGAGGTGTCCGACCTGGAGGTCCGGCGAGCCGGAACGTCGTACACGGTCGATACGCTTGACGAGCTGCACTCTCGAGCGCCCGATAGCGACCTGTTTCTGATCGTCGGAAGCGACATCGCCGCCGGTCTGCCGCGCTGGCGAGATCCCGAGCGGGTGCTTTCAATCGCGACGCTGTCGATTGCCAAACGCCCCGGAACCGCGCGCCACGACGTCGACGCGGCCCTTGGAGCCCTTGAGGGTGGGGAGCGCGCCCGGTTCTTCCGCATGCCGGAGATCGGGATCTCCTCGACGATGCTCCGCGAGCGGGTGCGGGCCGAGCAGCCGATCAAGTACTTCACGCCCGACGCCGTAGCCGATTACATCGATCGTCACGACCTGTACCGGGGTAATGGAGAGCAATGAGCCCTGAAGAGATCGCGGCCGCCGTGGCCGCGTACGCCGCTGACCGCAAGGCGCTCGACATCCTTCAACTCGACCTGCGCGGCATCATCGGCTATACGGACTATTTCGTGATCTGCACCGGGCGCACAGACCGCCAGACGAAGGCAATTCACGATGCCATCCACCACGGAATGAAGTCCGAGCACGGCACGCTTCCCCAGCGGGTGGAGGGTCTCGCTCAGGCGCGCTGGATCCTGATGGACTACCTCGACGTGGTGGTTCACGTGTTCACGCCGGAGACACGCGAGTACTACAGGCTCGAGCAGCTGTGGGGCGAGGCGCCGGCGCAGGTTGCCGGGGTGAGCTGAGCTAACGCCTGTCTGAGCCGAACCCGTCCCGCGCGGCCGGCGTGACCATAAGCCAGCCGCGACCGGCCCCCGGCGCGTCTACCCACCGGGTGGATTACCTGGGGCGCGCATTCAGTCGTTTCGAGGCGGCTACAGCGCCGCCATCAGCTTCGGAGCAACCTCCTTCTTGCGGCTCATCACGCCGGGCAGCTCGAGCTGGCTATCCTGTGCCGGCGTTCCGAAGGCGCGCGCGACGGATGCCGTGTCACCCGCGATCAGCAGCTCCGTGCCCTTCGAGAGCACGTCGGTGATCATCAGCGCATAGAGGTGCAGCTCGCGGCGCTCGCGGGCCCGGCGCATGGCCTCCAGAAGCTCGTCCTTGCGCTGGAGCAGCGCGGTGCCGACGACCTCGATCTGGGCGATGCAGATCATCTGCCCACCGCGGACCTGGTAGAGCTTGGCGTCACGAGAGACGATCTCGTCCGCGCTCACGTCGGACACGTCGGAGGTGGCCTCGAACATCTCGCGCCCCAGAGCTTGTGCGTCCAGTGCGAGGACACGCTCCAGGTACTCGACGACCGCGTGGTCGCGTTCGGTCGTGGTCGCGGAGTTGAGGATGACGGTGTCCGAGAGGACCGCGCCGAGCAGCATTGTGGCCGTAGGCGGGCTCGGTTCCATGCCGTTCTGACGAAACCGCTCCACGACCAGCGTCCCCGTGGAACCGACGGGATCGAACGTCGCGGTGACGGGAAGCCGGGTCTCGATCGAGCCGATGTGGTGATGGTCGAGGATCTCGACGATCTCGGCCTGCTCGATGCCGGCCACGCTCTGTCCTTGCTCGGCGTGGTCGACGAGGATCACCCGCCGGCGCGGGGGAGCGACGAGGTCAGACCGGGTGATCAGGCCGACCGGATGTCGCTGGCCGTCCACGACCACGGCGGCCCCGAAATGGCTCTCCTTGATGTGCTCGGAGATGTCGTCCACGAGATACTCCGGGGTGACCGTCGGCGGGTCCTTTTCCATCAGCGCCAGGCAGGGCGCCGCGAGCGTGATCATCCGCCCGGAGACGTACGTGTCGAGCGGCGAGACGACGATCGCGGTGCCCCGCTCTGCGGCGAGCTTCAGAATCTCCTCCGTTGGGTGCGAGCCGTTTGACAGGACGAGCAACGATGCGCCGAGCTCGATCGAGATCTGCTGCGCGTCGTCGCGGTTGCCGATCACGACCGCGTCGCCATCGGAGACCCCACTGGGAGTCTTCGCCGGGTCCATCGAGTGAACCCAGACCCGGCCGGCCAGCGCCCGGTCCTCCCCCGCCACGAGCTCTCCGCCCAGGACCTCCACGATCGCGCTGATCCGGGTGGGTGCGTCCTCGAGCGTGGAAGTGTGGCGCGATTCGCGGATGAAGCGGCGAGCGAGCGCCCGTTCGGTGACGACGCCGGCAAGGGCCCCGTTCTCGTCGACTACCGGCACCAGCTCCAGCTCGGCCCGCGCCATGGCAAGGCCCGCTTGGCGGATCGGCTCGTCCTGTCTCGTGAGGGGAAACGTCAGCTTCATCACGTCGGAAGCACGCAGGAGCACGTGGGAGAGGAGTTCGGGCTCTGGGGCGCCGCTGCGCTCGAGCAGCCAGCGCGTCTGCGGGTTGCACTCGCCGAGGCGGACAGCCAGGTAGTCGTCGCGCGCGTCCAGCCGCCGTTTCAGCTCGGTGTAGCCGATGGCCGAGGCGATCGAGTCGGTGTCCGGATTGCGGTGGCCCGTTATGTACGTCAGCGCCATGATGCGATTATCTCTATCCGAAAGGCCGACGAATAGAGAGAGAGAGCATGCCGACCGCGCCACAGATCCTTCCCACTCAGATCCCGCAGGGCAGCGCGCCGGGGGTCAACTACCGCCTCGAGGGCGAGCTCGTTCCCGTGTTGCACATGGCCCTCGACGGCCAGGTGCCGGTCTACTTCGAGCATCACGTCCTGTTGTGGAAGTACCCCAGCCTCCAGATCGGCCTGCATCCCTTGAAGAAAGGACTCAAGCGCCGCGCCTTCGGCGGCATGCCGCTGCTGCTGCTCGAGGCGCAGTCGCCCGGGGAGATCGCCTTCAGCCGCGACGCCCCTGGGCACATCGTTGCCCTTCATCTCCAGGCTGGAGAAGGGATCGTGGTCCGCGAGCACCAGTTCCTGGCGGCCACCGGCGGCGTTCAATACGACTACAGTCGCATCAAGGGCTTTGCCAACATGCTCTACGGCGGCGGCTTCTGGGTCGACGAGTTCTTCGCGGCCGACCACGAAGGCGTGGTCTGGGTCCACGGCTACGGCAACGTGTTCGAGAAGCAGCTCGAGCCGGGCGAGACGATCGACATCGAGCCCGGGGGGTGGGTGTTTCGCGACCACTCCGTGCAGATGGCCCAGGAGGTCTACGGGTTCAAGACGGGCCTCCTCGGCGCCGGCGCCGGGAACCTGGTGTTCAACCGCTTCACCGGACCCGGGCGGGTCGGACTCCAGAGCGCCTACTTCCACCCGCCCGTTCAGGAGGGCGGCGGCGGTAACGCCCAGCGCGAAGGCGGAGATCTGCTCGGCGGGATCGTCGGGGGCCTGCTCAAGAACTGAGCCGCTCTCCGCCGCGTGAGCGCGAATCCGATGATGTTTACCGCAGGTCATCTCGCGGCCAACCCGCTGCCGCCGGGGATCGTCGGCGCGCTGGGGCTCGGCGGCTACCAGCTGCTGGCCGATATCGCGGGCGTGGGGGCGGGGCGGCTCGGGTCCCAAGCGTTCCTGCTCGTCGCGGCAGACCCCGACCCGGCTCTCCCGGATGCCGGCACGCAGATCTCGCTGCACCAGACGCGGCTGCGCGATGAAAGCGAGGCTGCGGCTTACGTGCAGTTGGCGGCCCAGCTCGGTTACCTGCGGCTCTCGGGATATCGGCTCGCGCCCGACCGGCACGGCCTGCGGAGCAGGATCAACCTGGTCAACCCGGCGACCGGCGCGATCGCGGCGACGATTCCCGACCGCGCCGGCGGGCGCCTGCTTCGCGGGGGTCCGGGAGCCTCCCAGCTGCTGGTGACCGCCGGAGCGCTCCCGCCGGCCGG
>JAFASF010000180.1 GCA_019244745.1 Solirubrobacterales bacterium | reverse complement strand
CACGAACATCAAGCGGCTGTTCGGACGCCTGTGGCCGCGCTATGAACACCTCCTGAACTTTCCCGGCACCCCTCTCGAGAACCAGTCTGGGTGGGAGACCGTCGATACCGACGGCGCGATCAGGGCGATCAACAACGCCAAGCTCCCGCGGATGCCGCTCGCCGTGATCAGCAAGACGGAGCCATTCGCGACGGCTCCCGGCACGCCGAAGGACCTGACGCGCAGGCTCGAGCAGGTCTGGCCCAAGGTCCAGTCGGCGCTCGTCAGCCTAGAGCCGCTCACCCCACACATCTTTGCGACCGGCAGCGATCACTACGTCGAGATCAACGACCCAGACCTCACGATCGCCGTCATCAGGTTGATCGTCGATCGCGCGCGCCACGGACGCGACGGCTGATCGGCGGGCGCGACCCTCGGCCACGGAATGCTGCCGCCTGGCACAGCCAGCAGCGACATTTCTCGCGCTTTCGTTGGACGGTGCCAAAGCGACTGATCAACGAATCCCCGCCCGTCCGCCTCGAGGAGCGCGGTACGCCCCCCTGCGTCACTACACGGCGGTGCACGCCGAGGGTGCGCGGTTCCGGAACCGTCACCTGAATCGCGGTCAGCTCTGGCGAGGTGCTCTCGGGCGGCGGGATCCGCGCCAGCGCGCCCGCTGGGACCACGCAGCCAACACCTTGGTATCAGCCAGCGAACACCCGAGCGCAAGCCCAACGTCTACTCAACATTGCTCTGGTGCACTCCCACATCGACCACCGAAGCTACTGCCAAGGTGTGTCCGAGTTGCAATAGACCTAGGTCGTCACCCAGACGTGACCTGAGCCTGTCTCCACGGCCCGAAGAGAATGCAGGGCGATGTTTCGGTGGCCGAGGGATGTTACGTGAGTTGTGTTCGCCGGTGGCGGCGGCGACCGTCGCGACAGACGGCCACGCTGGCGGCGGTACGCATTGCGCGCGTGGCAACGGCGAGCCCGCGAGGTCGTCTTCTGCCGGGACGACCGAGCCGACCAGCGGCTCAGGCGCCGCCGCCGCGCCGGCGAATCTGACGCTCTGCCGCATACAACATCTGGCGGGCCACAATCTGCTGGTCGAGGCGGCCGGGCGGTGGCCTACGCAGCGAGTCAAGCCACGAGGAGGCGTTGGCCCCGGCACGCTGGCGGCTGGTTCGCCGACACGTCCCGGCGTGGGCCGCTCACGAGTCGAACGCCGGGCGAGCGGTGGCCTCGGGTTGTTCCCGAGGCCACCGCGAGCCGTCCCGGTGTGGCTGCTACTCAGTGCTTCCTTGCGAATTGCGCCTGCAACACCAGGTACGTGTGCTGTGCGTGTGCTCTCCCGTTGCGGAACCGTGCAGTCCTTGCCTCGGCGGCTCGGATCGCACCGCTCAGCCGAGCCATCGAGATCGTCACGTTCTCGCTCGCGCTTGGCGGACTGGCCGCCGGCGGATAGAACAATGACGCGGGGTTGGCCAACAGGAAGTCGTAGGCCAATGTCCCCGGCGGCACGTCCGGTCGGGTGGCCGCCTGCCACGGCACGACCGTGCGGAAGGCTTCCCACGCGGCCGTCGGGGATGCGCCGAAGCTTCGCGGCAGGTTCAGCGTCTGGCCCTGGATCTGGCGGATGTTGAGCCACTTGGTGGCGGTCAGCAGGTCCTGGCCGAGGAGCCAGTAGAGGTCATCGACGATCAAACGCGCCTTGGCGACCTTTATCCGGCCTTCCGCCTGCAGGTCCTCGACCGTCGAGACGATCGAGTTGCCTTGAGCGGGCACCGGGTTCTGGAGGTTCTGGATCTCGGCGAGCAGATCGGCGAGCGTGTAATCGCCAGCACCGGGAGCCGAGTTGGTCAGCTGCGCCGCGGGGAGGCTCGGATCGTTCGCCGCGATAACCGTGAAAAACGTGTTCTCGAACCGCAGCGGCACCATGTCGTCGTTTACCGCGATGTTCGCGAACGCGTTGGTCAGCGCCTCGATCTCATTGTCGATCGGCATCGGGTCCCAGTTGGCGTTCGAGAGGATGTAGCCGTGCATGCAGCCCGTGGCCGGCCCCACGCCACCGCCTACGCAAGCGCTGTCATCTGGCCCGCCCTTGACGTAATACTGCAAGAACCACGGCGTGCTCAGCTCCGGCGCCGAGCTTGGAGACCACCCCGGTGTGACCGCCGGGTTGTGGTCAGAGGAATTCAGCTCGATCAGCAGGTCGTGCTTCAGCTGATCCCACGCCTCCCACGCGGAGCCGTTGCGCTGGCTCAGGGCGCGCAGGCTCTCCGGATCCTGAATGATCCGGAACGGGACGCCGGTGCTCGAGGTCTGGTCGATATTGAACAGGTAGCTGCCCGCGATCATGTCGAGCACACGGGCTGCGTCGGCGTTGATCCATGAGAACGGGCGATTGCCTTGCACGGGCGCAGCGATGGGGGTGACGCTGCTGTTCATGCCGTCCAGTTCCATGGCGTAGATCAGGTCCTGCCAATTGAGCATGCGCTGGGCGTCGTACACCAGCAGCGCGGCCTGACCCATGGTGAACGCGTTGGTGCTGGTCACGGCCGCGTCGTCTGCCGCGAACGGAGCACCGGGAGCCTCGAACTGGGCAGGTTGGTCTTGCAACGGCCGCAGTCCGGCTCTGGAGAGCGCCTCCAGCGCCGGCATCCTGACCCCGTGGTAGTAGGCCTCACCCGCGCCAACCATGGTCGCCTCGACGTTGCCCATCTGAGGCAGGTCGCCCTCACCGGGGGAGCCACGCGATTCGACCACCGGCGTGACATCCTTGTTGAGGAGGTCGATGAGCATCTGCGTGACTTGCGGCGTGGCCGCCTCATACGACATTGTGTTCACGCGTTCGGCCATCATCGCGCGGACGATCTCCTCATCGTTGACCTCGGGGCCCTCCCCCCCTCGAGCTCCGCCCTGGAACGTGGTGAGCTGACGTTGAAGCAGGAAGTCTCGGTTGGAGCAGGGCTGCCCGGTCTGTGGGCAGGTCGGTGAGGTCGAAGTTACGTCTGTGGACAACGGATCGCCGGTGAAGATCACGTTCTGACGCCCGGCGCCCGTGCCGCGGTTGAAGAAGTAGATCGGAATGCCCTCGCGCGATCCCTCCAACAGGAGGTAGTAGGCGTTCAGCGAGCGCTGGCGTGCAGCTCGGGAGAGGTCGACTTTCGCACCGTAGCGCGCAATCGCGACGAGCTTGTCAATGGTCAGGTTGTGACCGTTGAGCACGACCCTCTGGTTAGCGTCTATCGGCGAGATCGGGGTGTACGCGTCGGCAACGGCGGTCTGGAAGCCCAGTACCACGCCGCCGACGACGATTGCAGCGAAAATCGCTGCCATTCGACGAGATCGCATTCTTGGTCCTTTGACTTTTCACTGTGAGATCGATGGCCTCGGCGAGCTCCCGCGCGCGCCACGAAACGCAAAGGTCCAACCGCCGCTCGGCCCAACCTTACAGTTCGAGCGCGTAGTGGAATATGTAGCGGATCACGGCCGAAGACTGATTAGACAGCTCAAGCCGTACTTCCCCCTTTGGCCTCGCGGGGCGCTCACGCTTCAGGCGATACGTATTTCGCTTTACGGCCTAGGCATGTCACACGCGACTGACTTGCAGCGCGCGCGTGACCGCGGGTCTGGAGCAGGTCGTCAAAACATGCACGACCATGACTCCCCTCCTCTTGGTGGACGCAGAGTGAGACGACCCTACCACCCAGATTGAAGCGATGCAACAATTTGTCCATAGCGCGGAGAGACCCAGCCACACACTCCATCTCCGCAAGGCGACCGTGGTGCGATCACGGTAGTACCGTCGGGGGCGGTTGATTGGGATAGACGTGTCTAACTGTCATCGCTTGTGGTACGGCACCCGCTGCTACCCCGCCCGACCTGACGTCGCCACTATCGCGAGGCGGTGTCCGACATCGTCTAGGAGTGTGAGTCTGTCGCGACCCGATTCATGGCGTCTCCCGACGCCACCTCCCTTGCGCGGGATGTGAACGTGCTTGTGGACGCCGACCGACGCGTGCGCTCATGCGCGACTTCGTGATCGACTCGACCGCCGGGCTGGGGCGAAAGACCACACTGCGGAAGGAAATCCTCCTCGATGATCACAACCTGGTGGATGGGAACTGGTAGCCGGCGCAAGCCCAGGTTCGCAACCGCCTCAAGTTGGTGG
>JAFASF010000157.1 GCA_019244745.1 Solirubrobacterales bacterium | reverse complement strand
ACCACCTTCTCGGCGATATTCGGCGGCACCTCCTCATAGCGCTTGAACTGCATGGTGTAAGTCGCGCGGCCCTGGGTGTTGGACCGCAGGTCGGTGGCGTATCCGAACATCTCCGCCAGCGGCACAAAAGCCGAGACGACCTGCGCGTTGCCGCGCTGCTCCATTCCGCTCACATGCCCGCGCCGGCGGTTCAGGTCGCCGATCACGTCGCCCATGAACTCCTCGGGCGTGACCACCTCGACGCTGAACACGGGCTCGAGCAGCACGGGCTTGGCCCGGGCCGCGCCCGCCTTCAGCGCCAGGGAGCCCGCCACCTTGAACGCCAGCTCCGATGAGTCCGTGTCGTGGTACTTGCCATCGGTGAGGGTCACACGCACGTCGACCATGGGGTAGCCGGCGCGGGGACCGTTCTCCATCGCCTCCTCCACTCCGCGCTCGACGGCGGGGATGAACTCGGTGGGAATGGCCCCACCCTTGATCCGGTTGACGAAGTCGAACCCCTCGCCGGGCGCCGGCTCGACGTTCATGTAGACGATTCCGTACTGGCCGGCGCCACCGGTCTGGCGCACGAAGCGGCCCTCGACGTTGTCCGCCGTGCCCTTGATCGTCTCGCGGTAGGAGACCTGCGGGCGGCCCACGTTCGCCTCGACCTTGAATTCCCGGAGCATCCGGTCGACCAGCACCTCGAGGTGGAGCTCGCCCATCCCCGAGATCTCGGTCTGGCCGGTGTCGTCGTTGGTGCGCACCTGGAAGGTGGGATCCTCCTCGGCGAGCCGCGACAGCGCCGCACCCATCTTCTCCTGGTCGGCCTTGGTCTTGGGCTCGATCGCGACCTTGATCACCGGCTCGGGGAACTCGATCGTCTCGAGCCGGATGGGTTGGTCCGGCGTGGACAGCGTGTCGCCGGTCACGACCTGCTTGATCCCGACCGCGGCCGCGATGTCACCGGCGTGGACCTCCTTGACCTCCTCGCGCTCGTTGGCGTGCATCATCAGGATGCGGCCGATGCGCTCAGTCCGGCCCGTGTTCACGTTGAGCACGCGTGAGCCGGCCTCGAGCCGACCCGAGTAGACGCGGAAGTAGGTGAGCTTGCCGACGTACGGATCGGCCATGATCTTGAACGCGAGCGCGGCGAACGGCTCGTCGTCGTTGGCGTGGCGCGCGGCCGGCTGCTCGTCGCCGTTTCGCGACCCCTTTGCCGGCTCGAGGCCCTCGACCGCCGGCACGTCGAGCGGGCTCGGAAGGTAGTCGAGGACCGCATCAAGCAGCGGCTGCACTCCCTTGTTCTTGAAGCTCGAGCCACAGAGCACCGGGGTCATCTTGATCTCGAGCGTGGCTTTGCGAATCGCGGCCTTTAGGCGATCGGCCGGGATCTCGACCTCCTCGAGGATCATCTCGAGCAGCTCGTCGTCGTAGTGGGAGACCTCCTCGAGCAGGTGCTCGCGCGCCGCGGCGGCCTGCTCGGCGAGCCTCGCCGGGATCTCGATGACCTCCTGCTCCTTGCCGAGCTCGTCCTTGTAGACGATCGCCTGGTTGCTAACCAGGTCGACGACCCCGCGGAAGTCGGACTCCACGCCGATCGGCAGCTGGATCGGGACCGGGTGCGCGCCGAGGCGGTCGACCATGGTCTGTACGCCGCGGTCGAAGTCGGCTCCGATCCGGTCCATCTTGTTGATGTAGGCGATCCGCGGCACGTGGTACTTGTCGGCCTGGCGCCACACGGTTTCGGACTGAGGCTCCACGCCGGCCACCGAGTCGAACAGCGCGATCGCGCCGTCGAGCACGCGCAGCGAACGTTCGACCTCGACCGTGAAGTCGACGTGCCCCGGCGTGTCGATGATGTTGATCCGGTGGCCCTTCCACTCAGCTGTGGTCGCGGCCGATGTGATCGTGATCCCGCGCTCCTGCTCCTGGGCCATCCAATCCATCACGGCCGCGCCCTCGTGAACCTCACCCATCTTGTAGGTGCGGCCGGTGTAATAGAGGATGCGCTCAGTCGTCGTCGTCTTACCGGCGTCGATGTGAGCCATGATCCCTATGTTGCGGATCTTGTCGAGTTGGAATGTGCGAGGCATGCGTGTCTGCGGGTCGAGCGTAGGCGGCTGCGGACATGAAAAAGGGCCCACTGGGCCCGTTCACGACGCAGCTGTCGGGAAGGGGCGGCTGTCTAGTAGGTCGGCATCTCCATCGTGTGGATCCTCCGCGCCCGGGAGCGCGCACAGACGAGCGCCGCTCCACCGAGGCGTATATCCAGCATAGCACGGGGCAATCGGCGCCCTGAGGAGTTCTTGTTAGGGGGGCGGCCCGTACGAGATGCGGCCGGGCACTCGGATCGTGGTGCCGCCGCCGCCAGGGTCTTGCGATCCTCGCCGGCGGGTTGCTATTCGGACGCGATCTCCACCCCCGACGTCGGCCTGTACCTCGAGACGCCGGGAGCGATCATCGTGATCGTCGCCTCGGGCGCCGGCCTGCTCCTGCTCGGATCGAGCCGGTCTGAAACTCGTGTGTCGGCATCCTGACACTCGGTGCCGAGGGTTCATAAAAGGGGGATCGCGCCGCTACGCTTCAGTGAAGCGAGGGTCGTCCCACCGCAGCCCCCGGTCCCGTGTGGTGGGCGCCCTCGCCTCTGTCACGGGACCGTTTGTGCGCTTACGGAAACTGATGCTCGGCGTGGTGGCGGCGGTGTTCGCGTGGCCGGGGGTCGCTGGCGCAGCGAGCCCCGCTCCTCGCTACTACCTGTCCCTCGGAGACTCGCTGTCTCAGGGCGTACAGCCCAATGCCATCGGTCAGTCGCTCGAGACCGACCAGGGCTACCCCGACCAGCTCTTGGCGATCGAGCGCCGGCGGATACCGAACCTGAAGCTGGTCAAGCTGGGCTGCCCCGGCGACAGCACGACGAGCATGCTGACCGGGCACGGCAACGAGGCCGGCGCAAGGCTCTTTCACTGCGACCGGACCGGGGGCTCGCAGCTGAAGGCGGCCGAGCTGTTCCTTCGGAACCACCACCGGCCGGGCGAGGTGGCGTTGGTGACGATCGATATCGGCGCCAACGACGTCGACTTCTGCGTTCTGGCCGGGGTGAACGTCGGCCAGTGCATTGCCGCGGGCGAGGCGTCGATCCGACGCCACCTGCCGCTGATCCAGCGGGGGCTGAAACGGGCCGCTCCCGCGGGCACCGTGCTGGCCGGCATGACCCTCTATAACCCGGTGCTGTCCGCCTACTTCAACGCGAACGCGTCGGTGCAGGCGCTGGCGGCCGCCTCGGGCCCCGTCCTCAAGATCATCAATGGCGAGATCACCGCCGCGAATCGGGCGACGGGCTTCAAGACCGCTGACGTCGCGGGAGCGTTCAAGACCTACGACGGGACCGTCAGCGCGTCGTACAACGGCCGGCTGATCCCGGTGAACGTCGCCAGGTTGTGCAGCTGGACCTGGGCATGCACCCCCCCTCCCAGCGGCCCCAACATCCACGCCAACAAGAACGGCTACGCAGTCATCGCCGGCGCGTTCGCGCGCGCGATAGGACGGCTGCCCAAGATCAACCCGACTCCCGCCGGCGGGCTCGGTTGAGCGCGGGCCGCACGTCAAGCACCGCCTCCTCACGGGTGTGCTGCTGGATAAGGCCCCATATGGGAGCCTTTTTCAGCACACCCCCGGCTGGCGCGGCTACCAGCGGTAATGCGCGAACGCTTTGTTCGCCTGCGCCATGCGGTAGATGTCGTCCTTGCGCTTGTACGCGGCGCCCTGCTGCTGCTGGGCGTCGAGCAGCTCGTTGGCAAGCCGCTGGGACATGTTCTTCTCGCGCCGCTGGCGGGCGTACTGGACGAGCCAGCGGACCGCGAGCGTACGCGCGCGGCGCGCCGGCACCTCGACCGGCACCTGGTAGGTCGCGCCCCCAACCCGCCGGGAGCGCACCTCGAGCACCGGCGTCAGCGCCTTGATTCCCGCCTCGAGCTGCTCGACCGGGTTCTTCCCGGTGCGTTCGGCCAGGATCGCGAGCGCGTCATAGACGATCTTCTCGGCCACCGACTTCTTGCCGTCCAGCATGACCTTGTTGATGATCTGCTGGACGAGCCGGTTGTGGTTGATGGCGTCGGCCGGAACCGGCCGGACCTGAGCGGCGGCGCGGCGCGGCACTACTTCGCCTTCACGCCGTACTGCGAGCGCGCCTTCTTGCGATCGCTGACCCCCGCCGCGTCGAGCGTCCCGCGAATCACCTTGTAGCGGTATCCGGGAAGGTCCTTTACACGGCCGCCGCGGACGAGCACCACGGAGTGCTCCTGGAGGTTGTGGCCCTCGCCGGGGATGTAGGCGTTGACCTCCATGCCGTTGGTGAGGCGCACGCGCGCCACCTTGCGCAGCGCGGAGTTCGGCTTCTTGGGGGTGGTCGTGAACACGCGCGTGCAGACGCCGCGGCGCTGGGGTGCCGCGACCTTCTTCTTGCGGCCCTTGCCGGTCTTCAAGCCGGGCGTGGCGAGCTTTTTCTTGGGCGGCGTGCGGCCCTTGCGGATCAGTTGGCTCGTGGTCGGCATGCGAATGGGCAGGGTAGCAGGGGCCGGGAGCGATGCCGTGACCCTGCGGTGACCCCGGGCCCTCCTCACGTCGCGACCCCGGCCCTCGTCAGGAAGCGACCCCGGACCTCCTCACGCCGCGACCCCCGCCACCGCCTCGTCGACCGGCAGGTAGGGCACCCCCACCGCTTCGGCGACGGGCTTGTAGGTCACTTGCCCGGCAGCGACGTTGACCCCCAGCTTCAGCCCAGCGTTCTCGGACACCGCCACCGGGACGCCGGCCGAGGCCAAGTGCACCACGTAGGGGATGGTCGCGTTCGTGAGCGCGTAGGTCGAGGTGATCGGGACCGCGCCCGGCATGTTCGTCACGCAGTAGTGGGTGATCCCGTCGACCTCGTAGGTGGGGTCCGAGTGGGTGGTGGGCCGGGAGGTCTCAAAACAGCCCCCCTGGTCGATCGAGACGTCGACCAGCACCGCGTGGCGCTTCATCAGCCCGAGCTGCGCCCGCGTGATCACGTGCGGGGCCCGTGCCCCGTGCACGAGCACCGCGCCGATCACGAGGTCAATCGCCGGGAGGCGCTGCTCGATCTCGAGCGTCGAGGCAAAGCAGGTGTCCGCGCGCCCGCCGAACGCGATGTCGAGCTCCCTCAGGCGGTCGAGGTTGCGGTCGTACACGTAGACGGTCGCCTCCATCCCCACCGCGACGAACGCCGCGTGCATTCCGACCACGCCGCCGCCGATGATCATCACGTTCGCGGCGGCGACTCCGGGCACTCCGCCGAGCAGGATCCCGCGTCCTCCCAGCGGCTTCTCGAGGATGAACGCTCCGGCCTGGGTGGCGATCTTGCCCGCCACTTCCGACATCGGCGCGAGCAGCGGCAACCGGCCCCGCGTGTCTTCGACCGTCTCGTACGCGATGCACGTGGCACCGGACGCCATCAGCCCCCGGGTCAGCCCGGCGTCCGCCGCCAGGTGCAGGTAGGTGAACAGCGTGTGCTTCGCCTCGAGCCGCTCGACTTCATCCGGCTGAGGTTCCTTGACCTTGACGATCAGCATCGCCTCCTCGAACACGGCGTCGGCGTCCGGAACAATCGACGCGCCCTGCGCCGCGTACGCCTCGTCGGTGATCGCCGAGCCCAGGCCGGCGCCGCTCTGCACATACACCTCGTGTCCGGCGTCGAGGAGCTCGCGGACCCCGGCCGGCGTCATCGCCACTCGGTACTCATCGGACTTGACTTCGGTCGGGACCCCGACTTTCACGCCCACACCACCTTTCTCTCAGGCCACCAGCTCCCGGCCCCGCAGGGCGAGCCAGAACTCGATCCGATCGCGAGCGCTCGAGAGGTCGCGGCCGGTCAGGTCCTCGACCCGCCGGATCCGGTATCGCAGCGTGTGTCGATGACAGTACAGTCGCCGGGCCGCCCGCTCCCACTGTCCGTTCTCCTCGATGAACGCCTCCAGCGAGCGCATCAGTTCGCCGCCGTAGTGGCCCTCGCTGGCCTCGATCGGCCCGAGGACCGAGTCGCAGAAGAGCCGCAGCGCCTCGTCGTCCTGAAGCGAGAGCAGTAACTGAAACGAGCCAAGGTCTTTGTAGGTGGCGACGCGCGCCGGCCCCGGCGCCGCGCCGACCGCCCCCGATCCGTTGCCGGAACCCGAGGCCGAGGGCACCCCGAGGGCGAGCGCCTCGACCGCGCACCGCGCCTCGTGGAAGGAGCGGCGGGCATCGCCGCCCGGGACGGCGCGGCCCACTCCGAGCAGCAGCGGCGCGCCGAGCTCGGAGTCGAGCCTGGCTCCGACCCGCTCGGCGAGCGCGAGCAACTCATCGTCGGGCATCCCCGCCACCAGCCCGCAGGTGAACTGGCCGCTCGAGGCCACGAGCGCTGGCATGGCCTCGTCCCGAAGCGCCAGGAGCAGCGCCGTCTCGGTTGGCGCGGGGGAGCCGCGGCCGCCTGCCGGGCGCTGCACCACGATCGCGGCGACCCGATCCGAGAGCCCGAACGGGGCCAGTCTCCGGGCGAGATCGACGCCGGCCAGCTCGCCGCGGACGACGGCCGCGAGCACGTCCCCCGCGAGCCGCCGCTCCGTGTCGCCGGCGACCCGCGCGCGCAGCAGCTCGAGTGCGACGATCGTCACCGCCTGGTGCAGAGTCAGGCGGTCGAAGTCCGACAGCGGACCGCTGTCCTTGATCGCGACGAGCCATGCCTCCGGCACCCGAGCCGGTCCCGGCGCGCCGCCCTGGGTCCCGCCGCCGTCAGAGGCGACCGGAAGCGCCAGGCCCTGGTTCCCCTCGTCCACGGGCGGCATGAACGCACGCGCCTCGCGCCGACGGACGCGCTCGCGCACCTCGCGCTGAAGGGCCTGCAACGCGTCGGCGTCGATCACACGCCGAAACGCACGCTGCATCAGCGGCTCGCCGCGCGAGTCGAACACCAGCACGGTCGCCCCGATGAGCGTGGCAATCGCGCCGACCAGCGCCTCGAGCCCGCGCTCTGAGAGCACGATCCGTTCGAGCCGCTCCTGGGCCGAGAGCGCCCGGCGGAGCACCGCGTACTGCTCGTTGACGAGCTGCGTGAACGCGGCCTCGGTGACCGCGATGAACGGGAGCTCGTAGGGGACCTCGAATACCGGGAAGTCCCGCTCGGCGGCTGTCCGGAGGATCGCCGGTGGAACCTCACGGTGGCCGAAGCCGGTGCCGAAGCCGAGCCCGGCGAGCTGGTGGTCGGCGAGCCGACTGACGAACTCGCGCTGGCGTTCCGCGTCGTCGAGCTGCAACCCCGTGGTCAGCAGCAGCTCGCCGCCGGACAGCCACGGCGTCGGATCGAGCAACTCGGTGATGTGGACCCAGCGGACCGGCAGGTCGAGGCCACCCTCGCCCGCCAGCACGCGAACGTCGAGATCGCCCAATAGGTCGCGAACCGTCAGCATGTGCGCGTCAGGGTGCGCGTCGTACCCGGCCGAGATCGGCCCCCGCCGCGTGAACCTGCATCTGCTCGCCGGCCTCGGTCAGCACGCCGCGCAGGATCGACTCGATCTCCGCGAACTCCTCGGGGCCCGCGATCAGCGGCGGTGAGAGCTGAATCACCGGATCGCCACGGTCGTCGGCGCGGCAGATCAGCCCGCGCCGGTAGAGCTCTGCGGACAAGAAGCCTCGCAGCAGGGTCTCTGACTCCTCGTCCGAGAAGGTCTCCTTGGTCGCCTTGTCCTTGACCAGCTCGAGGGCGTGGAAGTAGCCGGCACCGCGAACGTCGCCCACGATCGGAAGGTCGCGCAGCGAATTGAGCGTGGCAGCGAACTCGGCCTCGTGGGCGCGCACGTGCTCGAGCACGCCTTCGCGCTCGAACGCATCGAGGTTGGCCATCGCAATCGCGGAGCTGACCGGATGGCCCCCGAACGTGAAGCCGTGGGTGAAGCTGTTGGCTCCGCTCAGGAACGGCTCCACCACCCGATCCGACGCGATCACCGCGCCCATCGGCGCGTACGCGCTCGTGAGGCCCTTCGCGGTAGTGATGAGATCGGGTTGGTAGTCGTAGCGCTGGCAACCGAACCACTCCCCGAGCCGTCCCCAGGCGCAGATGACCTCGTCGGAGATCAGCAGCACGTCGTTCTCGTCGCAGATCTCGCGCACGCGGGGGAAGTAACCCTCCGGCGGGGTGAAACAGCCGCCGGCGTTCTGTACCGGCTCGAGGATCACCGCCGCTACCGTGTCCGGCCCCTCGAACTCGATCCGCGCTGCGATCGTCTCGGCCAGCTGGTCCTCGGTCACTCCCGGCGGCAGCCGGTAGGTGTTCGTGTTCGGCACATGGGCGTCGCCCGGCGTCAGCGGCTCGAACGGTTCGCGCAGAGCGGTGATCCCGGTCGCCGACAGCGCCCCCAGGCTCGTGCCGTGGTAGGCGATCTCGCGCGCGATCACCTTGGTCTTGTTCGGCTTGCCGGTCAGCTTGTGGTACTGGCGCGCGAGCTTCAGCGCGGACTCCACGGCCTCGCTGCCGCCGCTGGTGAAGAACACCCGATTGAGATCGCCGGGGGCCAGCGACGCGATCCGCGCGGCGAGCTCGATGGCGGGCGGGTGCGCGTAGGACCAATTCGTGAAGAACCCGAGCTCCTTGGCCTGGTTGGCGCCGGCCTGGACGAGATCCGCGCGCCCGTGCCCGATGTTGACGCAGAACAGCGCCGAGAGCCCGTCGAGATACCGGTTGCCGTGCTCATCGTAGACGTAGCAGCCCTCGCCGCGGACGATGATCGGCACCTCCGCCTGGTCATACGCCGACAGTCGCGTGAAGTGCATCCACAGGTGGCGCTTGGCCAGCTGCTGAAGGGTGCTCTGCTCTGTCCCGACTGCGGTGTCCGTGCTCGCCATGGGTCTCCTGACGCTGTTATGCCGTTTTGTACAACGCTACCGACCAACAACACGAAGGACAATTGTCCGTTGCGGCGTATGCGTCGCTACCCATTGTCCGGCCGCCTCAAAATACGGTCTCGCTCGTGGAACTGAACCACCACCACGCCGGCAACGGACCCCAGCTCGTCCTGATCCATGGGATCGGAAGCCGCTGGCAGGTGTGGGAGCCCGTCCTGCCCCAGCTCGAGCGACAGCGCGAGGTCATCGCGGTGGACCTCCCGGGGTTCGGCGCCTCCCCGATGCCTCCACCGGGCACCCCCGCCGGCGTTGAATCGTTGACCCGCCTGGTCGCCGAGTTCCTCGATGGACTCGGGATCGACCGCCCCCACGCCGCCGGCAACTCGCTCGGCGGCTGGATCGCATTGGAGCTCGCGAAGCAGGGCCGCGTGCGTTCCGTCACCGCGCTCTCCCCCGCCGGCTTCGCCACGCCCCTCGAGGCGCGCTTCGCGCGGGCTTCGTTCGAGTTCACCATTCGGGTCGCCCGGCTGCTCGCGCCACGCGCCGAACGCGTGGCCGCGCGACCTGGCCTGCGAACCCTCACCGGGTGGCAGTTCTTCGCCAGGCCCAGACAGGTCCCGCCGGCCGCCGCCGCCGCGACGATGCGCGCGTTCGCCGGCGCCCCCTGGTTCGACGAGACGCTGACCGCGGCCGCCTCTGACGCCTTTACCGGCGGTGAGCAGATCCAGGTGCCCGTCACGATCGCCTGGGCCGAGAAGGACCGCGTGCTGCCGCCCCGACAGGCCCGGCGAGCCGCCGAGGCGATCACAAATGCGCGGTCGGTGACCATCACCGGGTGCGGCCACGTCCCGACCTACGACGATCCCGGCCAAGTGGCCCGGGTGATCGTGGACGGCAGCTCGGCGTAGCCATACGCCGGCGCGGGTGATCCGGGACGGCAGCGCCGCGACTCTTACGCCGGCGCGCCGGCCGCCCGGACGGGCGCCGGCATCAACCACGCCGCCGTCAACACGAGCGCGAACGCGAGGCATTGGGCGCCGAGCGCCACGGGGTTGGCCGACAGCGGATCGCCAAACACGAGGATCCCGCCGATGATCCCCGAGACGTTCGCGGCGGTGCTGGTCACGGCGATGACCGGCACGGCGTCCCCGTCTTGGAATCCCTTTGCCGACGCATAGAACGCGGCCACACCCGCGGCAACGCACACCAGCGTCCACGGAGTGAGCAGACCGGCGACGCCGGCTGAGCCGATCAGGCCGGAGATCGCCTTGATCGCGACGTCGGAGACTCCGAACATGATCCCCGATGCCGCGCCGAGCATGAAGCCGTGGTGCTCCTGGGGCGCTCCGAACCGCCGCCCGGCGATGAGCAGCAGGCCCGCCGCGATCAATGACCCCTCGAACGCGATCATGCCGGGGACCGAGAAGCGCGAGTGCGCGCCGTGCGCCGCCGGAAGCGTCACGCCCAGCAGCATCAGGCCGATCGCGGTCAAGACCAGGCCGGTCCATTGCCGGCGCCCGATCCTCACCGCGAACATCCGCTCGGCCATGACCGCCAGCAGCACTACCCCGCCGGCGAGGACGGACTGCACCAACGACAGCGGCGCCATCGCCATCGCGCCGACGTGAAACAGCCACGCGCCGGCGCCGATCGCCATCCCGACCGAGAACAGCGGCGAGGCGAACAGCGAGCGGGCTGAGCGCAACGGGCGGCGCATGTCCACCGGGGGCGCGGCTCGGGCGCCGCGGTGCTTGTACAGAAAGCCGGCGTTGGTGGCCAGAGCGCACGCGACCGCGAGCAGAATGCCGACGATGAGGGTCATGAATTGGGGGATCCGACGGGGACAGGCAACACGGGGCGGCGCCTCACGCTGTTACTCGGCAACGCGCTTCGTCGCCTTGAATCCAACGCGCCGGACGGCGCCGAATGTACAGGCTCCAGATAACTCGCGCGCCGCCGGGCTCTGACAGCTTCGAGTAGTTACATAAGACGTCCCTATGAGTAGGCCGCTCCTCCTCATCGACGTGGACGGCGTGATCTCGCTGTACGGGTTTGACTCCACCGCACCGCCCGCGGGCCAGTTCCTGCTCGTCGACGGCATCATGCACTTCCTCTCGGCCGCTGCCGGTGAGCACCTGCGCGTGCTGGCGCGCTCGTTCGAGCTGGCCTGGTGCACCGGGTGGGAGGAGAAGGCCAACGACTACCTGCCATCGGCGCTGGGCCTACCCGGATCGCTGCCACACGTATCGTTCGAGGACCCGACGCGCGTTGTGGCGGCTCATTGGAAGCTGAACGGGATCGATCGCTTCTGTGTCGACCCCTCGCGGCCGCTGGCCTGGATCGACGATGCCCACGACGACGGTTGTACCGCTTGGGCTGGCGCGCGCGACGGGCCGACGCTGCTCGTGACCACCGATCCGGCCGTCGGCATCACCGACGCACACGTGGCCCAGCTACTGGGCTGGGCCGCCGCGACCTCCCGCCGGTCCTAATCGAAGGAACCGTGGCGCCCCGCGCCGGCGCGAAAGCGCTCGAGGCCGGCCTGGACGTCCGCCAGCGACCGCACCCCGTGTTCGAGCTCGTTCGCCATCGCTGCCTGCTCCTCGAGCCCCTGCTGTTCTAGCAGCGACAGCCGATCCTCGCGCAGGCACGTCTGCGGGAAGCGGGCCAGCTCGTGCGCCAGCGCCTCCGCCGCGGCACGGCTCTCGCCCTCGCC
>JAFASF010000177.1 GCA_019244745.1 Solirubrobacterales bacterium | reverse complement strand
TGTGAATCTGGCAGCGCTGAACGGGCGTGTGTCGACCAAAGGTCTTGCGGATTGCCTTAATCAGTGCCCGCGAGCCATCGACGATGAACAGGCGACAGACTTTCGGATCAAGTGTAAGCGTCGCGGCGACGCCAGGGGGGATTTCGGTTGACGGTTGCGTACCCGCGTCGGAGGTCTTCGTTATTATGACTGGCGCCGCAAGCGTTTCACGCGGTGCTTCTGGTAGGCGGCGATGTCGCGCGCCAGCGGCAGGCGGGGGTCGAAGCGCAGATGGGTGATGGAAGCGAAGGTTGCGGTTTCGGTCTCTCGGGTGAAATTGAGTCGGCAGACGATTCCCCCTTCATCTCCAGCGTAGCTGATCCAGGTGACCGAGCAGGTCGACGGGACGTCGGTCTGGGCGTTCTTTGTCTGAAGCGTCGCCGCAAGTTCCGGCGTCACGCGAGCGGGCAGCGGCAACGCCGCTTGTAGCCTGGCGAGCAGTCGCGCGGCTTGGTCGGGGTTGTCGATCATGCAGCCGCAGCCAATTCGACGTTGTTGATCGGACACCAATTCCACGGCAGCAGCGTGGACAGTTCATGCGCCTTGGTCCGGCCCGAGACCATGCGCTCCAGCACGTCGGCCAGCCAAGCCATCGGGTCGACGCCGTTGAGCTTCGCCGTCTGGATCAGCGTCATCGCAATCGCCCAGTGACGCGCTCCGCCATCGGAACCCGCGAACAACGCATTCTTGCGCGTCAGGGTGTGCGGCCTGATGGCTCGCTCGACGACATTGGTGTCCATCTCGACGCGGCCGTCGTCGAGGAACACAATCAGGCCCGGCCAGTGACGCAGTGCGTAGCGCATGGCCTTCGCCAGATCGGAGACGGCGGACACACGGCCGACATGATCCTGCAACCACCGATGCAGGGCTTCCACGATCGGTCGACTTCGCTCCTGCCGCACCCGCTTTCGGTGGTCGGCGGGGTGACCGCGGATGTCGGCCTCGATCGCATAGAGCTCGCGGATGCGCGCCAGCACCTCGGCGGCAAGCGGCGATTTCGTGGAGACATAGAAGTCGTAGAAGGGGCGCCGCATGTGGGCCCAGCAGAAGGCAAGCCGTACCGCATCGCCAGCGCGGTCTCCGGCCAGTCGCTTGAAGCCGGCATACCCGTCGACCTGGAGAACGCCGTTGAACCGGGCCAGGTGTCCGGCGGGACGGGCGCCCTTGCGGTCCTCGGAATACACGTAGGCTGCCGCGGGGTGCGTCGGGCCGCACCAAGGCCGGTCATCGACCGCGTAGCACCAAAGGCGTCCTGTCTTGGTCCGGCCGCGACCGGGATCGAGCACTGGCAGCGTCGTGTCGTCGGCGAACAGCTTGGTGGACGACAGCACCGTGCTGACCACCATGTCGTAGAGCGGCGTCAGCCACCAGCAGGCCCGCCCGACCCAGTTGCTCAGCGTCGAGCGATCCAGCGTCACGCCCTGCCGCGCCAGCATCTGCGCCTGGCGATACAGCGCCAGCGAGTCGCAGAACTTGCTCACCACCACATGTGCCACCAGCGCTTCGGTAGCCATGCCGCCATCGATCGCCCGCTCCGGCGCCGGGGCGACCACCACGGCCCCCTCGCAAGCGCGACAGGCGTAGCGGGGGCGACGCGTGACGCGCACCCGCAGCTGCGCGGGCGCGATGTCGAGCTGCTCGGTGCGCAATTCGTCGATCACGTGCAGCGCACCGCCGCAGCATGGGCAATCATAGTTCTCGACGTCGATCACCACCTCATAGCGGGGCAGATGCCCAGGTAACGCGCCGTGATTGCGATTCGGTCGAGCTTCGCGCCGCTGCCGTTGTGGGTCCTGCCCCGCGGCCGCCGCGTCCTGTGCTGCCTGGTTTTCGGCGATGCTCTGCTCGAGGTCCTCCAGCCCGAACTGGAGCTGGTCCGCGTCGAGCTGCTCGGAGCGGCGGCCGAACTGGTGGCGCATGAGGCGCTGGATCAGCAGCCGCAGCTTGTCGTTCTCGGCATGCAGTTCCGCATGCTGCCGCGTCGTCGCGGTGACGACCTCGCGCAGCATCTGCTTCAAGATGGCGGCGTGGTCAGGCAGGGCGTCGAGATCAATCTGCACGCGATGATCATGAACAACGCGCCCGCGTCGGTGCCAGCTCGTTAATCACGTCGGTGCTTTTTTACCCGACCAGTTCCGGCCTACGGGCCTGAATGGGAGCGCGCCACTCGCAACCCTCCAACAGGGTCGCGAGTTGCGCCGCCGAAAGCGCGACGGCGCCGGTGGTCGTCGTCGACGGCCAGATGAATTGCCCGCGCTCGAGCCGTTTGGTGAGCAGGCACAGACCAATACCGTCGTGCCAAAGCACCTTGATCAGCCCGGCATTGCGCCCACGAAACGCGAACAGCGCTCCGCTGAACGGATCGTCGGCCAACCCCTGCCGCACCAGCATCGCCAGGCCGATCATCCCCTTGCGCATGTCGGTGACGCCGCAGGCCAGATAGACCCGCACCCCGGCGGGCGGCCCAATCATCGTCCCTCCAGCGCGGCCAGCACCCGGCGCAGTGTCCGGCTATCAACCTGAGCGCCGACACGAAGAGAAATGCCGCTCGGCAAGGTGATCTCGATCACTCCGCTGACGGAGGGCGCCACGGGGATCGACACGGATTCTGCTAACCGTGTCCCGCGACCCGGCCGGCTGTCCGACAGGTCCGGCGCGGCCCCGCTGGCGGTCATGTCCACGCGTGCAAAGCGGGGCAGCAGGCGTGGCGCCTCGCCAAGCTGCCCGGCTAACATCTGCCGCCGCCACGTGTAGAGCAGACCGGTGTTGATGCCGTGCCGGCGGGCCACGTCCGCCGGGCGGGCGTCGAGCTGCAAACTCTCGATAACGATCTCGCGCTTCTGCTCCATACCCCAAGCGCGACGCCGTTCGCCGCGCGTGATCACCTCGATCCGCTGGCTACGAGCGCTCCTACGACCAGTCGTAGAAGCGTGCTCAGGCTCC
>JAFASF010000024.1 GCA_019244745.1 Solirubrobacterales bacterium | reverse complement strand
TGCCGGCCGCGCGGACCGTAACCGCGCGCGCCTGACCTACGTTGTTCGACGCGGAGGACCGACCGCCTTCGCCGTACTCTCGGCACTCGGGGCAGCCCCGCCCTCGTTCATCACATTCAATACGGCGCCGCTGCGCGAAGCCGGTCTTCCCGAGCCGGCGCCGGGCAAGCAGGCGTGGTTCCTCGATCGCGCCGGAGCCTACCGGCCGCTGACCGACGCCGCTTGGCGGCGCTTGGCGCGCGCCGAGGCGTGAAGGGGAGCCCGGCGCGGGGTGTGCTGGATTCTCCTCGTATATCGGGGCAAATCCAGCACACCCTCGGGGTCCTGCGGATCAGCCGCCCAGCGCGCGCCCGCCGCCGTAGAGCCGTACCACTCGGATCGAGCCGGGGGGCGAGGCGTTCAGGCACAGCTCGCACAGCACACACTCGTCGAGGTTCTCCTCGACGATCTCAATGCCGTGCTCGCCGGCGCGAAAGATGTCGACCGGGCACACCTCCGCGAGCTTGACGGCGAGCTCGCGGTCGCCCGCCACCGACGGTCCGACCTCGACATCGATGAACAGCGCCGCAGTCATACGGCGCCGACTCCGATCCTCTCGCGCACGATCTCCGGGATCTGCGAGATCTCTTCGGCGACCACGATGCCGGCCTCGGCCAGCCGCGCGATCTTCTCGCTCGCGGTGTCGGCCTTACCCTCGACGATCGTGCCGGCGTGGCCGAAGCTCATGCCCGGCATCTCGTCCATGAAGCGACCGGCCATAAACGCGACGATCGGCAGACGCGACTCGTTGTCGGTCACCCACCGCGCGAGCTCGGCTTCCATGCGTCCCCCGGGCTCGGTATAGATGACGATCGCCTCCGTATCCGCGTCGGCCTCGAACAGCGGCATCAGCTCCGCGTACGTGGAGCCGATGATCGCGTCGCCGCCGATCGACACCGCCGTCGACTGGCCCAGGCCCGCTGCGCTCAGGGTGGAGGACATCTCGGTGGTCATCCCGCCCGAGCGCGAGATGACGCCGACCGGACCGGGGGTGTAGGACTTGGCCGCGTCGCGTGCGGGGCCTCCAATGCCGCCCATCTTGACCACGTCGGGGACGATGATCCCGAGACAGTTGGGGCCGATGATCCGCGCACCGCGCTCCCCAGCCAGTTCCACCATCTCGGCGACGTCGCGGCGGGGGATCCGTTCCGTCACGATCACCACCAGCTTGATCCCGTTCTCGAGCGCCTCGAACACGGCGTCCTTGGTGAACGCGGGAGGGACGGTCACGACCGAGCCGGCGACCGGGCCGCCGTGGTGCTCGACGGCCTGCCCGACGGTGTCGAACACCGGCACGCCATGCACGTCGCGGCCGAGGCGCCCCGGGGTGACGCCGGCGACGATCTTCGCGCCGCGGCCGTAGTCGAGGCACTCCCGGGTCAGGTTCACCGCCTCGCGGCCCGTGATGCCCTGCACGATGAACGTCGTCTGCTCGTCGATCAAAATCGACATGGCTAAGCGACAACCCCCTGGATCTTGTCCACTGCCCGCCCCGCCGCCTCATGCAGCGAGACCGATCGGTCCGCGTACTCGACCCCGTACTTCTCGAGGATCTTGAAACCCTCCTCTTCCCAGGCGCCGGGAATCCTGAAGATCGCGATCTTCTCGGCAGGGTCGTAGCCGAGCTCCACGCACGCCTTGATCACCCCGCGCGCAACGATGTCCACGCGGGTGTTCGAAACGATCGACATCATCACCGCGATCTTGTCGACGCCGGGCTTCTGCAGCACCAGCTTCGCCAGGCCGCACGCCTTGCGCACGGACGGGTTCCCGCCGATCTCGCAGTAGTTGGCAGGCGCTCCGCCGTGCGCACGCACGGCGTCGAACAGGGTCAGCGAGCCGCCGCCGGCGCCGATCACGAGGCCGAGGTCGCCGTCGAACTCGGTCACGTTGCCGGCGACGCCGCGGTGATCCTGCGCATCGACCTGCTCGCCAGCGAGCTCGAACGGGGTCGGCTCGCGAGCCTGGCGCGTCTCCTCGTCGCCGACGCCGAGCTCGTGGAGCAGCGCCTTCTGGCGCGGGCGCGCCTCGTTCTCCATCTCCATGTGGGCGTCCAGCGCGACGAACGAACCGTCCTCGAGCTCGCCCAGCGGGTTGATCTCCGCGAGCGTCATGTCGTAGTCCAGAAACAGTCGCGCCAGGCGGGCGAGGATCGGCATCAGGCGGTTCAGTGGCGAGCCCGTCACGCCCAACGACGCGATCACCTGCTTGGCCCGCCAGTCCGAGAACGGCCGCAGGGTCGA
>JAFASF010000347.1 GCA_019244745.1 Solirubrobacterales bacterium | reverse complement strand
CGGCGCGATATCGTCGCACGAGAGCCCTGGTCACGCGTAACTACGCGGCCACGAAGCGAGGTCTCGCCGCGACCGCGCACCAGAAAGGAGGACGCGCGCTTCCCGCCCGAGCGGATCTGGTCAACGGCAGCGAAGCCTCGGGCGTTCTCGAACCCGACGACATAGATAGACGCTGACGGATTGAACCTCCGGCCGGGATCGGCGGCCGCCCGCTCGTCCCGGACCCGTTTACACGAGCGAAGGAACGAAATCAATGGCTATCGACTTCACCCTGTCCAACGAGCAGAAGGAGTTGCAGGCAAGCGCCCGAGACTTCGCCGAGAGAATCCTGGCGCCGGTGGTGCGCGAGGCGGACGCCGAGCCGGACCCGCTGCGGGGATTCCAGCGCACCAAAGACGCCTACGTGGCCGCATACCACGCCGGGATTGCCTTCGGGATGCTCCCGCGTGAGTACGGCGGCGGAGGCCTCTCGAACGTGGACGTGATCATCGCGGCCGAGGAGCTGTGCGCCGTCGACCCCGGTTTTGCTTGCACGATCCTGGTGAACGGGCTCGGGCTGATGCCGGTGTGGTACTGGGGCACCGAAGAGCAGAAGGATCGCTTCCTACGTGCCGCCACCTCCGACCCGAGCGGTGAGTACATCGTCGGCTACGCGGTCAGTGAGCCGGCGGGGTCGCCGGGAGGCACGGCCAACTTCGACACGCCGATGGCGCGACCGACCGGCATCGGGGTCGTCGCCAAGCGCGAGGGCGACGAGTACGTCCTCAATGGCCGCAAATACTGGCCGTGCAACGTGTCCGGCTGGGACGGCAATGGGGCGAACACCAGCATCGTCGTGGTGAGGACCGATCCCGACAAGGGTGGCACCGAGGGCCTGTCGGCCATCATGGTCGACCGGGGCACCGCTGGTGTCTCCTACAAGCTGATCAGCAAAGTCGGCCACCGCCTCACGCCCAACGCCGAAATCATCTTCGACAACGCCCGCGTTCCCGCGTCGAACCTGATCGAGGGGACTCGTGGCAACGGCGATCTCCTGATCAACCGGAACTTCGCGTGGTCCGGTCCCGTGGCCGGAATCGCCGCAGTAGGCGTCGCGCGCGCCGCCTATGAGGCGGCGCTGGAGTGGGCCAAGACGTACACCGCGGGAGGACCACGGCCGATCATCCATCACCAGTACCCGGGCTACGTGCTCGGGGACGTGGCCGCGCGCATCGAGGCATGTCGCTACTTCTGCTGGAAGACCGCTCACTACCTCGATCAGCACGACTACCACGGCGAGCTGATCGGCGCCATGTGCAAGATCCACTGCACCGAGCTGCTGTTCGACGCCGTCTACAAATGCATGCAGGTGGTAGGCGTCAACAGCGCGGATAAGCAGCACATGTTCGAGAAGTACCTGCGTGAAGCGGCGATCTTCCCGATCTACGACGCCGGGAACTTCGGCATGCAGCGCCGGCGCGTCCATGGTGTGATGGCCGACCCATCGTTCAACCCCCGCGCTCTGATGGACGACGAGTACGTCGAGTTCACCAAGGACATGGAAACCATCGACACGATTCCGGGCCCGGAACCCGAGGTTCCTCAGCTCGCGCCGGTCGGGTAGATCGGATCGGAGGAGAGCAGGCTCGCTCGCAGGCGGACCCTTCAGCCGGGAGTCGAATCCGAAGCGCGGACGCCCAGCGGCCGCGCCCGCAGGCTGGCCGTCCAGGCCAGCACGATGAGCACTCCTCCGGTCGCGAACGCGACCCACGGGAGCACGGCGCTGGAGCTCGGGCCGGATGGCGCCTGGGCGCTTGGCAGCGGCAGGGAGTGACCGGCCGCGGCGGCCACCCGCCGGATCGCAGTGATAGCGGCCGCGCCGAGCGCGCCGCCCGGAGCGTTCACGCCCGCCAGCGCGGCGCGGGCGGAGACGGGGGCGCCACCCAGCCGGTAGAGGCCAAATCCATCCGGCATGACGACGAGCAGCGGACCCCTGTACGCGAGCGACAGCTCCTGTCCGAGGAACTGGGCGTAGTTCTGAGGCTGACCCCACAGCTCGGTGACCGACCCCAGGTCCGCGCGTGAGGCGATCAGCGCCACGCGCATCTGGTAGCCGTCGCGCGCGGCGGTCTGGAGCAGGCCACCCAGCTGGGCCTGTTGGGCGGCGGGGACACCTGCGTCCTGGGGGAGGTAGAGAAGCTCAGTGGCCAGCACGTCGGAGGCGGGATCACCGTCGGCGCGTGCCGGCGCGGCGGACCATCCCAATGCCAGTGCCCACATGGCCGCTGATGCGATCGATGCCAGAAGCAGGGCCGCACGAAAGCGATGGTTCCGAGTGCGCGTAGAGTCCGCCATCCGATGAGTTCTAAGACGAAACGATCTGGTTCGGCGATCGCAAACGCCGCCTCGGCCAAGTCTATGTCCCGTTCGCGGGCGAGGATCCTGGTCCTGGCGGCGTTCGCCGCGGTGATCGCGCTGACCGCATTTCCCTCCGCAGCCGGCGCACATGGACCGGTCGCACCGGTGGCCTCCAGCTACCTGGCCAGGGTGGGCGCGGTCCCGCCGGGGCTCGAGGCGAAGGTGATCGACGGAGACCAGCGGATGTGGCTCCGCGTCCCGGCCAGCAAGACGGTGGTCGTGCTCGACTATCGGGGCGCCCCGTATCTGCGCTTCTCGCCCGCGGGGGTCGAGGTCAACCAGAACTCGGCGATGTACTACCTGAACCAGACACCGGTTGCCGAGACTCCTCCGCCGACGCTGACCGCGGCGACGCCTCCGAGCTGGCACCGGGTGAGCGGCGGACACGACTACGGCTGGCACGACGGCAGGCTGCACGCGCTGGCGACGGTGGCCCTGTCGCCGGGGGCCGCCTTCGTGGGCCGCTGGAGCGTGCCGCTGGTCGTCGATGGGCGCCTGAGCCCGATCTCCGGCGGGCTCTGGCATGCGGATAACCCCTCGATCGTGTGGTTCTGGCCGATCGTGGTGGTGCTGTTGTGCGTGCTGGCGGCTTGGCGCGTGCGCCGGCCGGCGCTCGATGCGGCGGTGTCGCGCCTGGTGGCGGTCGCGATCCTCATCGCGACCGCCGCCGCGGCGCTCGGCCGGGGGCTCCACGGGCGACCCACGCTGGGAGTCCTTCAGCTGATCGAGCTGGTGGTCGTCCTCGCATTCGTCGCCTGGGGGCTGTACCGCGTGCTGCTCCAGCGCCCCGGCTACTTCTCGTACTTCGTGGTGGCGTTCGTCGGGCTGTGGGAGGGGGTGGTGCTGATCCCGACCCTCGTACACGGCTTCGTGCTGATCGCGCTGCCCGCCTCGGTGGCCCGGGCCTGCGCGGTGCTGTGCTTGGGGGGCGGCGTGGGGTTGCTGGTGCTCGCTTTCCGCCTGTCCGATCAGCTGCAAGGGCGCCGGGCGCGAAGCCGCGGCGAAGTCGATGAACGGTCGAGCGTATCTGCGAGTACCTAGGCATGCTCGGATAGCGGGGGCGCTGATCGCGGTGCTCGCGATTGCCGGATGCGGCACGGCCAACAGGCCGACCACGACGGCGAGCCAGTCGACCACGACGTCATCCACGGTGCCGCGCGAGTTGTTGGCCCAGGCGCGGCCGATCGGCACCGGCCCTTCGTTTCGTCCGCCGGCGACCGGTCCCGTCCTCGGGCCCTGCCGGCGCGGCCTGGGATCCCGCCTTGGGGTGCACGTCGAGGTCTTCGCCGCCGATCGGGTGGTGATCATCCCGGCGGGAATCGGCACCCGCCCTCCGCGGAGCTACTCGGAGGGGAGGATCTCGAGCGCCGGTTGCTACGGCGATCTCGTGACCGTCGAGCCGACCGGCGTCGTGCTTGTCCGGCCGGGGCTGCGCCTCGCCGTGTCCGATCTTTTTCGTGCCTGGGGGCAGCCGCTGTCCTCGCGGCGGCTGGGTCCGTTCATCGCCCCGGACAACACCCGCGTTGCCGGATTCGTCGACGGGCAGCGCTGGCCCGGGGCTCCGGGGAGTGTGCCGCTGGCGGCACACTCGGAGATCGTCCTCGAGGTCGGGCCGCACGTTCCGCCGCACGCGTCCTACACGTTTCCCCCCGGCACCTGAGCCACGTCTCGCCGCACGCGTCCCACGTTCCCGCCCGGCACGTGAGCCACGCGATCCGTTGACCTTGCCGGTATTTTCCACGGTTAGATGCCGGGGCGTTCGCACAGCGGCGGTGTGATCAGGCGGCTGGCGCCGTTGGCGTTGATGCCGGCCGGCGCGTTCGCGGTCCACCAGCTGCGCTACTGGTTGGCGTTCGCCGGCCGCACCGGTCTTCTTCTCCAGCAACAGGGTCATGCCTACCTGCATTCGGTCGTCCCGTGGATCGTGCTGCTGGCCGCGATCGCCGTCGGGGTGTTCCTGCAGGCGCTGGGGCGCGCGTTCGGCGGCCAGTGCTCGCTCCCGCGCCAGACGGTCTCGTTCGGGGCGCTGTGGCTGATCTGCGCCGCGTCTCTGGTCGCCATCTACATCGCGCAGGAGTTCCTCGAGGGCCTTTTCGTCACCGGCCACCCAGCCGGGCTGGCCGGCATCTTCGGCTATGGCGGATGGTGGTCGATCCCCGCCGCGGCCGCGGTGGGCCTCGTCCTCGCGGTCTCGTTTCACGGCGCGCACCGTGTCCTGCACGCGGTCGCCGACCGTCGTGCCCGGCCGGCGGTCCGGGTTCGAGGGCCCGCGCGGGCGCGTGCCCCCCGCCATGTGCCGGCGCCCGCACTGGCGCCGCTGGCCGACGGCTGGTCCGGCCGCGGCCCTCCTCGCTGACCTGGGCAGTTCTCGGCGCAGATAGAGCCGTCAGTCGGTCACGCCCGTTTTGGTTGCGTGCTTCGAGGTGACGGCCGGCGGCGAGCCGATCTGATCACCAAGCGAGGAGGACTAGAAATCGTGAACATCAAAGCTGCACTCGGGCGAGCCGCGCTGGCCGCGCTGGCGGTGGTGACGGCGGGGCTGCTGGCGGCCACGGCCGCGTCGGCGCACGCACGGATCAGCCCGCCCGTATCCGTCGTCAACAAGCTCCAGCTCTACAGCCTGGCGGTGCCCACGGAGAAGAACGGGCTCAATACGACCAAGCTCGTGATGACGGTCCCGTCCGGGTTCGGAATCGACTCTTTCGTGCCGCCGGCAGCACCGTGGCACGTGCAGCTCGCCCAGACGGGCTCGGGCGACAACGCCGTGATCACACAGATCACCTTGACCGGGGGCAACACGCCAACCGGCGAGGACACGCTGTTTCAGTTCCTAGCCCAACCGGCCTCCGCGAAGACCTACACGTTCCAGGTGCAACAGACATACTCAGACGGGTCGATCGTCAACTGGGCCGGGCCGGAGTCATCGGACGCGCCGGCGCCGACTCTCGACGTCAAGAGCTCGCTGGGCGGCGGAGGCGTCTCGGTGCTGACGATCATCGCTTTAGTCGTCGGCGTGCTCGGCCTTCTGGCCGGCGGCTTCGCGCTGGTGAGCCGCGGCTCGCGAGACCGGGCCCTGGCGTGAGCAGGCGGGGGTGGATCGGGCTGGCGCTCGCCGCGGTCGCGGCCTGCCTGGTGCTGCCGAGCGCCGCCTCCGCGCACGCGTACCTGGTCAAGACGGTGCCGGCGGCGAGCGTCGTGCTGCCCAGTCCGCCCCCCAACATCCAGCTCACCTACGACGAGGCCGTGGAGCCGCGCTTCGCGATCATCTCGGTGACCAACGTAGGGGCCCAGCAGGAGACGACGGGCCCGGTGCAACGCTCGCCGTCGAACCCCGACACGCTCGTCGTGCCGTTGCGGGCCCACCTTCCGGAGGGTTGGTACCTCATCTACTGGCGCGCGATCTCGGTTGACGGCCACCCGGTGCAAGGCGCCTTTACCTACGCGATCGGCCCGAATCCCGGCCCCCCGCCGCAATTCAAGGTTCCAAGCATCTCCGCGACCGCGACCACGCCGCAGCTGCTGATCGCCCGGTGGGCGATGTTCCTGTCCGTGATGGTGGCCATCGGTCTGCTCGTACTGCGACTGCTGGTCGCGCGACCGCTGATTCGGCGAGTCCAGGGGGTGAGCCTGCGCGCCGTGTCGATCGCGTTCGTGATCGCCTCGGTGGTGGGCTTGGTAGCGATCCCCGTGTACCTCGATTTCTCGACCGCCAACGACACGCTGCGCTCGGTGTTCGACGTCGGCGCGCTCGTGCCGCTGTTCCGGGCGA
>JAFASF010000191.1 GCA_019244745.1 Solirubrobacterales bacterium | reverse complement strand
GTGGTGCTCGAGCTGCCGGACACTCTCACGCGAGAGATCGAGGATTTGAGCGACCTTGGCGAGCGTTCGAGGTGGTTCCCCATCGAGCCCGTAGCGGAGTTCAAGCACCCGCCGCTCTCGATAAGTCAGGTCGCGGTTGTCTAGCCGCGTCTTGTCCATCCGGAGAACCATACGATTCGACTTCTCAGCGAATAGCCAATCGGCGACGCAGCCCCAACATGGGATATCTGACAAACAGCACCAGCCAGCGGGCGTACGAGGCCGCATGGTCACTCGGGCACGATTGGCTGGGTCCTGAGCACCTGCTCCTGGCGCTCGTGGCGAGCCCGTCGATCTGCGGCGACGCGCTGCGCGCGTGCGGTATCGAGTACGAGCAGCTGAGGCGCGACATCGACGCCTTCCCGGCCAGGTATCACGGTAGCCGGCGAGCGGGCTCAGATACTGAACGCTGGCCATTGTGGATATGGCCGCCCGCGCAGCAGCTCATCGCCCGCGCTGAGGGGATCGCTGTTGGGCTGGGCAGCGCGAAGATACTGGAAGCTCACCTCCTGTTAGCGCTGTTATGGGAGCGGCAGACCTGCGTGGCCATGAGCTTGCTCAAGCAACGAGGTATCGCTCGTGAGCGAATACTTGAAGAATTGGGCCGACGAGGGGTCAGGCTCCCTGATGTCCCCCTGCCAAGGCTTCCCGCCTGGGGTCCCTTTACCCCGGTGTCTGAGGACGAGTACATACCGCTCCTTGGCAATCTGCGTCGCGCTGGACGGCTGTATCGCACCGCCTTTAGGGAAGGCCAACATTACGTCTCGATCGCGCAGGCCCCACAGCACGCCGAAGCCCGGCGGTAAGCCGCGAGCCCCGGGGCGCTGCATAGGCTCCCACGCTGTCTGCGGCTAGAGTCACGTTTTCGGGCATAAACGTGACCGTATAGGCCAGGCGGACGGAATCGCCGCGCGGGTGGGAGCAGGGATACTGCTCGACGTGGCCGCAAAACCTGACCGCTGGTCGCGGTGGCTGCTCGAACGCCGTGACGCTGGCAGCGAACGCCAGCGCGTAGTCGCGCTCGATCGTCTCGGTCGGGTCCGCGATCGGGTGCTGGACGCGGCCGAACCGCTTGATGGCGCGACGGTGCTTGATGTCGGCGCTGGCGACGGGCTGATCGGGCTCGGAGCGCTCGACCGCGTCGGGGCAGGCGGTGCGGTGATCTTCGCCGACATCTCGCCAGCGTTACTCGAGCAGTGCCGACGGGCGGCTAAAGAACTTGGTGCGCTCGACCGCACGCGGTTCATTCAGGCCAAGGCCGAGGACCTGGCCGAAGTGCCCGACGGCTCCGTCGACGTCGTTACTACGCGCTCGGTGCTCATCTACGTCGACGACAAGGCAAAAGCGTTCGCAGCGTTCGCGCGCGTTCTGCGGCCAGGTGGGCGAGTGTCGCTGTTTGAGCCAATCAACCGGCTCATGTATCCCGAGCCACCTGGACGCTTCTGCGGTTATGACCTCGGTGCGGTCACCGACCTGGTCGCGAAGGTCAACTCGACGTTCGACGACCTCGAAGACCCAGCGTTTCGCGCCGCGATGATGGACTTCGACGATCGAGATTTGACAAGCCTCGCCGAGGCCGCCGACTTCGAGCGCGTGCACGTCGAGTGCCACATTCGACATCGAGCCTGGCTCGCTCATGCGGCCGGTTAGCTTCGAAGCGCTGCTCGACAGCGCCCCGAACCCCAACGCGCCCACCGTCCGCGACGCGATTGCTGCCGCGCTCGACGAGGCCGAGCACGAGCGATTCCTCGGCGAACTCAAGCGAGCATTCGTGCGAGACGCTTCCGTGCGGCGGATGGCCGTCGCCTACCTCGCTGCGAGCAAGAGCCGCTGAAGCTCGACCGCCCCACCGTCAGAAAGATCACGTTTCCGTCCACAAGTGTGATCATTTCGCGCTGCCCGGACCCGTCTACGCTGGCCGGCATAAAGGAGGCGTTTGCCGGTGGACGGGGTTGAGAGGGAGCGATCGGGGAGTCTTAGTGGCTTGCGTTAGCCGAGTCGACCGAGCGGCGGGAGAAGGTCGGCGTCCTGGAGCTGTCGGCTGGGGGCGAGGTTCGCTGGCGCGAATTACCGGCGTCCGTACAGGCTGGCCGCTACTACGAGCGATATTGCGACCAGGAGGCCCAGACCGCTGATGGGGTTGAAGGTTACGTGGTCTCTGACTCGGGTGGCGTAGACGAGGAAGCCGATCGGGATCAGGATCGAGAGGCTGAGGGCGGCGCTGTGCGCGAGCTCGCGCTTGCTGTGGTGGCGCCATTGGGGCACTCGCAGACGTGGGGTTTTCGGCGGCGTCGTCTCGCCGGCGTAGTAGTCGGCGGCGGCTCGGAACAGTCTTCGGGCGTGGGTGTGACAGCCCCACGCCATCGCGGCTATGAAGGTGGCGGGAAAAAACCAGGTGATTACCCATACCGCCGCGCCGGCTATAAGCCCGAGCGCATCACGCCACCGGGACAGCAGGTTAGGGTGATGCCGGCCGCTTGGGGGCGAGAGGAACCCCCCGAACACCAACAGGCGGCGGACGCTGTCGATCCATACCCGTAGCGGTCGTCGCCTTGAGGGCTTGGGCGGCAGGCTGGCGGCCTGCACGGCCAACAGCCCCACCTCGGCGGCTTGGACGCTCGGATAGACGCCGCGTAGGGACAGGGCCTCGGCCGCGGTGGACAGCGCCGCGGGGTCGCGACCGTAGAGGGCGGCGAGCCGCAGCGTCATCCGCATCTCTTGCCAGAGGTAGTTGATGTAGCCGGGAACCAGCGCCACATAGAAGGGAGTTCCGGCTACCGCACCCTCGATCCGCGCGATCCGCGCCGACTGGACTCCCAGGCGGTCGGCGATTTCCCGAACGTCGGTATGCGGCTGTGCCTCTCGGGTCCTCTGCACCCACTCGCGAGCCGGTGCAGCCAACCTTTGCGAGGCAAGCAGGGTCATCCGCTCACAAAGGTGCTCGGGGTCTCGGTAGACGATCCGTATCAGCTCGCGGGGAACCGACATCGCCGCGCGTACGCGACGCGAGCGAGGCGCCGCGACCGGGTCGACTGCGTGCTTGACATCCTGGCCGTTGGTCATCGCGGGGCGTTGTGTCGTGTTCCGCCGATCGCCGCCCGCGGCATCCGCATCGATGCGGGCGTCTTCGGTCTCTGCGCGCGGGCGGCGCACACTCGGCGCTGGACTATAGGTTGGTCGCGACCCGCGGCTTGCAGGGATGGTGGTGGTTGCGTTCGCATCCGCCGCCGCGTCCCATCTCCCACGCGCCGCAACCTCGACTGTCCTGTTGGCATGCGGGTCTGCCTCGGTCCACTTTAGGTGCCGGGGCAGGCGCCGTGGGTGGGGTTGGCGATGCTGCCGTTGGGCATGATCGTGTTGCAGAGGATGGTGTGCGGTCATGTTGGTGCGGGTGAGGTTGGCCGCGCGCAGATCGGCGGCGCTGAGGTCGGCTTGTGAGAAGCGCGCCCCGGTGAGGTTGGCCGCGCAGATCGGCGGTGTCGAACACGCTGCTGCGGCCGTCGGCGTTGGTCAGGTTGGCGGCGCGCAGGTCGGCGCCGCGCAGATCGGTGCCGTTGATGTCGGAGTCGCGGAGGTTCATCCCGCGCAGCTCACCGCCGCGGCAGATCGGCGCCGACGATCGCGCCTAAGTTGAGATTTGCTTTACGCGGGTCGACGCCGCACATGTCAACATTGGTGAAGCCGGCGAAGGTCAGCGCCGTGTTCTGCATCTGGGCGCCGGCGAAGTTGGCGTCCACCGGCGCCGGTGCCCACGAAGCTGAGCTTATTGAGGTTGGCGGCGCGGAAGTTGACGTGCGTGATGGTCGAGGCCGCCAGCGAGCCGCCGGCGAGATTCGCCGCCGGTAGGTTCCCGAAGGGTATGAACGCTCCCCTCAGGTTCTGGCCGGGAAGCTGTAGCGCCACACACGAGGCGCGCGGAATGAATGTGCAGGTTCCCACCCGCGCACCGAAGCGCAGGGCCTTGTGGCTTTGCGCGTTAAGCAGCGTCCAGTAGGGGTTGGTGGGAGCGACGGACAGCTGCTTGCGCGGCGGTGCCGCCTGCGCCGAGCCTGCCAGCACGGCCGTGACGGCGAGCGTCGCCACCAGCGCTACATGAAACGTGCGTTTGTGCATCAGCTTCCCTTCCCGCAAGCGGATTGCGGATCGACGATTGGGGAAGGTGAGCGAAGAAGCGGTCATCGCCTGCGGCTGACGGCTGGACTGGCCCCGCTGGCCATGACGCCGCGGTGGTCGTCGGCGAGGTATTGCTCGAGCCAGTCGAAGATTCGGGTGTCGCGCTGCGCGCCGGCCAGCGGCTCGCAGTGGCGCCCGGCGCCCTCCTGGGAGCGGAAGCAAACGATGTCTTTGGGGCCTTTGAGCCGGTCGTAGAGCTGTTGGGACTGCCCGGGCCAGAACTGCTCGCCCTCGGGGTCGGTGATCAGCACCGGAGTGGTGATGTGCTCGATCTCCTCGCCGAGGCGGTAGGCACCGACAGTCTCATACAGCGAATAGGTCGAGCTTCCGTTCACACCGTAGGGGTTGCCGCGAAACCGCAAGGTGGCGGCGGTCTCGGGTGAGAACAGTTCCGCGAGGTGCATCTCGCGGTCAAACGCCGTTTGCTGGCCGTCTCGTAGCTGGTTTCGCATCACTTCGGGCAGTGGGTCAAGCCAGGAGGTGGAGACGTCGATGACGCCGGGATCGACGATGGCAGCGGCGAACCGGTTCTCAAACGAAAGCGCCCGGGGCACCCAGTATCCGGCCTGGCTGATCCCGATTACCGCGACGTGGTCGGGGTCGACGTCGGGGCGCGCGAGCATGGCGTCGAGCACCGGGGTGAGGACGGCCTCCCAGTCGGGTCGAAACGGGAGGCCTTGCTCGAACAACGCCGCCTGCTGGCCGGGCCCGTCGAAGGTCATCCAGTGATAGCCGCGTTCGCTGGCCGCGGCGCCGCCGTGCACCCACATCTGCGAGGTCGCGCCGTCGCTGCCGTTGTTGACGATCACCAGCGGCCGGCGCTCTCCCGGATCGGAGTCCGGTGCGCGAAAGAAGTAGCCCGGCAGGGTGGTGTCCTCATAGGCGATCGAGACTCGTTCGCCGGGGACCGGGAACAGATCGACGGCGTGCTCCCAGCAGGCGCGCTGGCGGCGCCAGAGCGCCAGCTCCCGCTCGGGCTCGCTTGCGTGATAGATCCGGTACATGGCGGTGGCGTAGTACGTGGCGGCGCGCCGGAAGTGAGCCAGCGCGCTGAGCCACCGTCCCTGGTTTTCGGCCTCGACGGCCGCAGACCACACCGATCCCGCGGTCGCGGTCCATTCCTCAACCCACGAGTCCGCGTCGCCGTCCTCGATCCGGCCGGCGGTGGCGAGCACCTCGCCGATGTCGGCGGCCTGGCGGTAGGTGGCGCCGAGCGCCACCTCCAGCCCGAACTGGAAATCGTCGTCTTCGAAGGCAACGATCTGCATCACGCCTCCTGGGCTGGTGCGTCGCTGACCTTGGCGGTGCGCTTGGCCGCCCATACGATCAGGACGATCGGGATCGCCCAGTTGAAGATCAGGTTGGCGCGCGGGGTGTCGATCGCGCCGGCGATCACGTGAGCCGGCACCATCGCGGTGAACACCAGCGCCCACATCAGGGTGAGCTGCCGGTTTAGCCGCTGAAAGCGGGGTGAGGACCAGAACTGGCGCGGGACCGACTCGCGCGCGTACTGCTCGGTGAACGGGACCACCAGCAGCGACCCAAACGCGATCAACGCCAGCATGGCCGCGGCGATCGCGCGCGCATACCGAGTCACCCACTCGCTCGCGCCGGGATCGTTCAACGCCACCACGGTAAAGCCGGCGAAGGCAAGAACGGCTCCGATCTCCAACAGCTTGGGACGGCCCTTGAGCAGCGACGGCAAGGCGATCGCCACTGAGACCGCCAGCGCCGCGATGGCGGCCCACTTCAATGTCGAGTGCTGAGCGACCAGCGTAAACATCACCCACGGAATGAACGCCAGGTAGATCTTGATCCCGGGACCGCGGCTGTCGTCGGCCTGGGCGACGTTACGGTTCGAAATCCTCGTCGTGGACACATGTACTCCTCTCTCTCGGTGGTCACAGTGGGGCGCGGTTCGTGACCCCACTCGTAGAGTGAGGAGAGCTTGGCCTGATCCGCGTTCGTTGTCCTCAGTAGCCGGCTACTGCAATCTGATCGGCCCCATGTACTGAGCTTCCAGTGGGGTCGAGGACCGGCTTTTGGTGGCGCTTGGACGGTGTAGCGAGCTCCGTTATAGTCGCGCCGTGTAGAGGGGTCGTGGGGTGGATGTCGGTTGGCAGCGACTGCATTTGTACGTGACTGGCCGCTAGTCGGCCGCCTGGAGGAGAAGGA
>JAFASF010000160.1 GCA_019244745.1 Solirubrobacterales bacterium | reverse complement strand
ACGTCCCCTCCTCCGATCGAGTGGTTGAGAGTGCGCCCGCCAACCCGATCGCGAGCCTCCAGCACCAACACTTCGCGTCCGGCGGCGGCCAGAACGCGAGCCGCCGCCAGCCCGGAGAGGCCAGCACCAACCACCACGACGTCGACGTTGCGCCGGCGCCGGCGGATCGCAGACGCGACCGGTGCCGCAGTCAGGCCGAGCAACCCGGCCCCGACCGCGGCTCGCTCCACTAGCTCGCGCCGCGTCAGTCCGCCACTACGGTGCCGATCATTCACGTCGTCTCTCTCCAGCTCATCGTCGAGTTCGCCTCCTACCACGCGGACCCGAGACCACCCTCAAGGCGGGTCAGCGACAGCCGGCGCGGGGCTTGCAGCTTATGCGTTGCGAAGAATCAGCGACCCCGCGTGTAGACCCCGCATGCCGGCAGGCATTTGGGCAGCTCACCTTCAGCGCTCAGATCGGCCGCGCCCGGGCACTGCTCGTGGCATCGGGTAGACCGCGTAAGCTGACCGCTGGGGGTATCTGATCTCTCGACACCTGATCCTGTCTACTCTTGCCGCGGTTTCGCTCAGCTTGGCGGCCTGTGGCAGCAGCTCGAGCCACTCCTCGAGGCCGAGGACGGGGGTGCACGGCCGGATCTACCACCTCGCGCTGAGCGGCACCGCTGAGAAGCCGCCCGGCGCCCCCAACGGCTCCGGCGCGGCCGTCATCGCATTGCATGCCAATCTGACCATTTGCTGGCGCTTCTCCCACCTGCGCGGGTTCAGCGACGCCACTGTTTCGCACATCCACCGGGGCGCCGCCGGGACCTCCGGCCCCATTGTGGTCCCGCTCTCAACCGGTTCCAAGCTTCATCACAAGGGTTGCGTCCCAACCACCGCCGCCACGATCAAGGCGATCGAGCGGGATCCCTCCGCCTACTACGTGAACATTCACAGCAAGCAGTACCCGGGCGGCGCGGTACGCGCCCAGCTTTGATCCGTGTGCGTCCCGCCCCGGGTCGGACATCGGATGGTCCGTGCCGGCCACCGCCGCGCCCGGTTCCCGGCCGGTTCCCGGGGTCGACCCTCGTCAGGGCCGTGAGACCTGGTGCACATCGATTGCGGCGCCCGCGCTAACCTCCGCCAATGGCCGCTTCAGATGAATCTGCAGCAAGCGCCGTTGAGCCGATATGTTCGCTCCCGTTAGTTGGCGACACCACGGTTGAGGACGCGGTGTTCTACGCCGCTGTCGGAGCGGTCGCGGTGTTTGGCCTCG
Source organism: Solirubrobacterales bacterium (assembly GCA_019244745.1). Taxonomy (GTDB): domain Bacteria; phylum Actinomycetota; class Thermoleophilia; order Solirubrobacterales; family Solirubrobacteraceae; genus Palsa-465. The sequence goes on along the minus strand of JAFASF010000160.1, from coordinate 3,913 downwards.
TGACCTGGCCGACCGCGGCCCTGGTCGGGGGAGGCCACGCTCTGCATCAGCGCGCTCGTAACGTGATTCGAACGGGCGCGGTTGGCGAGGCCCGAGAAGGCCTCCTCGAGGCCGCCGAAGACGTCGCCTGACACTGCACCGCGTCAAAGCCTGGTTCGCTCCAACGCGCCGGGATTCAATACGATGCGGACCATGCCTTTCGAGACGTTTACGCGCCAGCGGCGAGTGGGTCAGCCGTTCGTGACCATTCAGAAGAAGGGCGTGCTTTCGCTCAACAGAGCTGCGTTTGAAGCCCTCGACAGTCCAGACGCCGTCGAGCTGCTCTATGACTCGGATGCCCGGTTGGTCGCCCTGCGCAAAGTCGACAGCTTCGTTGAGCATTCCTACCAAGTGCGTGCTCCGGTCGAGAATCACGCCACGTGGTTGATCTCGGTCGGCGCCTTTGTCAACTATTACGAAATAGATACCTCCAGATCGGTCCGGCGTCCTGCTCGCATGGACGGGGACCTCCTGATCATCGATCTGAACGACCCTGGGGTCGACCCCCGTGCCGAGCACGCGGCCGCATCGGATTTTGATGCGTGACGTCGCGGCACCACCTGCCAAGGCATTGAGCTGATCGCCAAGCCCGAGGCGCCAGCCGCCCTCCTCCTTGCTCCATACTGGGTTGTGCCGTCATCGTTCATCGGGCTCGCGCCGGACGACAATCGCCTCGTCACCGAACACCGCCCGCACCTCCAGCCGGCCCCCGAGCGCTTCAACGTAACGCGCCAGCGCCGAGAGGTAGAGATCGTCCCGCCGCTCGTCTTCCGACAGCCGTTCGTCGGCCGTGTCGAGCGCGGCCTGAACGACGGCGTCCTCGACGCCGTGCTTGTAGCGGGCATGCGCGATGCGCTCTTGCGCCTCCATCAGCCGTTCGTAGAGCTTGGCTCGCATCCTGTTCACCGGCTCATCTGCGAGGACGTCCTTCCAACTCCTCGTTGCGTCAGGCACTGAGCCTCCTTTCCAATGCTTCGCTCATGATCGAGGTAGAGGCGTTCCGCGAGCCGAACCTTCTGCGGGTACCAGCGGGTCCACTTGCCCGTCTTATCGCCACCGAGGAGCATCACCGGGTTTCGGTTGGAGTCAAACGCGAACAACAGTCTCACACCGCGGTCGACACGCGCCTCCTTCAACTTCCGTACGCGAGATCCATGGATGACGTCCGCATGTGGACGTCCAAGCGTCGGCCCGACGTGGGCAATCCGGCCGATCGCGCCCGCGACCGCGGCCTTCCGCTCAGCATCCAGGCCGCCCAGCCAGCGCTCAAATTCGCCAGTCGTTCGAACCTCGCGGCGCGGCGCCGTACGCCGCCGAGCCTTAGCCATACGTGCGACCTATGCCCGCGTCGTCACCGTGGATGCGACGGGAGAGATCGCACGCCAGCTCGAGGTGCTCAAGAGCTCGCGCCCGCGCCCGATCGATGAGTTCCGTCGCGCGCCGCACGTCTTGCGGATCGACGGACGTCAGCGCCGTCGCGATCGTCCCGCACAGCATCTCGACGACGACGGCAGCGGGTTCCTCCCCTGGGTACGCGTCGTCCGGCAAAGCTTCGACGAGGTTCCAGACGAGGTCGCTGAGCATCGATCCCGTACCCAGCAACTCGAGCGCGAACCGGTGGATGGGATCGTCCTCGAGCCCACGTTGCATAAAGGACAAGAGGTCCCGGCACGGCGAAGTCCTCCCCCTTCGGCTCTGAAATGCTCGCAGCGACGTCGAGGTTGACTAGGAGGAGGCCCTCGAACGCACTCCGCGGCTCAACTCAACCGCTACACCCCGCAGCAAAAGGCTTCTCGGACCATTCCGCCGCGAGAGCCCGAGACCACATTGGGAGATATGCCGCGAAGCCCCGGCTGAGACCGGACTCACGCCCTCCGTGCGCGATCGTCCGGTGGCCACGGTCGCCCCGGTACGGGACACGATCGCCGGTGCCTGAGCGTGCACCCGATACGGCTCGGCGCCGGCGTGCGGCTCGCCAGGACCTGGGCTCGGACGGGCAGGCTCGTGTCGCGCCGATCGGGAAAGCATTTGAGCCTCTGCCCCATCTGGGCGTTGACGTTTTCTGCGGTGCGATCCGGCGTGGTCACTAGGCTGCCGCCATGGCAGAAGGACGCGGAACGTTCATCGTCGCGCGTAATCCTGACCCGGAGAGCACCCTGCCCTACCTACTGCGCATCCCGCTTGAGGGCGGGATTGGACTCAAGGCCAAAGACCGATGGCCGTCGACCGCCAGGGTCTATTGCCACCCGCTCGACGTGTGGCCAACAGACGCCCGGATCGAGGAAGAAGTGCCTGTCCGTCATTGCGCGCGGCGCGGCCCAGCGATCGATCTGACGCTCGAGCGGGCGCGCAACAACCGCTCCCAATTCATCTTCACGGAGCCACTTGCCAACCGCAAGAACGGGCGACCCATGATCTTCTGGCAAACGGCTCGCACGGCCCGACGTGCCCGTCCAGGGCAGCGGGCGCCGATGCGCCGAGCTTCCGGGATGCACACGCTTTCGATTGACGTCGACAGTCGGGAGCGATACGCCTACCGATTCGCGAAGCCAGGTGTGGAATTGGTGCGCACCGCGCTGCCATGCGGCGACTATGCCATCCGCACCGGGGAACGACTGCTGGCCGCTGTCGAGCGCAAGACACTCGAGGACCTCATCAAGTCGCTCGTTGACGGATCGCTGGCCTACGCCCTGGCAGACCTGTCGAGTCTTCCCGCCGCCGTCGTGGTGGTTGAGGCTCGCTACTCACAGCTGCTGGCTGCACCGCGCGTCCAGCCGGGTTGGCTCGCGGAGCTCACCGCTCGGCTACAGGTCCGCTACCCAAAGGTCCCGATCGCGTTCTGCGACTCTCGCAAGCTTGCCGAGGACTTCACGCTCCGCTTCCTCGCCGCCGCCGTAGCCGAGTACGGTCACGCCGCCCGCGCGGGGGACTCATCGCCAGTGCCATCACTGAGCCGGTAAGGGAACGAGCTATCCCGGCGCCATGCGCGCAAACCTCACGCCCTCCTTCCCCTGCCTTAGCCGAACGACGTCAAACCCGGGACGGTCGCGAAAAGGAAAGGCCTCACGATGTCACGTAGGCCTCGACCGTAGGCCGTGGACGTTATGCTCTAGAGAGATCTCTCAGAGAAACCGGTTCGGAGAAACCATGGCAGAGAAGACCGTAGTGCGGCAAGTGAAGATCGCGGGCCATCCGTTTGTTCTGCGCCGCAGCGACGTCGTTCGTGCCATGCGGGGAGTCGATCCGGAGCCGATCAGAAGCCACTTTGTAGTCGTCGGGACACGACGATTTCCGCCAAAGCAGGTCGTGGGCGAGCTCACTGGCCTTGATCGAGCCGACTTCACAACCCATCAGGCAAGGCGCACGCTTATCCGCCTCGGGTTCTCAGCGGGCCGGCGGCCTGCCAAGACCTCAGGTCCGCGTTCCGCCTCTGCCCACCGGCAGTCGGTCGACACCCCCGAGCGTCTGGCTGACCGCCTGCGCCCCCTCGCCGGCAAATGGGTTGCGATCAAGGATGACGACGTTATGCACGCGAGTGAATCTCCGCAGGAGCTCGTCGGATGGCTCAGCCGGCACGGACAGAAGGCCGACAGCATGTTTCGAGTACCAGACGACGAGCTTGCCACGACTGGGCTAGCGCCTCTGTGAGGTTCAGCTTCCGAGAGCTTCCCGATCCGGGCACGCACACGGTTCGGGCCCGTCCCATCGTCGACGTCATCGTGGAAGGTCTCGACATCGCGCCTCAGGCATGCCTTCTTGATAGTGGCGCGACTGCGGTTCGGTTCGGCGCACACGTAGCCGAGATCTGCGGCGTCGACTTGTCTGATGCACCGGCGACACGGCTCGCGGTCGGCGGCGCGGTAGTCCGCGCTCT
>JAFASF010000085.1 GCA_019244745.1 Solirubrobacterales bacterium | reverse complement strand
GGGCCCAGAACGGTGTGCGCGCGCAGACCGATCGTGAGAGTCTATTACCGCAACGCCGCCTCCGTATTGCCGGATGAGCGCCCCGCGCACAAAAGCGCCTCGCAACGCTCACACGCCGACCGCGACCAACGCGAGTGTCAACAGTGCCAGATGGGCCAAGCCCAGCCGAGGCGGGGCGCGAGGCGGGCGACGCACAGCCTCAGCAGGGACGCCGCGGTTGACCGCGGCTGATCGATTGTCGGCGAACTCGCGGTGGTTGGGACGGGCGTCATCTCGGCTCCCCCGATAGGTTGGTGCTGTTGAGGGTGCCGATACTGCGCGCCCGCCGCCGCGATGTCATCGGCCGGGTGGCCGATCCGATCCGGGGGATGATTCGGGCCCGGGCGCTACTGGTCGGCCGGCATCGTGTGAGCCAGCCGGGTCTCGAGGAGGCTCCGACCCGACGATTCTCCGCTCGGGAGCGAGACCATCCACCGCCCGCGGAAAGACCGAGAACGCACCCCGTCGCCTTGGATGACCGCCGCGGCCACGCACGGGACGCCCGTGCGCGCCCTCACTTCCTTGATGGTCTCACCGACCGCGCTGACCGCCCCCGCTACCGTGGGGGTGCGTCCCGGTCCCGCGACCGCTCCGGCCAGGGGACGTGCGCGCCCGACCCGCTCGGGCGTGGGGTCAGGCGTTCCTGTCCCCGCGAGGGCGACGTGTCGCTAGGACCAGGGGGCTATGGGCGCGGGTCGCTCGCCGGCGACGCCGTTGAGCTCGGCCACCGCTCCGACCACGTCTCCGCGGTTGTAGTAGTCGGTGAGGATTAGGTTGGGGATGCGTCCGCGTTGTGCGATGCATTGGCGCGCTCGCGCCAGGATGAAGGCGCGTTTGACCAGCGGCAGGTTCGGGCTCAGGCGCGGGGGGAAGATGTCGGTCCAGTCGTTCATCATGAGCAGGGGGTTGCTCGGTTGGCCGCGATATAGACGGCAGGTGAACTGGGCTGGCTTTTGGGCGCCCAGCGGGGTGTCCTGGATCCATTGGAAGCCGTTCATGTCCCAGGGGTATTTGCCGCTGGTTTCCTTTTGCGCGAACACGAGCACGTTGTGTCGCGAGCGGATCAGCGCTTCCAGGGTGGGAAGGGGCTGTCCCGACTCCAGGGTGTCGAGGTAGCGAAACAGCCCCGCGCGCTGGAAGGCGCTCTGTAGGTCTGGCTCTGCCGCATAATCCTCGTCGAAGAGGATGATTACCTGGTCGGGGTTGCGCTCCAGGAAGCTGCGGATCGTGGCCAGGAAGTCGACCATGCGGGTGGCGCCGAGCTCACAGAGGGTGTGACACAACCAGATGTCGCGCTTGCGGTTCTCAAACGAGCCGGCGCTGAGCGCGCGACTGAGGCGCTGCAGCGCTGCGCGCGCGGCCGGCGAGAGCTTGGCCGCCACCCGATTCAGGCGCAGGCCGGCCGCGGCGATGTCGGTGTGCACCCCTCCGGCCGAGTCCTCGACGGCGTAGTGGGTGGAGATCTTGAACAGCCTGATGCCATCCTGGAGCTGTTGGTGAATGGTGCGATCCTGATTTGCGATCAGCCACCCCCGCGAGTCCGCGGCCGACATCGAGTTGTGCGTTCCCGCGAACACCACCTCATCGAGTCGCCGGGCGCACAGCTGCGGATATCCGTTGCACGTCGCGATCGAACTTGCGCGAACCTTCGCGGTCTCCCCGGTCAAGAGGAAGCCCGCAGCGATCCCGCCGATCAGGACAGTGCCCAACGCCACCACCGTGACTGCGCGGCGCCGGGGGGCGCGGCGGGCGGGGCGAACCGGGGGGCGCGCCGGAGCGGTGGCAGTCAGCAGCTCCCCGACCCCCACGTAGACCAGAACGCAGCCACCGACCACCGCCAGGACCTCGAACGCCAGGGTGGGACGCAGGATCGCGAAGATCCCGAATGCCAGGATGAGCGCGCCCCGCACCCCGCGCGCCCGATTGGAGCCGCCCCGCCGAGCCAGGGCTAGCACCCGCTTCAAGTTCGCTACGGGCGAATAGGGCGCAAGCACGGACCTGGCCGCGGCAGCGACCAGCAAGGCCCCAACCGTGATCCCGAGAGCCCACGGCATCAGGTCACCCAGGTACACATCCCAGAGCTCCCCAACCGCCCCGCGTACATCCGCGGTCGTGAGCTCGTTGGCGCCGTAGGTGTGAGAGATCACATACCGTCGCGCGAGCTCGAACGCCACCATGACCGCGATACCGGTGATCGCCACGCCGGTGGCGCTCCGTGCCACGGCAGTCCGGCGGTCGCGCGCGGTCAGGATGATGAGCGCGAACAGCGCCAGCGCAGCCAGGGGAAGCACGATCCCCAGCACGCGCACGTGATCGGCGAGGCGCAGCGTCGTGTCGGCGAAGTTGCGCCGCCGCACGGACAACAGAACCGCATCGGCGCGGCGCGGGATCGAGCGCGCGAGCTTAGGGGCGAGCGACTGCAGCGCGGAGCTGACGACGGTCCCGGCGTCAGCGATGTCGAAGGCGGCGTTACCTCCACCGCGCTCGAACAGCAGCCGGTGACCGTGCTCCGCAGCCAAGCGGATGATCGGTCGAAAAAGCGCCGATCCGATCACCACCTGTAGCGCCGACTGGAGCACGGGACGGGCCGCGATGACGTCGGGGAGGCTCGGCTCGATCGCCTGTACCGTGATCTCGCGCGCAATCACGCGTTGCAACACCGGCTGCTGCACCGCCTGGACGGCATGGTCCGAGAACGCAGACGCATCGACGATCTCGCTTCGCGCGTAGAGCGCCAAGCCACCGACCAGCGCCGCCACGGACGCCAGAACCACCAGCACGATGTTCACCGCGCCGCGGACACCGCTCGTGCTCACCGCCGCCTCGCGGTCTGCAGTGGAACGACCGATCGCCCAGTCACTCATTGCGCGCGAGCTTTCGGTCGGGCGCCTCGCCGGCGGTCGGGGTCGGTTCAGAAGACGGCTCCTGAGCCCCGGCGATGGCATCCGCCACCCGTCGCCGACGCGCCTCGATCCGTCCCCATCGGGCCCGGGCGCGAGCCAGCCTGCGGCTGTTCGGCGGGTAAAACCGCCGCGCCCAGGGCGACTTCGGCCTCGCCAACCGCACCGCTCCGATCAGCGAGACCAGCGGGATAAAGATACCGATCAGCCCGAGCAACCGCTTGCCCTTGATGATCGTTACCGCGGCGAGGAGAACATCGACGACGATGGCACTCAGCAACGTGTCCACCGAGGACGCATTGTTGGGCAGGTCGAAGGGGACGGCGCCGAGGACGATCAGCCCTCCGATGACCGTGGCCACGATCACGGCATCAAACGACGCCCGCCCCTCCTCGGTCCAGTACACGTCGCGCAGGTGGATCCAAAGGGCGAACTCGTCCAGCGTCAGTCCCGCGCCGATACCGAACAGCGCAGCCAGGATCTCGGTCCGCGGGCTCTGCTGGTGGAAGGCGAAACTGAGGAACCCGACCAGCAGCATGAGCACGATGCCCCACACGAGATGGTGCAGGTGCAGCCCACTGCCCGTCTTGACGCTCCCCGGCCACCACGGCACCTTGGGACTGCGGATCAGACGAGCGCTCGTCCGAATGAACAAGAACGAAGCCAGGAACGCCACCAGCAACACAAACCCCGCCCGCTCGCTTGTACCATCCAGAAAGTGGGCGGGGAGTTCAAGGCGCAGTGTGATAAGCCCCGAAGCCAGCGTGATCATGCTAAGTATGGCGCGCCTCCGCGGTCGGCTGTCCGGCATTCGCGAGCCCCCAAGCGCTTCCCATATCCAAAGAGCCGCGAACCATGTCCGCGCTTCGCACGCAAGCGATCACGGACTGCCCGCGGGCCCCGTGCTAACCCTTGTGGACCGAGACGCTGCCGACCGTGCGCTTAGCTCGATGACGTTGGTCGCCGTGGAGTCGTTGGGCACCGCGACGTTCTCGTCGCCGATAGGTGCGGATGCCTCCACCCGGTAGGAGGCGTTGCCGGGCATGGTGACGTCGATGCTCCCGGCCTCGGTCATGACCTTGGCCAGGCTGGGCGCGGAGGAGAAGGCGAGATCCGGGAGGTGCCGCTCAACGGTGCGCAGGTGCTAGAGGAGTGGTTCGAGCAACGCGGCACCTTGGCCGGTCCAGACGAGCGAGCGCTGTTGGTCAGCCGTAGGGGGCGCGGCTGTCCGCGCGTTCGGCCGGGCCAACAACGGCTCGACCGCCGCCGCCCGTCCGGCGCATCAAGCGCGCCCCGCGAGACATGAAACACGATCGTGTCGATATCCCGATCTGCGACGGAAACTCCCGCTGCAACAGATCCAACGCTCCGCTGCGCCTCCGTACCCGGCAAGCTGAAAGTCGCCGCCTAGCTACGCCCCACCGCCTGGGGCACCACGCTCGCCCGAATCGCCACCGGCCGCGCCCCAGGTGATTTCGCCGCCGCCGTGATCGAGCGCAGCCGCGGGGCGGGGTCTCACCTCGCCTCGCGCAGCCGCGCAGGCCTGAAGGCGTGCACCGGCACGGTCAGCAGCCGCCGCAGCGGCGACGGCTTCCTGGTGGCTCGACTCCGGTGGCCCTGCGCTCCGCGAGGTCGAGGTGCAGCAGCGTCCGCGCGGCCCCGACATACGGGCGATCAGCATGAACACCGCCGATCCCAACAGCTCCAAGGCGTTCCGTCGATCAAGGTGAACAGCAGCGCGGCGCCCAGCAGCGCGGTCGGAGCCTGGCTGATCACCACAGCATCACCACCATGAACACGATCCGCCACCGGTGACCGGGCACGACGCGCTGCTGGCCCCAAACGACCTTCGTAGCGAGCGGTACTCGAAGAGGATCTCCTGCTCGGGGAAGGTCCAATCGATGAGTTTGCGGATCGCGAACGGGATGCCGATCACGGTCACGAACAGCAACAGCATACCGGCGGTCGCCACGAGGGGCGCGACGATCAGCCGCCACAGGCGCCGCCCCACGGCCCGCCACACGGCGACGTAGCCCACCCTTCCGGTGCGTTCGATCTCGCGCATCGACGCGACCACCGCGGCGCGGGAGACCAACGTGGCGATCTCCCGGCCAACGCTGACCCGGAGCTGATTCCGATCGCGCCGCCCCCATCGAGAACGACAGCTGCGACGCGCCGACCCCGAACGCGTGTCGCACGAGCACCTCCAGAGCCTCGCACGCAGCGACCAGCGCCAGGCAGGTGACCGCCACCCCTACCAGCCCGACGACGCGACACAGACGGTCGGTGGCCAGGAGCAGTTGCCCCACCGTCCGGGGTCGCCGCAGGGGCTCCACAGCCACGGGGCGCCACCGCGTCGCCGACACCGGAATCAGCACCAGCAGGAGAAGCACGGCGACGATCGCGATCGCGCCCGTCCGCGTCTTCGCGGCCAGATTGATGAACTCCGACACCTTCGCCACGGCGCCCCGGAAACCCCTGGACGTCGACGGCCCCGAACAGCGTCCCGCCCGGACGCGAGGGCTGTCGGCGCGGGTGCCGTCCATGACCGTGAACGGCTCGCGCCACACCGTCTTGGTGTTGGGCCCCGTCGGCCCATTGTTGAAGCCGGCCTCGCGCTGGCCCAGTGGCCGCGGAAGCTCAGCCACCCAAACGGCCCGGTGCTCGGCGGCACGTTGGGCAGCACGATCGGGCGCCGACGAGTGGTGATCAGCGGCTTGGTGGTGTGGTCGCAGCCCACCCCCGAGCCGTTCTGGCCGTTGTCCAGCCACAATGCCGAGCTGTAGAAGGTGGGCTGCGTCCCGGCGGCCGAGTACACCACCGGGTGACTGCCCTCGAGCTGTACCTAGGCATCGTGCCAGTTGGCGTGCTCGCCGCCCCCCGCGTGCTGGAAGAGCACGATCTCGTGGGGGTCCCCCGACAGGGCCTGCGCGGGCGTAGTCGCGTCGAACGCGATCTGCATGCCCTCCCAGTCGCCCTCGTGCAGGTCGTTGAACTGGTTGAAGTAGTAGTAGAACCAGTACTCCACGGCCAGCTCGAAGATGTCAGGCTGGCGCGCGATGTGGGCACAGGCCACCGCCGGCGCCCGCCCGGCCCGCCGGATGGCCGCGAAGTCCCTCGCGTACGTGCAGGCCGGATCCAGCGGGTCGCCCGACAGATCGACGTAGTAGTTGCCGCCCTCTCCGGCCAGATCGGCCGTGGTGGGAGCGCGGGTGACCAACTGCATACGGCCGCGAGCCAGCCTCAGCAGCCTGACCCGAAGATTGCCGAGCACCGTATCCACCGTCGTCGGGGGCCACTACTGCTCTTCGGAGGAGTCACAGAAGCCGTCCTTCTGTGCCCTCGTCATCACGATCGGCGAGTACTTGTCGACCAGCCTTTGCGCGGCGCTGGGGGGCTGCTTGAGTTCACCCCACTTACCACGACTATGTGTTGGCACCGCCCCCGTGACGTCCGCTATCAAGGTGTTAGCTGCGGGCGCGCCAGGTGTCGCCCGTGCCAGCCAGGGGGATACCTTATCTCCCGCTGCCACGTGACGGTGCGCGTGGACAACGTAACAGCGTCCGGGCTGCCAGCCTCAGGCGCATATGGCCAAGCGACTAACCGTTGCGGACCTCAATGTCGCCGACTTGCGCGTGGAGATCGATGACGTTGCTCGCTGTGGGGTCGTTGGTCACCGCGGCCTTTGTGTCGCCGACCTGAGAATCCGCCGTGACGCGGTAGGAGGCGTTGCCGGGCACGGTGACCTTGATGTCGCCGGCCTGGGTCGTGACCTTGGCCAGGGTGGGCGCCGAGGAGAAGCCGAGATTCACCGACCCTGCGTCGGTGGCCACGGTGTATGACCCGCGGGCAAGCCCGGTGCCGCTCACCTTCGCGGCGCTGGTATGGATATCCACCTTGGCGGGTCCACCCTGCAAGCTCACCTCCCCAGCGCTGCCCTTTACGTTCAGCGCGATGGTTGCCGGCAGCATCACGTCGTAGTCCATGTGGCAGCCACCGAGATTGAAGCCACCGGGACAACGGGAGACGATCGTGGCGCTCGACCCAGCCACGCTGCGCTTGGCGCTGGCATCGCCGCTGGGCCGCTGCACAACTTGGATCGGCGATGACCCCTGCGTAAGGGTGACTCGGAGGCTGCCGGCGTCATTGTCGATCGTCAGGGCCTGCACGCTCGACGACAAGGTGTAGCTGCCGCCAGCCTGCGAGGACGACCCCGTCGCCGTCGCCGTCGCGCCGGCCGACGAGGACGAACCGCCCGAGCTGGCTGACGAGGACGAGCTCGCCGATCCGCCCGAGGAGGATGAACTGCTGCTGCTGCTCCCGCAACCGGCCAGGAGCACGGCGGTCACAGTAGCGATGAGCAACCGCCTTCGCGACCGCGCCGTCTTTAGACAAATCTTCATGGGGCCGCCTTCCCTCGTCGTCTTCCGTGCCACGATCCCAGCGTCCCTAAGCCCGGGAGCGCGGCCGGAGCCACCGATTTTAGTCAGGCGCCGCGGGCGCAGCCAGCTCGCGGTGGCGCTATTCCGGCGCGCCGCCGCTGAATCCGCC